>CAZDGZ010000174.1:0-1678 GCA_964505165.1 uncultured Anaerolineaceae bacterium | reverse complement strand
GCGTCCGATGACGGCGACAAATCCAGAATGGAAGGAATCGCTCATGGTTTCTCCTGTGGCTCTCGTGCTATGCAAGTATCACGGCTTCATAGGGGAAGAGAGAGAAGTTTTCTTCTGGAATCTCCGCGTTTTCGTCTCGATGAGTGGAAAAGATGAGGTGGTGAGTTTCTTCTGGCAGGCGGAGATTCTGTTCTCTTCCGGTGAAATTCAACGCGACGAAGAGCGTTTGCGCTTCTGTACGCCGCAGATAGGCCATTACACCGCGCGGCGCGAGGCTTCGCTGCGGTAGAAACGTGCCGCGTCGCAGTACCGGGTACTTTTTGCGAAGCGCGATGAGACGCTTTGTCATGTTGAGTATCGAGTGTGGGTCTTTTTCCTGCGCGGCGACATTTCGATGGGGATAATTTGGATGTACGCGCAGCCAGGGCGTTCCGGTGGTGAATCCGGCGTTTGGAGAATCCTCCCATTGCATGGGAGAACGCGCCGCGTCGCGGGTAGGATAAAAGGGATAATACCGTTTTCCGGGCGGATCCATGATTTCGCTGCGGCGCATTTTCAGATTCCGCATCCCGATTTCTTCTCCCGCGTAGAGGTAGGGGGTGCCGCGCAATGTGAGCAGCATCGCCAAAACGATTTTCGCCCGCGCATCGTCCTCGCCTTTGGCGTAACGCGTCGCGGAGCGGGGAATATCGTGGTTGCTCAGAACGTAATTCGGCCAGTTTTCTTCGCCTAGCGCTCGTTCCCAACGCTGGATGGCGTCGAAGAATTCCTTTGGATGAAAATGCCGCATCGTGAAATCGAAGTTGAACGCGGCGTGGAGGGTTTCTTTTCCGCAGTATTTCGCGGCTTTTTCCGGCGTGGAAAGAAAGGTTTCGCCGACCATGTATCGCTCGGAATAGGAATCCATCAGGGCACGGAATTCTTTCAAGAGAGGAATGAGTTCGGGACGGTCGCAATCGTAGATATGCTTTTGCCATTCGAAAGGGCGTCGTCCGAAAGTCGGCGGGTTGTCGCGGAATTCGGCATCTTTGAAGTAAACATTGAAGACATCCAACCGGAAGCCGTCCACGCCGCGAGCGAGCCAGAATCGCATTACGTCTATTTGTGCGCGTCGTAAGTCGGGATTGCGCCAGTTGACATCGGGCTGTTCTTTCAAAAACATGTGGTAATAGTATTGCCCGCGTTTTTCGTCATACGTCCACGCTTTGCCGCCGAAGACCGAGAGCCAGCGGTTCGGCGTATCGCGCCAGATGTACCAGTCGGCTTTGGGGTTGTCGCGCCCGGAACGGGATTCCTGAAACCAAGGATGCGCCTGCGAAGTGTGATTCAACACAAGGTCGAGGATAATGCGGATTCCGTGCTGATGCGCTTTCTCTACCAACGCATCGAAATCCTCCATCGTCCCGAAACGCGCGTCTACGGCGGTGTGGTCGCTGATGTCATAGCCGAAATCCGCGTCCGGCGAGGGATAAAACGGCGAGAGCCAAATCGCGTCGATTCCGAGTGATTGAAGATAGTCGAGGCGGGAGATGATTCCTTGCAAATCGCCGATGCCGTCGCCGTTGCTGTCCGCGAAGGAGCGCGGGTAAATTTGATAGATGACGCCGTCGCGCCACCAGAGAGAATCGGTCATTTATTCACCTTGAGATTGAAAGTACCCAAGTATAACATCGTGTAT
>CAZDGZ010000173.1:0-1935 GCA_964505165.1 uncultured Anaerolineaceae bacterium | reverse complement strand
TTCGCGCGTCCTCCGCTCGTTTCGTTCAGCGGAGGACGCGCGCCGCGGCTTTTTCTCAGCCGAAGAACGCCGCGAGGAAAAGCCCAATTGCCATCAGTAGGGGGGTGAGAAGGTTGAGCAAAACATTCTGTCCCATAAACGGCATGAGATTGGGAATATCGTCCGCATATTGCATCGCGCCGCGCGCGGCAGAGACCGCGAAGAAAAGCGTCCCCAATCCAAGCAGCGCCCAGAGGGGGAGAAGCCCGAAGGCGACTCCGCCAATCATCGAAAGATACGCAAGTCCCAAAAATGCCGCGTAAACTTTCGCGCTGGCGGAATTGCCGATTTTGATGGGGAGATGCGCGCGCCCGACTTGCTCATCCGCTTTGGCGTCGGGGAATTGGTTGAGGAGGAGCAAATCGTTGACGAGGAAAAACGGGACGAGGGATGCGGCAAAGGCTTCCCACGAATAAGTCCCTGTGAGGACGAAATCCGTCCCCATGACCCAGAGGATGCCGAATCCGAGTCCGGGGGCGATGAGGCAGAGGAACCAGTTTTTGGTAATCCATTGCGTGTACAAATAGACGACGAGAAGCCCAAGCAGCCCAAGCGGGATAATCATCACGCCGCGGACATCGAGGAAATAAAATCCGATGAGAACCGGCAGGATGAACGAGACGAGCGCGGTCGTCAGCGCGCCGCGCGCGGCAGCCGGGTTTTCCTGAAGCGTGCCGCTTCCGCCGCTGAAGGGAGTCTTTTCGGTTTTTTCGTCCAGTCCGCTGCGGAAATCGAAATACTCGTTAAACGCGTTGACGCTGATGTGCGAAGAGACCGCGCCAACGAGCGCGAGGAGCGCGTAAAACCAGTTGATGTCCCCTCCCGTGCGCCAAAATGCGACTCCGACTCCCAGCAGCACGCACATAGGCGGCAGGAGCAAGAAAGGCAAGCGCATGGGTCCGAGAATGTCTTTCAGGGTCAGTTTTTTCATAGAAATCAAGCCTCCAAGAATTTAATCGTTCATCGAGCGGATTCGCTCCTCCGAGACGCCAACGCTCCGAAGAAGCAAATCCCGCAAAACGGGGAACGCTCGTTCGATATCCGGTTCGCCCGTGTAAATCCATCGAATGACGATGGCATCCAGCGCGCCCATCCACGCGCGCGCGGCGACCTCCGTGTCGAGCGGGGGGATGCTGCCTTCAGCGATTGCCTCGTCGAGATATTCCCGAATAAGGAGGATGAAACGCTCGTCAATTTCCGCGCGTTTCTCCTCGAAAGCAGTGCCTAGCCCGACTGCCTGAACGAGGACGATTTTCGCCAACACGCGGTATTGCTGAAAGGTCGCCATCCCTGCTTCCAGCGCCGCGCCGACTCGCTCGATTCCGCTCTCTTCTTTCTCGATGGCGGTGCGAAGCCGCTTTTCGAGGAGCGTGACGAATTCGTCAATCAACGCAAAAAAGATGTGCTTCTTGCTGCGGAAATAGTGATACACCGCGCCTTTCGAGGTCGCCGAACGGGAGACAATCTCATCCACGCGGGTGTCGTGATAGCCTTTTTCCGCGAAGACTTGCGCCGCTGCGTCGAGGATTTTTTGCTGGGTATCCATCGTATTGCTCCTTTAAGATGCATAGACCGACCGGTCGGTCTATGCGCGGGGAGAAAAATACCACAGGGGGGAGGCGGCGTCAAGGTTTTTGGGGAGGTGGAAGAGGATGGATTGCGGAGGAGGCGACTACCCCCGCCGGGGGCTGCCCTCGACGCCGTGCCGAGCCTGTCGCCCTCGATACATCCCTTCGGGACACTCGGGCAGCGGGGATTGCGCGACATGCGCCGCGTATGTCATTGCGAGCCCCCGCAGGGGGCGAAGCAATCCCCGCGCGAATCTTAAAATCCCCTTTGCAGGAAAAAAGACTCCCAAACCATCAGCCCTCCCCCGACTACAAGACTAGCCGACTA
>CAZDGZ010000172.1:0-2002 GCA_964505165.1 uncultured Anaerolineaceae bacterium | reverse complement strand
GCGGCAACCCGCTGGCGATTGCCCTGCCGCGAGTACTGTTGAAAGGTGAATTTTGGGGCGATAACGCCCAACCCATTCTCGACTTCTACCGCGCCCTCTGGGAGGGCGGCGGCAGGGCGCTGGGCGAGGCGCGCCTGCTCGTCGTCGGCCAGCCCAGCGTCGGGAAGACCTCCCTCGTCCACCGCCTGCTGGAGGACTCCTACGACCCCCACCGCAAGAGTACCCTCACCGTCGAGACCCACACCCTCCCGCTGGGCGAATACACCGCCCGCATCTGGGATTTCGGCGGGCAGGAGTTCATGCACAGCACCCATCCCTTCTTCTTCTCGAAACGCTGCGTTTACCTGCTGGTGCTGAACGTCCGCAACACCTACGACCAAAACCGCGTCGCCTACTGGCTGCGCACCATCCGCACCTTCGCCCCCGAAGCCCCCATCCTCATCGCCGGCAATCAGGCGGACGCCGCCCAGCACCAACTGGATTTGCCGAAAAACCGCCTCCAACGCGAGTTCGGCGTCCGCGCCTTCGTTGAGACCTCCGCCGCAGAAGGACGCGGCATCGAAGAACTGCGCACTGCCCTCGCCGAGGCAGTCGAATCGCTCCCCCATGTGCGCGTCCTCTTCGCCAACACCCATCTGGACGTCAAAGCGGCGCTGGAAGCGGAAAAGGAAAGCCGCAACATCATCCCCCGCCAGCGCTACGCCGAGATTTGCGATGAACACGGCATCCCCGACGCCGAAGACCAGGAAACCCTCCTCCTCCTGATGCACGATTTGGGCGTGGTCCTCGATTTCCGAAACGAGGCGGGCGAGCCGTTGAGCGAATCCGGCATCCTCAACCCCAACTGGGTCGCGAACGCGGTCTACCGCATCATCACCAACGAGGGGTTTCGCAGCCACACCCCGGCGGGCAGGCTGGAGAAATCCATGCTCCGAAACATCCTGCCCGATTATGCCCCGCCGCACCGCGCCCTGATTATGACCCTCCTGCGGAAATTCGAGTTGTGCTATCCCGAAAGCGATTCCGCATGGTGGTTCCCCAATCTCATGCCGCAGGACGAACCGGCGGAGACGGACGGCTGGGAGGACGCGCTCCACTTCGAATACGAATATCCCGAACTCCCCGAAAGCATCATCACCCGCTTCATCGTCCGCACCCATGAATGGATTGACGCGGGCAAGGTCTGGCGCTGGGGCGTGATTCTCGTCAACGGCGGCAACCGCGCCCTCGTGCGCGCCAGCGTGCCGGAGAAGAAAGTGGAAATTCGCGTCGCCGGGCAGGAGAATACCCGCGTCCACTTCCTCGCCCAGATACGCGGGCATTTCGACTCCATTCACAAGACCTTCACCGAAGGAAAGGAGAAGGCGCAATTTTCCATCGAAGCCTTTCTCCTGCCCGCGAAATACCCCGGCCTGCGGATTTCTTACGACGACTTGCTGACTTTCGAGCGAAAAGGCGTGGCGGAAATTCCCCAAAACTGGCAGGGGGAGGTCGTGACCATCAACGTTTCGGAGATTTTGAACGGCTTCGTCCCGCCCGCCGAGCGGGAGAAAGAGCGCAAACGACGCGCGGAGGAGGAAGGTATGGAAGGAAGAAGCATTATTATCCACGGAAATGTCATCGGAAGCGCGCTGGTACAAGGCAACGAGAACAGCGTTCAACAGCAAATAGAACACAGTTTCAACACCCCCTCGAACCCCGCCCTCGCGCCGCTTTTGGCGGAACTCACCGAGGCGGTGAAGGCCCTGCTTCCCAAACTGGATGAGGAAACCGCCGAGGAAGCCCGCGAAGATTTAACGCGTCTGCAAGAGGAGTTGCAAAAAGAAAAGCCCAAACGCAAATGGTACAGCGTCAGCATCGAGGGATTGAAAGCCGCGGCGCAAAACATGGGCGACATCGGCGCGCCGGTGCTCAAGTTGGCAGGGGAAATTTTGAAGATACTCGGTTAGCCGCGGAGACAACCGAGGATGTTTTCCACTGCCCCCGACCGCGTGCCGAGTTC
>CAZDGZ010000171.1:0-2120 GCA_964505165.1 uncultured Anaerolineaceae bacterium | reverse complement strand
CGCCGGACGGATGCAGCGCGCGGAGATACAGACCATATCTTCTCGCGAATGGGATGAAACCCTGACTCTCAACCTCCGCGCGCCCCTCCTTTGCGCGCAAGAAGCGGCGCGGCGCATGGAGGCGGAAGGCGGACTCATCGTCAACATCACCGACGCGGGAGCGTCCAAAGCGTGGACGGGCTACCCCGCGTATATCGTCAGCAAAGCCGCGCTCGAATCGTTGACCCGCGTCCTCGCCCGCGCGCTCGCCCCGAATATCCGCGTCAACGCCATTGCGCCGGGGCTGGCGCTCCCCCCCGAAGACGCCGAAACGCTCTCCGCCGACGCGTGGGACCGCCTCGTCCGCCGCCTGCCATTGCCGCGTCCCGCCGCGCCGGAAGAACTCGCCGCCGCGTTGACCTACCTCCTCGACAACGCCTACATCACCGGACAAACCCTCGCCGTAGATGGCGGCTACTCGCTCCTATAAGATGAAACGATTTCTCGCGCTTCTCCGTCTCGCCCGCCCGGAACTGCTCACCTTCGCCGCGCTCACCTATGCACTCGGCGCGGTTCTCGCGCGGTATTTGGGATTCTTTCGCAGTTTCGCCGCGTTCTGGACGGGGTTCGTCGCTGCGCTTTCGCTTCTTCTTGCGGCGAATCTTCTCAACGCGTGGTTTCTTCCGAAAAAGTGGGAGCGCGTTCTTTGGGGGACAGATATTCCTCCCAAAGAGAGAGATTGGCTACGCGCAGCGTCCTTTCAAATTGCCCTCGGCGCGCTCGGTGCAGCAGGATTCGCCCTCCTCGCACTTCTCGCGGCGAACCGTCTTTCTCTCTCCGCCGCGTTGTTCTTCCTCCTCCTTGCCCTCGCGGCGCTTTCGGAAGCCCTCCCGCCCCTCCGCCTCGCAGAAAGCGGCTACGGGGAATTCCTCGACACCGCGAATCTCGCGATATTCCTCCCCGCGTTCGGCTTTTTTCTGCAAAGCAGCGAGTATCACCGCCTCCTCGCGATGAACGCGTTTCCTCTTTCGCTGCTCACCCTCGCGGCATTTCTCGCACTCGATTTTTCCACCTACGCCCGCGATGCGAAAATCGCGCGCCCTACCCTTCTCACGCGCATGGACTGGCGAAACGGAATCAGGCTGCACCACGCGTTGATTCTCGCCGCGTTTCTCCTTTTCGCCTCGTGGATTTTTCTCGGTCTCCGCGCGGAACTCCTCGCGCCGATTCTCCTCGCGCTTCCTTTTGCCGCATTTCAAATCTTTCACTTGCAGCGAATCGGAGAAGGGGGCGCGCCGCGATGGAAATTTCTGCGTCTCCTCGCGCTCGCCGTCCCCGCGCTGACCGTATATCTCCTCGTGATGATTTTTTGGTTTCATTAGACGATGCCCGAATTCCTAACCCTCCTTCCCCCAGATGCCGCGCGGAGAAAATGGTTCGACGCGCTCCCCGCGCGCGTCCCGCCGGATGACCTCGTCCCTGTCGTCGAAGCGGCGGGACGAGTCACCGCGGAAATACTCCGCGCGCCCCATGCACTTCCCCAATTTCCCCGCTCCGCCGTAGACGGCTACGCTGTCCGCGCGGCGGATACTTACGGCGCGAGCGCAAGTCTCCCCGCGTATCTCGCGCTTGTCGGAGAATGCCCGATGGGGGCTGCTCCTGATTTTTCCCTCCAAACCGGGGAAGCCGCGCTCATCCACACGGGCGGCATGCTTCCCGATGGCGCGGATGCGGTCGTAATGCTCGAATACACGCAGCACGTCCGAAAAGAAGAGGTGGAAATCCAGCGTGCGGTCGCGGTTAACGAAAACGTCATCCAAATCGGCGAAGATATCCGGGAAGGCGATGTCCTTTTCCCCGCCGGCACACGCCTCCGCCCTGCGGAAATCGGCGCGTTGATGGCAATGGGCATCACGCGGATTCGGGTTCGGCGCGCGCCGCGTATCGGGTTGATTTCAACCGGCGACGAGGTCATTCCTCCCGAAGCGACGCCCGCGCCGGGGCAAGTGCGCGACATCAACTCCTACACCCTCGCGGCGCTCATCGAGACACACGGCGGCGCGCCCATCCGCTACGGCATTTTCCCCGACAGATACGACGCGCTCCTCGATGCCGCGAAATCTGCGCTCGCCGAATGCGAT
>CAZDGZ010000170.1:0-2284 GCA_964505165.1 uncultured Anaerolineaceae bacterium | reverse complement strand
GTTTCTCTGCGAAATACACCCGTCCATGCGAAGGCTCGTCGCAACCGGCTTCGTCGGTAATCGTGAGGGTTTCGTAGAACAACCCGTAGGGCTTGAAATGAAGTTCGCCGTCTTCACATGCCCAAATCTCCACGAGGTATAGAGGGCTGTTCGGACCTTCTTCGTCCCCCGCGCGGAGGGCTTGTCCCGTCCAAGTAATCGTAAGTTGCGTTCCATCGCGGACGGCGCGGACGTTCCCTAAAGGCGGGTAGTAGGGAGAAACGGGAAGCGGGGCTTTGTCAGGATACACCGGCTCCAAAGCCCAGATGTCGCCATGCACATCCATCAACGAGGCATTGACCCAACAAGGATTATTCCCGCCAATTGCTTGGACGTAAATCCACGAGGCGTCGTCGAGTCGCCCAATGATTTCGAGATTACTCCCCGGCACCAATCCGTATTTATAAAGATAGGGGACGCCCGGACCGTATCGGCAATTCGCGCGCTCCAACACCGTCCCGCGCAGAATTGCATAGGTGGGGACAGGGGAGGGCGTAAACGTCGGGGTGAAGGTGGGGCTGGGAAGCGGAGTGAAAGTGGAGGTCGGGGAGGGACTCGGCGAAGGCGTCGCGGAAGGGGAAGGCGTCGCGGGGGAAGGCGTAGAACTCGCGGGCGGCGCGGAGGGCCGCGTCCTCGGAAGTCCACAGGATACCGTCAAAAAGAGAATGAGGGCAAGAAAAAGAGTCTGTCGTTTCATATCGTCATCTCAATAAGGGAAATAAGTTTCATTGCCATTGGGACCGAAGAGCGCGCGGATGGTCTCCGCGTCGAGAATCAATTCCGCGCTTATATTAGCAAGAAGCAAAACCGCTCCCAACGCGGCAAAAAGAAGCGCGCGGCGTCCCGATGGAATTTCCCAACGCAGACGAAACGCGGCGAAACCGCTCGTCCAGAATTGCGCGGCAAAAACAGCAAAAATCGGAATCAGGGTCATGTGAAAACGCGGCTCCGCCAAAATGAGCAAATGCGGAAAGAGATACCCAAGCGAAACGAATAAAAGAAGCCGCGCGCCGCGCGTCCAAGAGGACACCGCCATACCAAAGAACATGGAAAGAGTCAGGAGAGGGAAAGGCAAAAGAAGAAGAAGAGAGACCGCAAGCAAAACGCCAAAGGGAAGATATCCGAAGAAATTATTGCTGTAAAAATACGTCAGCGCGCGCCGTTCCAGCCCGAAGAAAAATCCGAGCCGACGCAAAATCAGATACGGGACGCGGGAGGGGTCTTCGCGGATAAAGGACAACGCCGCTTCGATGCCTTTTTGGTCGCGCACGGCGTCATCGAGAATGGGAAACAAATCCAGCGAGATTTCTGCAGAAAACGTGCCCTCGCTTTTCGGATGATAGCCCTGATACAACGAGTATCCCAAACTCGTCTCGATGCCGCTCAGCCGCCCATGCAAGAATGTATTGCGAAGAATCCAAGGGGAGATGACGAGAGCAACCGAGAGCGCGAATATCGCCGCGTGTTTCCGCTCGCGAAGCGAAAACCAAATCCACAACGCCGCCGCGGCGACAGCGAGGAGGGAAACGGAACGCGTGAGCGCGGTCAAGCCAAAAAGGATGCCCGCAAGGACGAACTCGCGCGGGCGGCGCGTCTCGTCCGCGCGGAGAAGGAAAAGGAGCGCGCCCAGGAACAAGAAAAAGAAGAGATTCTCCGTCGCCAATGCCAGCGGATACAAAAGAAGCATCGGATACAACGCGACCGCCCACGCCGCGAGACGCGCCGCGCGTGGACGCTGAGGGAAAACACGCCGCGAGAGACTCCACGTCATCGGCGCGAGGGCTGCGCCCATCACCGCCTGCACCACGCGCACGACAAGGAAACGGCTCGCCCCCATCCCAAAGAGAAGATAGAGCAACGCCAAAAACGCAGGATAAAGCGGAGGACGAAAAGAGGTCAAAACGCCGCGAGGATCATAGTCCAGCCCCGAAAAATCCATCTCGACGTATTGGCGAATCAACGACAAATCTTCTTCCGCGTACCAGCGATACCCGTTCCCCGACGCAAGGCTCCGCGCAAGCATATCGTACTGGAACATATCATCCAATCCAATTCCCAAATGCCGCGTCGCGACGACGGGAATCAGCCGTAAAAACAAAGCGACGAAAAAGAGGCCGAAGAGGAATTTTTTCGACATTGCAGAGGTCTCCCGAAGGTCAGAGGATGAGATTCGTATAAGTATACCCGCGTTAGTTGGGTAGTACTTCGTCAAGTCTTAAAGGATGGATAAAGGCGTTTAAGTTTT
>CAZDGZ010000169.1:0-2298 GCA_964505165.1 uncultured Anaerolineaceae bacterium | reverse complement strand
ACTCTCTGCCGCGACAATGGACATGCACCGAGCGATTATCTCCCTCCGAGAAGAACTCGAAGCCGTTGATTATTACAACCAGCGCGTAGACGCATGCACAGACGAGGCACTCAAAGCCATCCTCGTGCATAACCGTGACGAGGAGAAAGAACACGCGGCAATGCTTCTCGAATGGATTCGCCGCCAAGACCCAACCTTCGACAAAGAATTGAACGATTATCTCTTTACCGCCCCCCCCATTGCACACGAATAATCGGACCTCCAGCCGAAGAGCGGAGCGTTTCGGGTGATTTGCCTGCAACGCTCCGTTTTCGTTTTTCGAGTACAATTGGCAAACATCCTATCCTTCACGAGGCTTACACGATGGCTTATCTATTCTTGCGTTCGCTCATTCGACTCATCATTCATCTCGTCGCGCGCGTGGAATTCGAAGGGATGGAAAACCTTCCAGAAGGAAGCAGTTACGCTATCGCCTCGAATCATCTTGGATTGATAGACGCCCTTCTCGTGTACGATGTCTTCAACAGGAGGGATTTATTCATCCCCGTCGCGGAAAAATGGGAAAAATACGCGATATTACGCTGGGTCGGCAAACATTTGAATTTCATCTTCATTGATAGATTCAACCCGGATATCCACGCGATTCGGGAAATTCTACGCCGCATGGACAAAGGACAAATCCTCATCATCGCGCCGGAGGGAACGCGCAGCCGCGTGGAATCCCTTCAGCAGGGAAAACCCGGAATCAGTTATCTCGCCCTCAAAGCCGGATATCCCATCGTCCCCGTTGCGCTCATCGGCACGGAAGACCGCGTGATTTTCGGGAATCTGAAACGTCTCCGCCGCTCCAACGTCCGCGTTCGCGCGGGGAAACCCTTCACGCTCCCTCCGCTCCCCGCGAAAAAGCGCGATGAGGCGCTTCGAGAGTACACAGACGAAATCATGTGCCGAATCGCTGCCATGCTGCCGGAGCGGTACCGCGGCGTTTACGCGAATCATCCAAAACTCAAGGAACTTCTCGAATCTCCGAAAAATATATGAACAAAAGAGAAAAAATCAATTTCGCCGGCGGAATTTGGCACGGAGCGTTCCTCGCCTTCAGCACCTCCCTCACGCAGCCAACCACTGTCATTTCCGCCTTTATTGCCGCGCTCACCGGTTCGACGATATGGGTCGGCGGCTTGTCCACTGTTTTGAATTTCGCCAATGCGCTCCCGCAAATTTTCGCCGCGCGATGGATAGAACCGCGCGCGAAGAAAATGCCCTACCTCCTCATGGCGATTTACCTCCGCGCGTTCAGTTGGGGAACGCTATCCCTGCTCATTTACCTCATCGGTGCGGAACAGCCGACCCTTCTGGCATGGGCACTCGTGATTCTCCTTTCCATTTTCTACGCGGGCGGCGGAATCGGAAACATCCCCTATACCGACATCATCGGAAAGGTCATCCCGCTTCGGCGGCGCGGCGCGTTCTTCGGAGGACGTTCTGCCATCGCGGGACCGCTTTCCATTGGAGCGGCGTTTCTCGCGAGGAAAATCCTCGCCACTGTCCCCTACCCCAATGAGTACGCGCTCCTCTTCGGGCTGGCGGCTGTCGGGCTGCTCATCGCGTCCGCTGGATTTCTCATCATCCGAGAACCTATCACCGAAAAAGAGGACGCGCCCGTCCCCGCGTGGGGAGAATATTTCGGCTCTCTCGCAGAGGCGGCCCGCGCGCTCAAACCGCTCGTCATCACCCAACTGCTGACGGGCTTCAGCCTGATGGTTCTCCCCTTTTATGTGGTCTTTGCCCGACAGGAACTCGACGCGCCCGTATCCGCTGTCGGGACGTATTTGCTCGCACAGGTTTCCGGCGGAATTGTCGCAAATCTCATTTGGGCACGCCTCGTAGACAAATACGAAAGCCGACTCATGCTCTTCGCGTGCGCCACCTTATCTACAATCACACCACTACTCGCGATATTCCTCGCGGGATTCGGATGGAAAGCCCTAACGCTCGTCTTCATCCTCGCGGGAGCCTGCTTTAATGGGAGAAACGTCGGCTTTCAGACCGCGCTGCTGGAAATTGCACCGCCCCAACGGCGTCCCACCTATGCAGCAATCAATGCCGCGCTCGTTCTCCCCCTCGCCCTGCTCCCGATTTTCGGCGGATTCTTTTTGAAAAGATATTCCTACGCCACCCTCTTCGAAATCGCGGCGTTCTTCATTGCCCTTGGGGCGTTCTCTGTTCGTTTTTTGCCGCACAAGGGGGAGTAGGTGGGTAGTTTGGTCATCTTTGCTAATTTTACCCCGACGCCAT
>CAZDGZ010000168.1:0-2332 GCA_964505165.1 uncultured Anaerolineaceae bacterium | reverse complement strand
CGCTAATACAAAAAAACAGCCCGGCAATTGCCGGACTGTGAGCGGGTGATCGGACTCGAACCGACGACATTTTGCTTGGGAAGCAAACGTTCTACCGCTGAACTACACCCGCATGGTGTCGAGATTATAGCCATCCCGCGAGGGAATGTCAAGCCTCGCGGCGGAGGAGGCGTTTGGCGAGGGCAAAGAGGGATTTTCCGGGCTCGCCTTGCGGATTCGCTTTCGAGAGGGAATCCAGCGCTTTTTGGGTCAGTGAATCCGCTGTTTCGCGCGTGATTCGGCGCGCGCCCTCCTCTTCCAGAATCTTCGCTAATTCGGCGACTTCTTCCGGGGAAATCTTTCCCTTGCGCCAACGCCGGGAAAACGCGCCCTCACGTTGAAGGGCGTATAGTATCGGGAAGGATTTTTTCCCCGCGACCAAATCGCTCGCCGTAGACTTCCCCGTCCGCGCGCTGTCGCCCCAAATCCCCAAATAATCATCCTGTACCTGAAACGCCAATCCCAAATACCGCCCGAATTCCGCATACGCCGAAATCTTCTCTTCCGACGCGCCGCCGAGTATCGCGCCGATTTCCGTACACGCAGAAAGCAGCGCGGCGGTTTTCCCTTCAATCATCTGCCAATATGCTTCCAGCGGGAGGGTGTTTTCTTTTTCGTAGGACATATCGAGGAATTGTCCGCGCGTCAGGTTGAGACAAGTTTCGTTCAAGAGACGCCCCACGCGCACCACCGTTTCGGCAGGATACGCGGCGGAAAGGTCCGCGAGCGCGAGATTCGAGAGGACGAAAAGCCCGTCGCCCGCGTTGATGGCTTGCGGGACGCCCCAGCGCCGCCACACGGTCGCGCGTCCGCGGCGCGTGTCGCTGTCATCTTGAATATCGTCGTGGACGAGGGAAAAATTATGAAGGAGTTCCACCGCCGCCGCCGCAGGGAGGGCATTTTCCCAGCGCCCCCCCGACGCGTGGACGGTCAGCAGCAGCAACACGGGACGGACGCGTTTGCCGCGTGCGCGTTCCCCGCTGCCCTCGCCTGTCCAGCCCATGTGATAGGTGAGCATCGCATGATATTCCGCCGTCGCCGGCGCATCGAGGCGCGCAACCTGCCGCCGCAATTCGTTTTCAATAGAAGGAAGATAGGGAGAAGAGGTCATTAGAGTCGAATCACATGCCCGCAGTATTCACATACAATCGTATCTTGTCCGCGAAGGATGACTTGGGAAATCGTCGCGCCGCACGCGGGGCATTTCGTCGGCGCGGATTTCACCTTTTGGAGGGTTTCTTCGTCTATTTCGACCGCGCGATCATCAGCGAATTCGCCGGTTTTCACGCGATGGATGAGCCGCTGCCATATATCGCCGTCTTCCCAAATGTGGAAGAGTGCGCGGGAAATCGGCGCGCCGCTCGCTAAGCGCAATTCGAGATAATCGTCTTTTCCCATGAATCCCTGCTGGCTGGGTTTTGCCTCTTCGACCAACGCAACGGGGAATTCCAACAAGGTTTGCTGCACCAGTTTCTTTTCCGTCGCGATAAAAAGGACTTTTTTCGTCGCGACCTTCTCTTTTTGCTCGAAGAAAATCCGCTGGTCGGTGAGATAAAGGACGCCCTCCGGGTCTCCTTTTTCTTCTTTCTCTCCGTTTTTCGCCCAAACCGCTTTCACAGCCATCACCGCCCCTTCGGTCGGGAGGAGGGTGAAAGTGGCTTCGGCGAGTTCGTCCAGCATCCATTCGATTCGATTCAGATGGCTCTTCCGAGCCTCCACCTGAGTGCGGAAGGCATCGAACATGCCGCGTACCGCGCGTTCCGCCGCCTCGATATCCGCTTCCATCGCATCCAATCGGGATTCCACTCTCGACAAGGAGGAGGAGGTCGGATGCGCCATGAGGGAGGAGACTTGCGCGTCCAGCGGACGAATCGCCTGCTGAAGCCGCGCGTCCTGACGCTCGATTTCCCGCAGCACTGCGGGACGCAACTCCCGCCATTGTGCGACGAAATTATCCGCGTCGTCCTCCAGATTTTTCTCGAAGACATATCCCCTCGCGCGCAGCGCGGCGACTCGCTGCCGCATCCCGTTGACTGTCGTTTGCAGGTCTTCGACGGTATCTCTCAACTCGGACAAGCGAACTTTGCCGTGTAATTCTCGAAATCTGGATTGCAATGTGCGCGCGTCATCGTACAATTCTTCTTGAATGGGGGACATCTTCGCCTCCTATGGCGTTTACGGATTTTTCCCATTATAGCCGTTTTTATGAAAAAAGCCCGCTTTCGGGGGCTGAGGAGTCTCGCGCGCGGCGCGGACTCCCCTCTCCCAGTTTTGGGAGAGGGGGTGGGGGTGA
>CAZDGZ010000167.1:0-2402 GCA_964505165.1 uncultured Anaerolineaceae bacterium | reverse complement strand
GTCCGCCGCGACGGGGACGACGATGCCGCGCCCTTCGCTGGCAACTTTCCCCAGGACGCCTTCCCCTGCGGGGATGCGCTGATTGACGAGGCTTCCCGCGTTGTATCCTGCTGCGGCGCGGAAGACCAAATCTCCTTCCGGTTCGAGAAGCGCGAGGGCGGCGGTTTCCACCTGAAGCGCCTGCATGGTCTGGTTCAAAATTCGTTGAAAGACCTCTTCCATGCGGAGCGTGGCGTTGATGGTGACCGCGCCTTCCGCGAGGGCGGTCATCACCCGCGCTTGCCGCTGGCTTTCGGTATACAGTCGCGCATTCAAGACCGCGACGCTGGCTTGCGCCGCGATGGCTTCCATCAATTCGAGATGTTCCAGTCCGAACGCGTTGGGCAGCGAGTGAACGAGAGTCATCACGCCGACCAGTCTCTCGCGTGCGAGGAGAGGCACGCAAATCGCGGATTTCGCGCCGCTTTGTTCGATGGAATCATCGGGGCGGCGGAGCCAGCGTTCGTCTTTGCTGGTATCCGGCACCAATGCAGATTTTCGGTTTCGCGCGACCCATCCGGCGAGGCCGCGTTCGACGGTTACGCGTAATTGTTGTGTGGTGTGTTCGTGGAATTCGTCCCCGTAGACGATGGTCGAATCCAGCGGTCTGCCGTTATCGTCCAAGACGACAATGCTGCCTCGTTCGCCGCCGACATTCTTGATAGCCGCGTAGAGGAGGCGGTGCAGCACCGTCCGCAAATCCAACGCGGTGGCGACCTCATGGCTGACGTGATACAAAAGTTCAAGTAAGGCTCGCGTTCTGTCGGCAGACATTCTTCTATCCTGAAAATGGGAGACGATGGAGCGGTCGAAGCATTATTATACAGTATAGCATAAGTGGGTTTTTTAAGATTTTCGGAGGACGACGAACAAGCGAAATTTCTCTCTCAATGCGAACGAAGGCAACTAGAGAAACCTAATTGCCTTCGCTATCTTGGGGGAAAATGTGTATCTTACGGTTCGTATATGACCAGATTTTCGAATTTGATGACGGTTCCGGGTTCGTCGTAAGTTCCGGCGAGAAGCCCTACGGTTCCGCTGGGGAGGGATGAATCGGTGACGCGAGTGATGTGCTTGCCGTTCACATAGAGGGTGAGGGTGTTGCCTACGCAATCCGCGCGGATATGATTGGTCGCATTTCCCTGCGCGATGGCGGATGTTTGTGCCAATTCTTCTCCCGAAAGAAGGGATAATGTCCCGGATTCGAAAAATGCGATTCCCGCGTAGCCGTCGCTGCTGATGAGGAAGAGGTAATAGGAGGGATCCCCGTTTTCGTCTTTTACATAGCGGCAGATGATTCCGAAATCGTTATCGTCGGGTCCGTCTACTTTCGTGGCGTCTACTTCGATTCGGACATCGTCCGGTAAATCCCAATCGCTGTGTGCCCAAATATCCGTTTGTTCTTCGTTGACTTCGATGTAATACGCGCCGTCTTGATAATATGCGCGATCCACGTCGAGTTCTTCTTCAGGCCAGCCGCTTTCAGGGTCAGAGAAATCGTCTGAGCGAATCACCTTCGTGCCTGAATCGGAGGTGGAAATTTTTGTCGGCGGCGCGAAAGGGTTTCCGATTTTGATGTGAACGGGAATCGAGGGAAGGGTACAAGCCACGCCGGTGAACAGTAGAACAACGAAAATCCAGAGGCGGTTTCTTTTCATTACGAGTCCTTTCTTGTAAAGAAGATATAAAGAAGTATAGCCTATATTTTAGCAGGGAGGAGGGCGTGCGCGTTCTTATCATAAAGGCATCTTCGATTTTGTTTCCGCGTGCACAATCGAAATAATCTATGCTACAATTTCTTCACCATTCACATGCGGTTCTCGAGAGGCTTTTGCCTGTGCGCCGCGAATTTTTTTGGAGGCTTGATGAACGATAAAAAAGAAAACTCTCTGACATTCCACAATCAGGACGCGGCGCTGCAAATCGCCTTGTGGTTGAACGTCATCGCTTGGGCGATTCTGGTGCTTTATTTGATTAACTTTGCCAACGATATTGCTTCGATTGTGCGAAACTGGCCTATCCAGATGCCCTCTACCGTGACCGAGAAATTGATGATGTACGCGGGATTTTTGTCCAAGCCCGTGTTCGGCGCGATGTATTTCCTCGTCTTGCAGGGAATTTCTCAGTTGCTGTATTTGGGCGTGGATATTTTCTTCACCGGAGAAGAGGTGGAGGAGGAAGAAACGGTGTCGAGTTAGGGCGAATGCAAGTTTCCCTCGTCTTGAAGATTCTCCCCGGAAACGGGGAGTTTTTGTTTGGGTAGTTTGGTAGTTGGGTAGTTTCGTAGTTCGGTAGTTGGGGAGGGGCTGGCGCATTTCGCGCAATCCCCGCTGCCCGAGTAGCCGCGGAGCGAAACTTCCGCC
>CAZDGZ010000166.1:0-2405 GCA_964505165.1 uncultured Anaerolineaceae bacterium | reverse complement strand
GTTTCTTTCTTGCAAAAAGACATGATTTTCTCGAAAACTTCGTCGAGCGAGAGGGCATCTGTTTGGATGATGCGTGCATCGTCGGCAGGACGAAGCGGCGCGACCGCGCGGGTGGAATCGATTTTATCCCGTTCGATGACGTTTTGGAGCAGCGCGTCGTAGTCCGCGTTTTCGCCTCGTGCGAGACGTTCTTCATAGCGCCGACGCGCGCGGACTTCCGCGGACGCGTCGAGGTAGATTTTCAATCCCGCTTCGGGGAGGACGACTGTGCCGATATCGCGTCCGACCATGACGACGTTGCCGCGCAGCCCGATTCGGCGTTGTTGACGGGTCAATGCTTCGCGCACTCCCGCGTGCGCGGCGACGATGGACACGCGCGCCGTCACCTCCGGCGAGCGAATCTCCCATGTGATGTCTTTCTTCTCCACCCAGACATCCGAGGTGCGCCCATCCTGACGGGAGGGCGGGCGGACCTCTATGGGAACTTCTTCGGCGAGGGAGGTCATCGCCCGCGAATCGTGGACATCGAGTCCGCGCTGGAGCGCGAGCCATGTGACCGCGCGGTACATGATTCCGGTATCGAAAAAGAGATAGCCTAAGGTCTCCGCGATGCGGCTTCCAATGGAGGTTTTTCCCGACGCGGCAGGACCGTCTATGGTGATGATGGAGGGGCAAGAATATGTCATGGGGTATTTTGTTCTTGAGAATCGAGGAATATATCGGCGCGCGCCCAAAGGTAGATTTTGTCCGGGATGGCGAAAGTTTCTCTTCGGAGGAACCACGCGGCGAGGGAGGTTTGTTCCCATGCAGGGGTTTTTCTCCAGACGAAATCCTGCCCGCGATATTCTGCGGGGAGTCCCAGCGAGTCAATCGGAGGGGTCAAGATGAGCGCGGGCGGTTCATCGAAAGGAATGCTGTCCAGAATATGGAGGTCATGGTTTCGGAGGAGCCAGAACAGCGCGGGAGAATCGATTCCGATGATGCTGACGGGCTGAGCGTAGGCATCTCCTCCTTGACTCCACTCGGAGAGATTATCCACGGTTTGAAGGAGCAAATCGGCATCCGGCGGCGGCGCGGGAGTCCACAATTCGGTGCCTTGTGGCATGCGAAGCCCTGCCGCTCCCCACGCGACGCTGATGGTATAAAGCGTGAGCGCGGCGAAGAGTCCCCAAAATCCGCCGTATATCGCAATTCGCCGCGACCATCCGAGTCCGATGAAGAGCAGTGTTAGGATGACGAGCAGCGCGGAACTGAGAAGAAGGAGGATGTGTTTGGGATTGCTAAGCGAGTCCACCGGATAGAGGGAAAGCGCCGCGAGATTTAGCCATCCAAAGATAAGAAGGATGAAGGTAAGCGCGGCAGCGGAGAGGATTTCGACGCGTTCGGTGTTGGGAAGTTGAAAATACCGAGAGATTTCTTTCGCTGCCAAAACCCATAACGGAAAGATGACCCAAAGGAGATGAAACGCCTCGCGGGAGGGGTAGAGTATCGCGAGGAAAAACGCCGCGCCTGCCCAAAGGCTCATCCCTTGCGAAAGCGGATCCTTTTCCTCCCATCCCCGAATCATACCGAGGATGCCGAAAAAGAGCGCGAAACTTTCGTAGACGCCCAACGCCGCGAGGGGCAGTAAAGGCGGAACTCCGGAGGGCGAAACCCACCCGAAGAGATAGGTGGGGAATGCCCCGGCAGCCGCGTTCAATCCATCGGGAGAGAGGAAGAAGAGAGTCCCGCCGAGGAAAAGCGCGGCGCCGCCCGCGAGGGCTGCTTTCCGAAATTCTCCCTCTTCAGGAGGGCGCAGCAGCGAGGGCGCGGCCCTTTCTTCGTCTTCCTCATCATCCGGCAGGAGGAGTCCGCGGGCGAGGAGCCACGCGAGGAAAATCGAGAATGCCCCAGCCCAAATGCTTGTTCCAGAGAGGAGCGCGAACGCTGCGAAAATCCCCGCGAAAGAGGCGTTTTTTCTCTCCCAGCACGCGAGGGCAAACAGCGTAAACGAGATGGCGAGAATCGCGCCCTCCGCCTGACGGGACGCGGCGAGGAATCCGGCATCTACGGCGAGGGCAAAGGCGAGAATCCGCGCCGCGCGTTCGCCGAGTTTCTCTCGAAACGCGTAAGGCGTGAGGACAATGAAACTCCCCGCCAACGCGGGGATGAACCGTGCCCAAAAATTCGAGGGAGCAAAGAGGAAAAATAGTATTTTCGTCAGGAGAATGTATGCCGCGTCTGTCCCCTGAATAGATGTGTGCAAGGCTTGGAGCGCGCGGGCGGCTTCCGCATCATTGAGCGGCAACGCGCCCAAATGCAGGAAGCGCAAAAACGCCGCGAGGAGAAAGGCAAAGGCATACCATTTTTTTTCGCGCATGCGCCAATTTTAGCATAACCTGAGTTGTGTTTTGGGAGTTAGTTTG
>CAZDGZ010000165.1:0-2439 GCA_964505165.1 uncultured Anaerolineaceae bacterium | reverse complement strand
GCTCGCAATGACATAAAGCCAACTACCCAACTACGAAACTAACAAACTACCGAACTAACAGAGGGCAGCGGAGGTCCGCGCGGAATGTGCCAGCCCCTCTCCGACTACAAGACTATCAGACTACAAGACTATCCGACTATCCAACTACCCGCCTCCCGAACCAAAACTCCCCTCCTCATTTCCTTGACGAACCCCCATAAGGCTGATACACTCTCTCTCACGGTGGCACGCGTATTCTTGCTGGACTCAAAGTAAAACAGCCTGAGCAGCGACGCTGTTCAGGCTTTCGCGTTTTTCTGAGCGCGACCGTTGAGCGGCGAACCCAAAAAGAAACGTTTGTCCCAATCAATATTCACCTTATATCAAGAAAAGGAAGTTAAAGAAAATGAACGAACGTATTACCGGCACGGTCAAGTGGTTCAACAGCAGCAAGGGCTACGGATTCATCGAACGCTCCGGCGGCCCCGATGTCTTTGTCCACTACTCCGCCATCCAAACCGACGGCTACCGCTCCCTCCAAGAAGGGCAGCAAGTCGAATTCACCATCGAAGAAGGCCCGAAAGGCCCTCAAGCCGCCAACGTCGTGCCCATGTAAGTCTCGAACTTACAACCTTTCCCCTCCCTCGCGGAGGGGATTTTTTCTTTAAGACGACTCCGCTCCGCCAAAACGCAGCCAATCGCCCGTCAAAAGAACCAAGAGCGCGCCCAAACTCCCCCAACCGATTCGAAGCGGACCCACACTCCACAACATCCACCCGCTCAGCACGCCGAGAAAATGTCCGCCCCAAAACCCTCCCCATGCCAGCGCAATATAAAAAAGAAGACGCCCCGTCCCGCCGCCGCGCAGCAAATGATACAACGCCCCCAAAAGCGAAGCAATCGTAAACCCTAGAAGAATTGCCGGAGAAGTCATCGCGCTGTTTCCCCTTTCTCGGAAAAAAGAATCGTCCCGCCGCCCAGACACACCTCGCCCTGATAAAAAACCGCCGACTGCCCCGGCGTCACATCCTCCTGCGGCGCATCAAACCGGATGTCCGCGTTCGTCCCGTTTCGCGGCATAACCTGTGCGGGCGCGTCCTCCGCGGAATATCGAATCTTCACCTGCGCGCGGAAAGAAGGAGCGGGCGGCGCGCCCGAAATCCAGTTGATATTTCCCACACGCACATCCCGCGTACCGCGTTCCGAAGCCGTCCCCACAATCAACGCGTTGTGCGCCGTATCCTTTTCCAGCACATACAAAGGCTCGCGGTACGCAATTCCCAACCCTCTTCGCTGACCAATCGTATAAAAGGCTAACCCCTCATGCACTCCGAGATGTGTCCCATCGCGCCGCAAAATCGGACCCGGCATCACCGTCTGCGGCGCGTACGTTCGGAGAAACTCGCGGTAATCGCCGCCGCCGAGAAAACACAAATCCTGACTATCTGCACGCGCCGCCGTCGGAAGCCCAAAACGGCTTGCGAGCGCGCGTATCTCCGATTTTCGATACGTCCCCACCGGGAAAAACGACACCGCGAGCGCCTCCTGCGTGAGAAGATGCAACATATAGGATTGATCCTTCGAGGGATCCACGCCGCGTAACAACGAGATACTCCCGTCAGGCTCCGCGCGCAGCCGAACATAATGTCCCGTTGCGAGACGGGCCGCGCCCAACTCCCGCGCGGCGCGGAGCATCGTCCCCCAGCGAATTTTTCGGTTGCACCATACACAGGGATTTGGCGTTTCCCCGCGCGTATACGAATCCAGAAAATACGTCACAATCGTCTCGCGAAACTCTTCCCGCGCATCAATCAAATGAAACGGGATATCCAACATCTCCGCCACGCGGCGCGCCAGCGCAACCGCGTTGAGAGTACAACACGCGTTTTCGCTCTCTTGTCCCGGCTGCGACCAAAGGCGCAGCATCACGCCAATCACGTCGTAGCCACGCGCCTTCAAGAGCGCCGCCGCGACGGAAGAATCCACCCCGCCGGAGAGGGCAATCGCGACCGTCCCCGCGCGCTCCGGCGGAACGGAAAGAGAGAAATCTGTCACATCAACACGATTCGTTTTTTGCATCGCGGCAGTCACTTCCCAAACCCCTGAAATGCCTCCTTTTGTCTTTTTTCGTTCAACGTATCTTCGAGGTAGATTATACCGTCTTCCTGTTATAATACCCCCGCTATGCTTCAATAAGGAGACCCTATGGCTACATCCATACATTTTGGCACAGACGGCTGGCGCGGAAAAATCGCGGAGGACTACACCTTCGCAAACGTCCGCCGCTGCGCGCAAGGATTTGCATCCTATTTACTGGAACAAGGAAAAGAGGACGCGTGGGTCGTCGTTGGACACGATAAACGCTTCGACAGCGAATACTTCGCAGCAGAAACCGCCGCCGTCCTCGCGGGGAACGGCTTCCGCGTGTACCTGACCGACGGCGCGACCCCGACTCCCGTC
>CAZDGZ010000164.1:0-2491 GCA_964505165.1 uncultured Anaerolineaceae bacterium | reverse complement strand
ACCATCGTAGATACCGACGAAGGTCCCCGCCGCGATACCTCGCTGGAAGTCCTCGCGAAACTCCGCCCCGCGTTCCAGAAAGACGGCAAAGTCACCGCCGGAAATTCCCCGGGATTGAACGACGGCGCCTCTGCTGTTGTGGTCGCGAGCGAAGCCTATGCGGAAGAAAAAGGGCTGAAACCTATCGCCCGAATCGTCGGCTACGCACAGGCTGCCGAACCTCCCAAATACCTTTTCCGCGCTCCCGCGAAAGCCCTTCCCATTCTCCTCGAAAAAATCGGGTGGACCTTCGATGATGTGGATTTGATTGAACTCAACGAAGCCTTCGCCGCGCAAGTCCTCGCAGACGGCTACATCCTCGCCGATATGGGCTGGGATTGGGAGAAAGTCAACGTCAACGGCGGCGCAATTGCACTGGGACACCCCATCGGCGCATCTGGAGCGCGCGTCCTCACCACCCTCATCTATGCCCTCAAACAACGCGGACTCAAACGAGGGATTGCCGCGCTCTGCCTCGGCGGGGCAGAAGCCGTCAGTATGGCAATCGAACTCACCGAATAGGAGAAGGCAATGAGCATTCGAAAAATTTTCGTCATCGGCGCGGGCACGATGGGCAACGGAATCGCCCAAACTGCCGCCGTCTCCGGCTACGAAGTCACCTGCATGGATATCGCGCCCGAACAAATCGAACGCGCGAAGAAAACCATCGCCAAATCCGTTGAAAAACTCTTGAGCAAAGGGAAAATTACCGAAGCGCAGCGAGATGCCGCGCTCAACATCCACTTTGTCGATTCGCTGGATTCCCTCGGCGACGCCGATTTGGTCATCGAAGCCGCTACCGAGAACCCCGACCTGAAATTCAAGATATTCCGCGAGATGGACGAAAAAGCCCGCCCCGACGCGATTCTCGCCTCCAACACCTCTTCCATCAGCATCACGAAAATCGCCGCCGTCACGAAACGCCCGGACAAAGTCATCGGGATGCACTTCATGAACCCCGTTCCCCTCATGCGGCTTGTCGAAGTCATTCGCGGGCTATCCACCTCGGACGAAACCACCGAAACCATCCTCGACGCCTGCCGAACGATGGGCAAAGAACCTGTCGAAGCAAACGATTCCCCCGGCTTCATTTCCAATCGCATCCTCTGTCCGATGATTAACGAAGCCGTCTTCGCCCTTCAAGAAGGCGTGGGCACAGTGGAAGCGATTGACCAGGTGATGAAACTCGGCATGAACCACCCGATGGGTCCCCTCTATCTTGCAGACTTAATCGGGCTGGATGTCGTCCTCTTCATCCTGGAAGTCCTACAACGCGACCTCGGAGAAGACAAATACCGCCCCGCGTATCTCCTCCGCAAAATGGTAGACGCGGGTCACCTCGGACGGAAAACCGGAAAAGGCTTCTACGATTACTCCTCGTAAACGCGCATGAACGAAACGCCCCTCGCCCTCCCCGTGCCGTTCACCTTCTCGCAGTCTTCTTTGCAAGATTACGACGACTGCCCGCGCAGATTCGCTCTGCGGCATCTCCAGCAGGTAAAATGGCTTTCCATCGAAAAAGACACCACGCTGGAAAACGAACAGCATCAGGTCGAGGGGCAAAACTTCCACCGTCTCGTTCAGCGCCATCTCATCGGGATTCCCGCCGAAGATTTGACCCCTCTTCTCCAGACGGAAACCCTCGAACGATGGTGGACTCATTATCTTCAATCGGAAGAAGCGGGATGGAAGAACGATTCTGCATGGACTTTGTATCCTGAAATTACGCTTTCCGCGCCCTTCGGCAAACATCGCTTACTCGCAAAATATGACCTCCTCGCCATTCACGAATCCCAAAAAGCGATTATCGTAGATTGGAAAACCTACCGGAAACGCCCAAAAGACAAATATCTTTACAACCGATGGCAAACGCGCGTGTACCGCTACCTCCTCGTGGAAGCCGGCGCAGGAAGAAACGGCGGTATACCGATTTCTCCAAACTCCATCGAGATGCGATACTGGTTTGCAGAATATCCCGAAGAAACCGCTCGTTTCCCCTACTCCGAAAAAGAATACCGCCGCGACCGCGAGATGCTCGAAAAAATCATCGGAAACATCGAAGCCGACCGCGACTTTCCCCTCGCAAAAGAGAAAAATTCCTGCCGCTTCTGCGCGTACCGCACCTACTGCGAGCGTGAAATCGAAGATGCCCCCGACGTAAACGAAGAGGACATCGAAGGAGAATTGAGTCTGGACTTCGACTTCGACGCCATCGAAGAAATCATGCTCTAACCCGAACAATAGCCTCAAGCATTTGCCCCCGTGCCGCGCCTTTCCAGCGCGGCATTTTCGATTCGGCGCGGATTTGATAGGTTTTGCGAGGAGATTCCCTTAGAATTCACCCGCAATGAAAACCTCTCGAATTTCAGGATTTTACAAACTTTCCATCCAAGACCGTATCGCCGCGCTGTCGGAGGCATCGGGTCTATCGAGGGAGGAACTCGCCCCGCTT
>CAZDGZ010000163.1:0-2554 GCA_964505165.1 uncultured Anaerolineaceae bacterium | reverse complement strand
GGCGTTGATGTCGAGCGATTTCAACTCGTCGAGGAGGGGGTTCGTTTCCGGGAACAAGGCGACCTGCCGCGCGGCGTGAGGGTTGATTTTGACGGCTTGCCCGGAGGAGCGTTCGAGTTCTGCCATGATTTCCGCCGCACGCTGGACGACGGGCGCGGGAAGCCCGGCAAGTTGTGCAACGTGGATGCCGTAGGATTTGTCCGCGCCGCCGGGGACGATTTTGTGCAGAAAGACGACTTTCCCGTCCGCTTCGCTCACGGCGACGTTGTAATTCCGTACGCCGGGGAGTAAATCCGCGAGTTGGGTGAGTTCGTGGTAATGCGTGGCGAAGAGGGTTTTCGAGCGTAAATCGGGGTGATTGTGAATATATTCCACGACTGCCCACGCGATGGATACGCCGTCGTAGGTGCTGGTGCCGCGTCCGACCTCGTCTAGGATGAGGAGGCTGCGCGGCGTGGCGTGATGCAAAATATTCGCGACTTCTATCATTTCCACCATGAAGGTGGATTGCCCGGAGTGAATTTCGTCTTGCGCGCCGATTCTCGTGAAGATTCTGTCCACGATGCCGACGACGGCGGAGTCTGCCGGGACGAAGGATCCCATTTGCGCCATCAGGACAATCAACGCGGCTTGCCGCAAATAGGTGCTTTTGCCGGACATGTTGGGTCCGGTGATGATGCGGACGTGTTCTCCTTCTTCGAAGGTGATGTCGTTGGGGATAAATCCTCCCTCTTGCAGGGAGCGTTCGACGACGGGATGCCTGCCGCCGCGTATGTCCAAAACGGTATCTTCCACGACTTCCGGGCGGACGTAATTTCCCATTGCGGCGGTTTCCGCAAAGGAGAGGAGGACATCCGTTTCTGCAAGTGCGCGCGCGGTTTCGATGAACCGCGACGCGGACGCGGAGAGACGCGCGCAGAGGTCGTGAAAGAGCCTCGCTTCGATTTTGTGAATCTCCTCTTCCGCGTTGAGCACGAGGGTTTCGTACTCTTTCATCTCAGGAGTGATGTATCGTTCCGCGTTGACGAGGGTTTGTTTGCGGATATATTCGGGCGGCGCCATGT
Organism: uncultured Anaerolineaceae bacterium; assembly: GCA_964505165.1. Lineage (GTDB taxonomy): Bacteria > Chloroflexota > Anaerolineae > Anaerolineales > Villigracilaceae > CAZDGZ01. The sequence continues at coordinate 1,490 of CAZDGZ010000163.1, read as the reverse complement.
GCGCGTTGGCTTTGGTGATTTCGATGTAATAGCCGAAAACTTTGTTGTAGCGTACTTTGAGGGTTTTGATGCCCGTCCGCTCGCGTTCGATGGCTTCGAGGTTGGCAATCCATTCCCGCGCGTGGCGGGAGGACTCGAGGATGCCGTCGAGTTCGGAGGAATAGCCGGGGCGAATCACGCCGGTGTTCTGGAGCGTTGCGGGAGGGTCGTCCGCGAGGGCGGCGCGGAGGAGGGCGAGTTCCTCTTCGCAGCGGTGGATTCGGCGAACGGGAAGCGATTCGGCGTGTTCGCTGTCTTCTGCCGGAAGGATGTTCAGGATTTCGGGGATTCGGGTGAGGGTCTCGCGAAGGGAGACAAGGTCACGGGGTTGTGCATGCCCCGCGACGATGCGATTGGCGAGGCGTTCCAAGTCGGCAAAGGGTTTGAGCGCCTGCCGAAGTTCGGCGCGTTCCATGCCGCGCTCGAAGAAGAAGGCTACGCCATCCTGCCGCCGACGAATTTCTTTCGCGTCGAGGAGGGGTTGGCTGACCCATTGCCGCAGGAGACGTTTCCCCATTGGCGTGACGCATCTGTCGAGGACGCCGAGGAGCGAACCTTCGGTTGCGCCGCGCAATGTTTCGGTGAGTTCGAGATTGCGGCGCGTGGACGCGTCGAGGGTCATGAATTCGTTGAGGCTGTAGGTCCGCAGGCGTGTCAGCAGGGAGAGCGCGTTCGGCTGCGTTTCTTTCAGGTATTGGATGAGCGCGCCCGCCGCGCGGATAGCGAGAGGTTTGCCGCGCAATCCGAATCCGTCGAGTGAAGCGGCTTGGAAATGGGCTTTGAGGGCTTCTTCGCAGCGTCCGCTTTCGAAACGCCAGGATGCCCAGGGCGTCGGATGCCCGGAGGGGAGACCGTTCTCGAAGGGAAGAGAATCGGGGTGGACGATTTCGGCGGGGGCGAGGCGGATGAGTTCCGCTCGGAGGGAGGAGCGGGGAAATTCGGCGACGGCAAATTCCCCGGTGGTGATGTCCGCGTAGGCGAGCGCGGCGTTCTCCTCTTCCGTGAGGATGGCGGCGAGGTAGTTGTTTGCATCGCTGGGGAGCAATCCCGGCTCGACCACAGTCCCCGGCGTGACCACGCGCACCACTTTCCTAGGAAAGATGCCTTTCACGGGTTGGTCGCCGATTTGTTCGCAGATGGCGACGTGATAGCCTTTTTCCACCAGTCTGCCGAGGTAGTTTTCGACCGCGTGGTAGGGGATTCCGGCAAGCGGGACGCGCTGTCCTTTGCCGACGCCGCGCGAGGTGAGAACGATGTCTAGTTCGCGGGCGGTGATTTCCGCGTCTTCGTCGAATGTTTCGTAGAAGTCTCCTAATCGGAAGAAGAGAATCGCGTTTGGGTATTGGCGTTTGATTTCGAGATATTGTCGGCGGACGGGGGTGAGGTCTTTGGTTGCCATGAGACGATTTTAAGGGGAAGGAAGGTTTTGGGCAAGGGGCGGTTTCTCGGGT
>CAZDGZ010000162.1:0-2667 GCA_964505165.1 uncultured Anaerolineaceae bacterium | reverse complement strand
CGCACGCGGCGGACGACGAGAACGCGCTCATCACCGCCCCCTGGATTCGTCCTTAAGAGAGACCTCCCATCGCGCCGACGACGCGCTGACGTCCACCTTCGACGTGCGCGCGCATCACGCGCTTCGCCGCGTCCGCATCGCGGGAGCGGAGGGTTTCCACGATTTCGCGGTGTTCCCGAATAGAGGCGGAGGCATCCGCATCGCGCCGCCACGCGGCAAAATTGAAGCGCCGCGCGACCTGATGCAAATGCAAGAGATACGCGCTCAAATAGCGATTTCCCGTTGCGTTGGCGAGGATTTTATGGAATTGATAATCCAAATCCGCAACGGCGACGAAATCTCCGCGCGCAGCCGCCTCTTCACTTTCCTCGATTAGCGAATCGAGCGCGGCAAGGTCTTCCTCCCGAAGATGCTTGCACGCCAGCGCCGCCGCCTGCCCGATGACCATGCTCATCGCATCCATCATCTCGACGAAATCGAAGAGACTCAACGCGGTCACCACCGCGCCGTGACGCGGGATGAGTTGCAATAATCCCTGCTGTGCCAAACGCTGGAACGCCTCGCGCAGCGGCGTGCGTCCCCAGCCATACCGCTCCATAAGGGAGGCTTCGGTAATCGCCATCCCCGGCTCCAATTCGAGCGTGAGAATGAGCCGCTTTAGTTCGGATTCGATTCGGTCACTTTCTCGGATTTTCTTTGCCATCGGTTCAACCTTTCTGCCGCGCGTGGGTATCAACACGACGAAAGAATGGGAGATTCACGAAAGAGATTATAAGCGAAAAGCGTATATTCTCATTGTATACAAATTATATACTATCTTGACAAAGACGAAAAAGGGGAGTATCTTTACCGAAGCCTACTCCCCTCGCAGGAAAACCCTTCGCGAGCGCGCTTTTGACCAGCCGCCGCCCCAGAAAAATCATGCAAAAAGGCATTGTTTTCGATATCAAACACTACGCCATCAACGATGGAGCCGGAATCCGCACGACAATTTTTCTCAAAGGCTGCCCGCTCCGTTGCTGGTGGTGCCATAACCCCGAAAGCCAAAAACCGCAGCCCCAAATCATGTTCCGCGAGAACCGTTGTACGAACTGCGGCGACTGCCTTTCGGTTTGTCCGCAAAACGCGCTTTCGCTCGACGGCACACTCCTCCTCGACCGTGCGCGCTGTGATGACTGCGGCGAATGTGTAGAAACCTGCGTCTACAACGCGCTGGAACTCACCGGCGAAGAAATGACCGTTGCAGAAGTGATGTCGAAAATCGAACGCGACATCCCCTTCTACGACCAATCCGGCGGCGGCGTGACCATTTCCGGCGGCGAACCCCTCTTACAGCGAGAATTCCTTCTCGAAATCCTGAAAACCTGCAAAGCATGGGATATCCACACCATCGTAGACACCTGCGGTCACGTCCCTTGGAACGCGCTCGCGGAAATCCTCCCCTATACCGATTCGTTTTTCTACGACCTGAAAATGATGGACTCCGCGCGGCACAAAACATACACCGGAGTCCCAAACGAGACCATTCTGGAAAATCTGCGCCGCCTCGCCGAAGCCGACGCGGATATTCTCATCCGAATCCCGATTATCCCCGGCATCAACGACGACGAGGAGAATCTGCGCGCCTCCGCGCGGTTCCTCGCCTCGCTCCCGAAACGGTACGATGTCGAACTTCTCGGCTACCACGACATCGCCAAAGCGAAATACGAAGCGCTTGGGCTGATATATCGTCTTCCTGACACGCGTCCGCCTTCCAAAGAATCCCTCGAAACCTGCGCCAACGTCTTCCGCGAAGAAGGGCTACGCGTATCTATCACCTGAAAACCCCTCAGGAGGTATCTCAATGGCAATGACCGAACGAGTCCGCAAATTGCGGCAACAAAGTCTGGACACTCAGGAAACCCTCTCCGATGAACGCGCGAGGCTGCTCACCGAATTCTATCGTCAGGATTTGGGAACCCTCTCCACGCCGGTCAAACGCGCAATGGCGTTTCGGTATCTGCTGGAACACAAGACACTTTGGCTCGGCGAAGGCGAACTCATCGTCGGAGAAAAGGGACCCCGTCCCAAAGCCGCGCCGACCTATCCCGAACTCTGCTGCCACACACTCGAAGACCTCGAAATTCTCGACCAGCGCGAAAAAATCTCCTTCAAAGTGGATTCCTCCATCTTCGACCACTACGAGGAGGACATCATCCCCTTCTGGGAAGGAAAATCCATGCGGGAACTCATCTTCCAAGAAATGACTCCCGAATGGAAAGATGCCTACGACGCGGGAATCTTCACCGAATTCATGGAACAACGCGCGCCGGGACACACGGTACTGGACGATAAAATTTATCGCAAAGGGATGCTGGATTTTCAAGCCGAGATAGACGAGGCGCTCGCGAATCTGGATTATTTCAACGACCCCGAAGCCTACGCGAAGCAAGAAGAACTCAAAGCAATGAAAATCGCGGCGGACGCGCTCATCCGATATGCGGAACGCTACGCCGACCTTCTCCGAAAAACCGCGCAGGAAACCGAAGACGAATCCCGGCGAGAAGAATTGCTCCGCATGGCAGAGGTTTGCGAGCATGTCCCCGCACATGCGCCGCGTAATTTCCACGAGGCATTGCAATACTATTTTTTTTTTAATGTTTGGGTGACCACCGATATCTACACCTG
>CAZDGZ010000161.1:0-2680 GCA_964505165.1 uncultured Anaerolineaceae bacterium | reverse complement strand
TTTCCTGACCTTTCGCAGGGCGGACAAAAGTCCGTCCTGCCTTTTTTTTGGCAAATCCCCTCTCCTCCTCTTTCGACACGGTATAATACCCCCCATGCTTTCTCCACAAGACATCGAAGCGCGGCTCGAACGCGTTCTCTTGACGGTGCAGAAACCCGGACGCTATGTCGGCGGGGAACTCAATGCAGTCGTCAAGGAGTGGGACTCTGTCCGCGTCCGCGTCGCGCTGATTTTTCCTGATATTTACGATATCGGCGTCTCGAATACGGGATTGAAGATTCTCTACGACCAAATCAACCGTCGCGGCGACGCGCTCGCGGAACGCGCCTATCTCCCTTGGCTGGATTTCGAGGCGGTGTTGCGGCGCGAGGGGATTCCCCTCTATTCGCTGGAGACGAAACATCCCCTCGCGGCGTTCGACATTCTCGGCATCACGCTCCCCTACGAGACCCTCTATACCAACACCCTCAACCTGCTGGATTTGGCGGGACTCCCGCTCCGCAGCGAGGAGAGGGACGAGACTCATCCTCTCGTCCTCGCGGGCGGGCACGCGGTCTTCAATCCCGAACCTATGCACGCGTTCGTGGATGCCTTCGTCATCGGCGAGGGGGAGGAGGTGATTCACGAAATCATCGAAGCCGTGGGCGGATTTCCGAAAGGGATGCCGCGCGGCGCGCGTCTCGAAGCCTTGGCAGCGATTCCGGGCGTCTACGTCCCCTCGTTGTACGAGGTCCGCTACCGCGCGGATGGGACGATTGATTCCGTTTCGCCGCGTGTCCCGGGTGCGCCGCGCGTCGTCGTCAAGCGGATTGTGGGAACCCTCCCGCCCGCGCCCACGCGTTTCGTCGTCCCGAATATCAAAATCGTCCACGACCGCGCGTCGGTGGAGATTATGCGGGGATGCACGCGGGGGTGCAGATTCTGTCATGCGGGGATGACCACGCGTCCCGTCCGAGAGCGAAGCGTGGAGGAGATTGTCGAGGCGGCGGAAAAACTCGTCGCTTCGACGGGATTCGAGGAACTCGCGCTTCTTTCCCTTTCTTCCACTGATTATTCTCATATCGAGGAATTGGTCGAGGCGGTTGGCGAGCGCTTTCGCGGTCGTCATCTCCGAATCTCGCTTCCCTCTTCGCGAATCGAATCGGTTTCTCTCGAATTGATGGAACGCCTGAAAGACAGGCGCGCATCTGGGTTTACCCTCGCTCCTGAAGCCGCGACGGAGCGCATGAGGCGAATCATCAACAAATATATTTCCGACGAGCAATTATTGGAGACCGCGCGCGAAATCTACCGCCGGGGATGGACGACGATAAAACTTTATTTCATGATTGGGCATCCCTCCGAAACCTTGGAAGATGTGGAGGCGATTGTCTCGCTTTGTAAACGGGTTCTCGCGGAAGGACGCGCGCTCATCGGCGGACGCGCAAAAGTCCACGCGGGCGTGAGTACCTTTGTCCCGAAGCCGCATACGCCTTTTCAATGGGTTTCGATGGATACGGTGGAGCAAATCCGCGAAAAGCAGAAGATTTTGCGGCGCGGGCTTCGCGGCGGGGGAATGAAAGTGAGTTGGACCGACCCGCGCGATACCCTTCTCGAAGCGTGGCTCAGCCGCGGCGATAGGCGCATGGCAGAGGTCGTTTACACCGCGTGGAAAAACGGCGCGAAATTCGACGCATGGGGCGAAGAGCGGAGGTTCGATATTTGGCTTGCGGCCTTTGAGACGCACGGATTGGATTTCTCGTTTTATACTCATCGCGAGCGCGGCAAGGATGAAATTTTCCCTTGGGAACATATTTCCGCCGCTGTGCGAAAATCATTTCTTTATCAAGATTACCTCCTTTCGCTTCGCGGGGAAACCCGCGAAGACTGCCGCGAGCAATGCTACGCCTGCGGCATTTTGCCCACCTTCAACGATTTGCGCCGCGAAAACCCCGGCGAGGTATGGAAATGTCCCGAAGTCAAGCCGCGCAGGAGGCGCGCATGAACGAAATTCGCCGCTTTCGGCTTCTCTTCACCAAAAAAGGCGCATTGCGTTATGTGGGGCATTTGGATTTGCACCGCATGTTAGAGCGCACCGCGCGCCGCGCAGACCTTCGCCTGAAATATAGCGAGGGCTTCCATCCGCAGCCCAAAATCCAAATTGCCTCCGCGCTTCCGCTGGGCGTTTCGAGTCGGGGCGAAGTGGCGGATTTCTGGCTTCTCGACCCTCCGCCGGATGTGCTGGAACGGCTCCGAGCGGCCGCGCCGCCGGGCATCGAATTTCTTTCTGTGAAGGAAGTAGATACCCGCGCGTCCGCGCTGCAAACGAGGGTTTTTGCCGCCGAATACGAGGTGACTCTGCCGGACGATATTTCCGAAGACGCCCTCCGCCGCCGCGTGGATTCCGTTCTTTCGGCGGATTCGCTGCCCCGAACGCGGCGCGGCAAATCCTACGACCTTCGACCGCTCATCCTTTCGCTGCGCCTTCTCCCTCCCGATGAGTCGGGGCGCGTGCGCCTTCTCATGCGGCTTTCTGCCCGCGAGGGCGCGACGGGCCGCGCGGACGAAGTTCTCGATGCGTTGGGCTTTTCCCTCGCGGAAGCACGGGTAGAGCGGACGAAAATTTTCTTTCAGGAAGGATAGCCTTGGAGACGAAAATCGCTTTCATCGGATCTGGAACAATGGCAGAAGCCATGATTGC
>CAZDGZ010000160.1:0-2680 GCA_964505165.1 uncultured Anaerolineaceae bacterium | reverse complement strand
ACTCGAATTTCTTGTTGCCTAAAGGTGATTTCCGTGGAGGAACAATGAACCGGTTTATGAAATTCCGTTCTATTTTCTTTTTTTTCCTTCTTCTGGTTTTCCTTGTTGTGGCTTGTGGCCCGTCGCGCCAGACGGCTTCTCCTTCCGGCGGAGGGGAAGCGCCTTCTGGAGGAGAGAACCCACCCGCACAGGGGAACGCGCCCTCCTCGCAGGGAAATCGCGCCGCACCCGGAGACCGTGTCGTCACCTATATCGAGGTGGAAGGAATCGGACGCGTGGCTGTGCGCGTGACCTTCCCGGATGCGCCGCGTTATCCCGACGGCGCGGGCGTGGTGGTGGATATCGCGACCTTCTTCACCAAGACCAATGATTTTTACGAAGATTTGGATGCCGCGCCTATCGGATTGATTCGCGTATCCTATTTGTGGCCCGGAAAAGAATCTCCCAGCACCGGCGCACGTTCCGACGGCGAATTCGATTATGGCGGCGAAACCAGCATCCGCGCGCTGAGCGAAGTCATCCGCTTTGCCGGAGGACAAATTCCCGATGTAAACGGGCACTTCATCGGCGATATTAGTCCCTTCCCCGTCTTGACTGAGAATTTGGGATTGTATGCCTTTTCGCATCCCGGAATCGCAGCGGTCAACGTTTTGGCGTTGTATGGGGATACCTTGAACGTCCGCTATTTCGTGGGACGCGAAAACCCGACAGTGGATGCCATTTCTGCGGTGGAGTTGGGATATTGGGACGAAGACGAGAATCCGGTCGTCAACCCCTTCTACCATTTCCCGGAAGATTACTCCCCGACGAAGATTTCTCTGGATTACAGCAGCGTGCGCTGGGACGCGGAGAAGGTCTATCGGCAGTCGCCGGAGTATCGAGGTTACCCTTATTTCGACGTGAACCAAAACGGACGCGATGACGAAGGCGATTTCGTCTTGAGTTACAAAGTCCCGACGATGTTTGGAAAACGCTTCTTTTCCGCGGCGTTGACTCAAGCGCTTCGAGAGAATGGCGCATTGACGGAAGAAAATTGGCCCAGCGATGTCGCGACTCCCGAAGAAGCCGCGCAAGTGTGGGACTTCCGCGTGACGCCGCCGCGTTATCCCTTATTGGCGGAGAAAACCCCGGATTTGAAAGTCCTCCTCCTCTTTTGCAAACATGGACATGTGCAGCCCCTCCCCGACCGTCCGCAGGTGCATCAGGCTTATGATGGATTCCGCGCGGCGGGATTGTGGACGCGGCTCAATCCTGATGCTGCTTATATGCTCCCCGCGAAGAAATTCCCGGGGTATCAGGATCACCCTGCCAATACCGAGCCGCAGACTTGGGCCTCTTTCGACGATTGGGCGTATGAGCCTCTTCCTGGCGCTGCCGCGTTGGCGGCGCAGGCGGCAGTCGCGGAAATGGCAGATAGGACCCACGAGGGAAATTGGGATGCGGATATCGCCTCCCCGCTCGTCTCTTTCGACGCGTCGCCCTCCGTTGGGACTTCTTCGGAAACGGCTGCTCCGCCGGTCTCCTCCGCGTCGGGAAGCGAACCCCTGTCTGTCGTCTATGTCCTCCATGTGCAGGTGGTAGGGAATGACCTCGCGCCTTATACGGATGCCTCGCTCCAAACCGTAGACCCGAAACAAGTGCAGGGCATTCTCGAAACCATCACGGCGATTTCAAAGGTCGCGGAACGTCATGGCGTGCCGATTACATGGGAGTTTCCTCAGATTTTGGCGCAAGGAGTGTGTTCGGAGGCGAGACAGCCGAATATCTTCGAAACTTTGTCCGCAGCGGGACATGAAATTGCCGCATACGCGCACGCCGATTCCATCGTGTCCGCGTATCGAACACTGGAATCTTGCGGATTTGCCCCGGTGACATTAGGCGGATTGCTCATTGACGCGTCCAAATCTGCATCTCCGCAGAAGACCTTTTCGGAAGAATTGGCGCTCGCCGCGCAAACGGGATATCGCTATGTCACGGTGGATCTCGCTCCCAGCGAGGATGCGCGCAGGAATCCCTTTGGCGCGCTCTGTCACAATGAAATCGGCGCGGGAAATGATATGTGGGAGGAGACTCATAATTTGCTTTTCCCCTGGTTCCCCGATTACGCGCATCAAAATATCTGCACGCCTCTTCCTTCGGGAGATATTTTGTTCATAGACCATAGCCATTCGACCTGGATGAGCGGCGCGAATGGGCAAATGGCTTCGCTCTTGACGGATAAGAATTTCGAGACTTTGGGAAATTGGTTGGAGGGCGCGTTGACGTATGTGGAGGAGCATCCGAACGCGGGCCCCGCTTCGTGGGGATTCGTTTCTCATTTGACGGAATTCACGAAGGTGGACGACGGCACGGGGAAACCCAGCCGGGACGCGCTGGATGCCCTCGACCGTTTTTTGTCCCGTTTGGAGGATTTGGAATCGGAGGGGAAGATTCGCCTCGTCCCCGCGCGGGAAATCGGCGCGCAATTTCTGCCGTAGGGAGAACTGTATCTATCCGCGAGAACTTCCGTGTGGCGGAGGAGCCATCTCCACCGCCGGCTGTCATTGCGAGACGCTGAAGGCGGCGAAGCAATCTCATGACTTCCAAACTATGCAATTTTGAACCAACGAAGAGATTGCTTCGCTCGCAATGACAGGTTATTTTCCTAAAACGCCCTCAGGGAGGAGTATTTTTCAAGTTT
>CAZDGZ010000159.1:0-2695 GCA_964505165.1 uncultured Anaerolineaceae bacterium | reverse complement strand
GGGACAGCCTCGCTATTCCGACTCGTCTACGACGCGTCTTGCGAAATCTCCGGCCGCCTCCTTGACGACGCGCGGAGATGGAGTAGAATAAGCCTCGCACGGGGCGGTGGCGGAACTGGCAGACGCAGCGGACTTAAAATCCGCCGGTGGCAACACCTTGTGGGTTCGATCCCCACCCGCCCTACTTCTTCAAAGGAGGCATACCATGTCGAGTATTTCCGTAGAACATCAACCGGACGAAGCCCGTCTGAACTCGCTAGGCGTGTTCGATTGGCCTATTTGGACGAAAGAGGTCTCGACTTTCCCCTGGACCTATGGACTTTCGGAAACCTGTTATTTCCTCGAAGGCGAAGTCATCGTGACGCCGGAAGGCGGCGAACCCGTCAAAATGGGAAAAGGCGATTTGGTCACCTTCCCCTCGGGGTTGTCCTGCACATGGGAGATTCTCCAGCCCGTCAAGAAACATTATCGAATGGGCTGATGATGACCCCCTCTCGAAAGAAAAAGCGGAGCCTGCGCTCCGCTTTTCGCTTTCAGTGGACTTTGCCGCGCACTTCCCCCTCGACGTGGTCTTCCCAAGGGTAATGCGCCACTGCCTCCGCTTCCGCGCGTTGTTTCGGGTCTTCGGAATACACGCCTCGGCTTTCCGGCGGAAGAAGTTCCGCGATGCGGCGCATAATCTCGTGTCCGATTTCGTCCAACTGGCGGCGGCGTTCCCGTCCCCGCCCCTCGACGCGGAAGGGCCCGAAAGGCTTCCCAATCCGAAAGACGACGCGGGGGCGTTTCCCGAATTTGAGCGGGAAAATGTCGTTGAGACCGCTCAAGCCGATGGGCAGGATCCGCGCGCCCGTCTGCGCGGCGAGGTAAGCCGTGCCGGGGCGGGCAAATCGCAGTACGGTGGCCCAATTTCCGCCTTCCGGGAAAATCCCCAATTTCCCTCCCTTCGAAAGGACTTGCTCGGCGGCCCGCAATGCCCCGCGAGCGCCGGTGCCGCGAAAGAGAGGATAATATCCCCACAGCGAGGGGATGAATTGAACGAGTTTCGGCGCGTGGGGCATCTCCGCCCCGCCCACGAATTCCAATTGCCATGAAAAAATGCGGACGAACGCGACCGGGTCAATGAAACTGAAGTGATTCCCAACGACCAGAAGCGGCTCGTCTTTCGGGATGTTTTCCCTGCCGATGATGTGGACATCCGCCAAGAGGTCGAAGGCGAGAATCGAGAGAAAATGCAAAAAGGAGCGAAGAGGCTTTCGCCTGGGGTAAGAAAACGAAGTATCGTTCATTTGGATTTCGAGTCGAGACTCCGAGCGGTTTCCTTCGCGCGTTTTTCGTTGACCGAAAGCAAAATCCCAAAACCGGTGAAGAGGAAGACGAGGATGGATGCCATCGCGATTTTCTGCCCCGCCTGCTCTGCGAGGAGGTCATTCATCCCCTGATTTTGGAACCAAAACGCGGCGGAGGCGGCAAGCCATCCGTAGATGGTGGGCCCGATGAAGGAGGAGGTGCGTCCGGCGACGGCGAAGAAGCCGAAGAATTCCGCGCTTTGACCGGCGGGAGCGAACATGCCCACCATCGTCCGGCTGATGGATTGCACGCCGGTGAGCGCGAATCCCGCCACCGCGCCGATGATGAAGAATCCCGTGAGGCTTTGGTTGAAAATCATCCAGATGATGACGCCAATCATCGTGAGCAGCGCGGTGAGGAGCGAGCGTTTGTATCCGATTTTATCTCCGAGTTTCCCGAATGCGTACGCGCCGATGACGCTCGTCGCCTGGACCTCAATCATAAAGAGGATGAGTTGCTGCTGAGTCATCCCGTACATTACCGCGCCGATGATGGCGGCGAAGTTCAGCGCCATGAGAATCCCGTCGTTGTTGATAAGAAACGCGATGATGAATTTCGTAAATTCCCGGAATTTCCTTACCGATTTCAACGTGCGGAACGCGCGCTTGAACCCGATGGAAAGATAATTTTCTCCCTCCGGCAGCGGTTTGGAGACGCCGCGTTCTTCGATTTTGAGAAACGCGGGGATGGAAAAGAGCGCGAAGAACAACGCCGTGAAGGGGAACGCGAGACGGACGGGAAGCGTACTCCCTTTGAAGATGACGATAGGGGGGAGGATGATGAGGAGGCAGAGGATTCCGCCAAGCGACCCGATTGCCCAACCCTTCCCGGAAACCATGCCCATCTCCTCTTGTGAAGCGATTTCGGGGAGGAGCGCGTTGTAGAAAACCTGCCCCGCGCGGTACCCGATTTCCGCAAGGATGAAGAAGAGCATGCCCGTGAAAATATCGCCTTTTTGGACGAAGAAGAGCATCGAGGTGAAAATCCAAGTGAGCGAGGAAAAGAGGAGCAAAAAGCGTTTTTTCGATGCGGAAAAATCGGCAATTGCGCCGAGTATGGGGGAGATGAGCGCGACGACAAGCATCGCGATGCCGACGGAAATTCCCCATAATTTCGAGCCTTCCGCGCCGCCGGCAACGCCGTTCTTGAAGTAGACGGAGTACACCGCGAGCAAGATGACCGCAGCGTAGGCGGAGTTGCCGAAATCGTACAGATACCATGCTCGGTGTTCGGGATTCTTCCCGGAGGGGGTTTGAGCCATAGGACAACCTCGTTGGTCGGAATTGGCGGCGATTGCCGTGCGAGACAATCCCCTGCCGGGCAATTGTAGCATATTTAGTTGGGTAGT
>CAZDGZ010000158.1:0-2782 GCA_964505165.1 uncultured Anaerolineaceae bacterium | reverse complement strand
TGGAGACGAAAATCGCTTTCATCGGATCTGGAACAATGGCAGAAGCCATGATTGCTGCCTTGCTTTCGCAGAATCTCGCGAAGCCCGAATATCTTCTTGTGCCTTAATTTTCCATGTCTCTTCTCGTTTTATCCGATGTTTCCAAATCTTTCGGCGCGGTAGACCTTTTTCGCGGAGTCTCGTTTTCTCTCGAACGCGGCGCGCGCCTCGCGTTGGTTGGCCCAAACGGGGTCGGGAAGACGACTTTGCTGCGAATCATCCTGGGGGAGGAACTTCCTTCCGATGGACGGGTCACGCGCAGCAAGAAGGCGAAAATCGGCTATCTGCCGCAAGAGGTTTCGTTCATCAGCGAGGAGACTTTGTGGGAAACTTGTCTCGCTGTTTTCGACGACTTGCGAAGGCAGGAAGCCGCGCTGGCGCGTCTCGAAGCGGAGATGACGGATTCGCCGAACTCGGAATCCCTCTTCGAGCGCTACGGCACACTTCAGGAAAAATTCGAACGCGCGGGCGGATACGCTTACGAAACGAGAATCCGCCAAACGCTCACCGGACTCGGCTTTTCCGAGCGGGACTACGAGATGCCCCTCTCTCGCCTTTCGGGCGGACAGCGGACTCGCGCGTATCTCGCGCGGGTCCTTCTCGAATCCCCCGATGTGCTTCTCCTCGATGAACCCACGAATCATCTCGATATCGCGGCGGTGGAGTGGCTGGAGGGCGCGTTGTCCCAATGGGAGGGCGCGGCGCTGATTGTTTCGCACGATAGATATTTTCTGGATAAAGTCGCCTCGGGCGTGCTGGAAATGTCCGCCGACGGCGTGGAACGGTATCGCGGCAATTATTCCGCGTATCTTCAGCAGCGGCGGGAGCGATGGGCGCGGCGCGAGGAAGTTTTCGCCGCCGAAAAAGAACGGATGCTGCGCGAGGCGGCGTATATCCGCAAGAATATCGCGGGGCAAAATGTCTCGCAGGCGCGGGGACGATTGCGGCGGCTGAGCCGTCTGGTGCAGGCGATGGAGCAGTTGGGCGTGGACGCGGTGATGGGCGAAAAATGGAGCCGCGTGAGCGCGAAGGTTTCGATTTCCGTGAGCGATTTAAGCCCCGGAGAGGTGGAACGCCGAATCCGCGCGCTGCGTCTGCCGGAGCGCACTCCGCCGCCCCTTTCTTTGCATCTCCATTCCAGAGCGCGCTCAGGGGAACTTGTTTTGCGGACGAAGAATCTTCTGGTGGGCTATGCGGGACGTCCGCTTTTCCGCGCGCCGGATATCGAGTTGCACCGTTTGGAATGTGCTGCGCTGATTGGTCCGAACGGCGCGGGGAAGACGACTTTTCTCAAAACGATTTTCGGGGAATTGCCTCCGCTGGAGGGGGAGACGCATTTGGGCGCGTCGCTTCGTATCGGGTATTTCGAGCAGGCGCACGAGGGGTTGGACCCGAAGAAAACGCTCGTGGAGGAGATTCAATCCGCCGCCCCCGCGATGCTGGAGGGGGAGGCGCGCGCGTATTTGGCGCGGTACCTCTTCCGAGGCGATGATGCGTATAAGCGCGTGGAATCCCTTTCCGGCGGGGAGCGTGGACGCCTCGCGCTGGCGAAACTCGCGCTCCAAGAGACGAATTTTCTCCTCCTCGATGAGCCGACGAATCATCTCGATATCCCCTCGCAGGAGGTTTTGCAATCCGCGTTGGATTCTTACGAGGGGACGATTCTCCTCGTTTCGCATGACCGTTATTTGATAGATGCGCTCGCGACGCAGATTTGGGAGATTTCGCCTTCGGAGGCTTCGCTCCGCGTTTTCAAGGGGACGTATAGCGAGATGCGCGCCGCGAGGGAAAATTCTGCCGCGCGCAGTGCCGATGCGGCTGCCGCGAAGCAGAAATCGCCGCGGAGACCGAGACGGGATCCCGCGCAGAAGGAGGCGCGCCGCCGTTTGGCGAAGTTGCAGGAGGTGGAAAACGAAATTGCCGCGCTGGAAGCCCGCCTCGCGGAATTAGGCGCCCGCCTCGCCTCGCCGCCCTCGAATCCCGAGGTCGTGCGGCGTTTGGGGGAAGAATATGCCGCGCTGCAAAGGGAGATGGACGAGAAGTTGGATATTTGGGAATCGTTGGCAGAGTAAAATCCCCCGAAGTTCGGACAGGGACTTTCGCGGCTGAGTAGTCCGGCCGCGGGAAGTATATCTTTGCAGGCGCGAGGGTTCTCGCTTCGATGCTAACGACTTCGCAATGGGATTGATTCTTGGAATGCTACCAGTCGAAAAAATCCAAGTGCCCGTCCAGATTCCCGTCTGCCATATCGCCAATAATCCAAGGGGCTATGTCGGGGTCGGGGGCGAGGGGCTGATCCAATCCCCATATTTCGATGTCTGCATCGGTAAAGCCGCTCTCGTGGTATTCGCGCCGTGTATGCCCATTGGGTAATTTTTTCTCCAGAGACCGAGAAGCATGTTTTCGATAGGACGGGGATATTTTCTGATGTTTTCGAATTCTTTTTTTGCGATTAGATGGATTTTTTTGCTTTTTGTAGAGGAGCAATGTCCATATCAAACCAATGAGGGAAAGAAAAAAGACGAAAACGGTGATTTGAAATAGAAAATGCGCGATTTCGAAAAAGTCCATTGTGCCCTGCTTTCTGTTGTTGGGAGGACGTTTCTTGGAACGACGCTTGTTGGGGCGACGCTTGTTGGGGCGGCGCTTGTTGGGGCGGCGCTTGTTGGGACGACGCATGCGTCGTCCCAACAACAAGGGGTTTCAATACCCTTACGGGCAATGGGGATCCTGCCGGATGCCT
>CAZDGZ010000157.1:0-2905 GCA_964505165.1 uncultured Anaerolineaceae bacterium | reverse complement strand
TCTTCTTCGCTGACTCCCGCGCCCTCCCCCGTTGCTGAAGAGACGCCGATGCCTCTTTCCGCCATCCTCAACGAAATTCAAGGTGAAGTCGAGGCGATGCTTCCGGGAGATTCTTCGTTTTCCTCCGCGAAAAACGGGACGGTTCTTCCTGAAAAAAGTCAGGTGATGACATTGGAAGAAAGTTATGCCCGTCTCGACCTCTCGACCGGCACGATTATCCGCATGGCGCCGCTTTCGCTTTTCACCATCACCGACAACGAGGAAATGGACGAAGGCGGGCTGTTGACTCGTCTCCATCTCATCGCGGGGCAATTATGGGTCATTCTCACGAAAGGTATCGTCGAAATCGAAACGCCCTCCGGGCTTGCCTCTGTGCATGGCTCTTATATGATGGTTTCGATAGAGGAGGAAACCCAAGATACGCTCATTTCCTGTCTCGAAGGCGTCTGCGAAGTTGTCATTCCGTCGGGACGTTTCGTCCTCGGCAGCGGCGAGAAGACTCGCCTTTCCCATTTCGCGGCGGTCAACGGAGAAACCGCCGCGCCTATCATCGAACGTCTCACTGAAGACGAACTTCGAGAGTGGGTTTCGTTCAATCCCGAAGCGAGAGAGATTCTCCCCGCCGTTCAAGCCACTCTCGCCGCGTGGACTCCCATTCTCGACCGCACTCCGATTCTGGAGGCAACGCGGACCCCTATCCGCGAGGCGACGCGTACCCCCATCCGCGACGACAACGACGAAGAACCGACTCGCACCCCCATCCTAGATAAACCGACAAAAACCCCAAGACGCTAACCCATGTATTCATTACTCGCAAAAAAACGCCGTCTCACTCGATTCCTTCTCATCCTCGGTGTCGCGCTCATTCTCGCCTTCGGGGAAATCATCGCTGCGTATCCATCGAAGATGACGCCGACCAAACGCCTTGACCTCGTCACGCGTGATGTCGCCATGCGGCTCCGAGGCGTTCGCCCGCCCGATGGAAATATCGTCATCGTCGCCATTGATGATTTCTCCTTCAATTGGACCGGAAAGCCGTGGCCCTGGTCCCGCGCGTATTTGGCGGAAATCATCCGCGCCCTCGACGAGGACGGCGCGCGGCTCATCGGCGTGGACATCACGCTCTTCGAAGCCGCGAACGACCCCGAAGAGGATGCCGCGCTCGCGCAAGCCCTGGAGGATGCCCCTTTCGCCGTCGGCGTGATGCAAATTTATCGAGACCAGCAAGGGGTCCTTTCCCTGCGCCTCCCTGCCGCTCCGTTCCGCGACGCTTTCGACGGAGTCGGCATCACCCGCGTCACGTTGGATAGCGACGCCATCGCGCGCGGTCTCCCCGCGTATGCCTCGTATCTCGGGGAGACCTATTACAACTGGTGCTTCGAAATCGCTCATCTCATTTCCGGGGAGGAAGCGCCTGCCACGCCTGCCGCCAATCAACTTTCGTTGGGAGAGAGAAGAATTCCGCTGAAAAACGGATCCTTGCTCATAAATTTTGCGGGACCTCCCGGAACCTACCCGACCTATTCCGCCGCGCGAGTGCCATTAGGAGATTACCCCGCCGGCACATTTCGGGACAAAATCGTTCTCATCGGCGCAACCTCCCCTACGCTGCAAGATGTATACCCGACACCCTTTTCCAGCCAGCACCGAATGCCCGGCGTAGAAATCATCGCGAACGCGGTGGATACGATTTTGAACGAACGCTATCTCCATGTGATGCCCCTTTGGGTGTCGCTTTTGCTCATCGCATTGATAGCGACGCTGGACGCGTTCATCTTGAAAGCCTCGCGCCCTAGTGTGGCTGTCGCGTGGATGATTGTCGCGATGATTCTGTACGGAATCGTGTACGATGTCGTGTTCCGAACACGCGGCATCTTCCTCCCGTTTACCGCGCCGGAAGCGATGATATTCTTCGGAGTCGTCCTCCCGACTTTGGGAGAATCCGTCTCGCAGGAAATCGAGAAACGGCGGGTGCGAACGCTCTTCACCCGATTCATCTCGCCGGAAATGGTCGAACAACTCCTCGCGACGCAAGATATCCGCGCCCTCAATAAACGCGCGAATCTCACCATTCTCTTCTCGGATATTCGAAACTTCACCTCCCTTTCGGAAAAACTTACCCCGGAAGAGGTCGTCGCGCTGCTGAATCCCTATCTGGAAACCATGACCTCCGTCATCCACAAACACGGCGGAACCGTAGACAAGTACGAAGGGGATGCCATCGTTGCCTTCTTCGGGGAACCGGTTCCACATCCCGACCACGCGCGGCGCGCGGTACGCGCCGCCGTCGAAATGTACCTTTCCCTCGATGAACTCAAACAACAATGGGAGAAAGAAGGGCGTCTCCCTCAAGACTTCGATATCGGCATTGGGTTGAATAGCGGAGAAGTTTTCGTAGGACTTTTAGGCTCGACGGTGCGGCTCAATTACACCGTCATCGGCGATAATGCGAATCTCGCCTCGCGCATTCAGGATTTGACCAAACGATACGCGTGGCCGCTCCTCGTCAGCGAAAGCACATGGGAAGAGGTGAAAGACGAATTCGATGGGGAATTTCTGGATTCCACACTCGTCAAAGGGAAAAGTGAACCCGTCAACCTCTACAAAATCATCGGGAAGAAAGGCGCGCCGCCGGAAGAACAAATCCACGCGTACGCCCCCGCGACTCTTCGCGAAAATCCGCAATAAGAAGTCTCCCTCCGCGCTCCTCGACGCCGCGCCGACCCTGTCGAGGCGAGGGCTAATTGCAGATTGAAGACCGTAGGAGAACTTGGACATCTATAGCGATATGCTATAATCGGTTTGATGGTTTAGGAGAAGGTTTTCTCCGCGCGATTGCACGGGTGAGGAAATGGTTCGTCTAGAAGGGTTTATTATGCTATGTTCGGGATAAGCCGACGTTGGG
>CAZDGZ010000156.1:0-3060 GCA_964505165.1 uncultured Anaerolineaceae bacterium | reverse complement strand
TTGCTGGTTTTACTCGCTGCCCTCGGTACACTCCTTCGGAGCACTCGGGCAGCGGAGGTCCGCGCGGAATGCGCCATTCCCTCTCATCCAACTACCAAACTATCCAACTACGCAACTACCAAACTACCAAACTACCAAACCACCCGCTGTGGTAAACTATCCAAAATCGGCGGTCTTCTGCCGCCCTTATCGGAGAAAAAACGCTCCGAGTTGCTCCATCCATCTTTCTCAGAGTCTTCGCGAAAATCCGCGAAGTTTGTCTGCAAAGAACGCTTTAAGGAGGCATTTTCATGAAAAAATGGGTTTATCTTTTTGGTGAAGTCGCCGAAGCGGAAGCCTACGCCGGGTCATGGGACGGCGTGCGAGGGCTTCTCGGCGGCAAGGGCGCAGGTCTGGCAGATATGACCCGCGCGGGCGTCCCCGTCCCTCCGGGATTTACCATCACCACCGAAGCCTGTATCGCATATCAAGACGCCGGGAAATTCCCCGAAGGAATGTGGGAACAAACCCTCGACGCGCTGAAAGCCGTGGAGGAACAAACCGGCAAGAAATTCGGCGACTCGTCGAATCCGCTGCTGGTTTCCTGCCGTTCCGGCGCGAAATTCTCCATGCCCGGCATGATGGATACCGTCCTCAACGTCGGCTTGACGGATGAAACCGCAAAAGGGATGGTCCAACTCACAGGCGACGAACGTTTCGTCTACGACGCATACCGCCGCCTCGTCCAGATGTTCGGCACGGTCGTCCTCGACATCCCCGACGAAGCCTTCGAAGAACCCCTCGACTCGTATAAAGAGAAAAAAGGATACGAAGCCGATACCGACATGGCAGCGGAAGACTGGAAAGACATCGTCGAGTCCTTCAAAGCGGTGGTACGCGAACATAAAGGATTCGATTTTCCTCAGGACCCGCTCAAACAACTGGAACTCGCGACCGAAGCCGTGTTCAAATCCTGGAACAGCAAACGCGCGATTGACTACCGGAACGCCGCAGGCATTTCGCACGATTTGGGTACCGCCGTCAACATCGTGACGATGGTCTTTGGCAACATGGGCTGGGACAGCGGCACCGGCGTCGCGTTCACGCGGAACCCCTCCACCGGAGAAAAGAAACTCTGGGGCGAATATCTCCTCAACGCACAAGGGGAAGACGTCGTCGCGGGAATCCGCACCCCCTCTCCCATCGAAAAAATGGCGGAAGAACTCCCCGAAGCCTACGAGCAATTCGTGGAAATTACAAAGAAACTGGAAAAACATTACCGCGAAATGCAGGATATGGAATTCACCATCGAACGCGGACGATTGTGGATGCTGCAAACCCGCAACGGGAAACGCACCGCAAAAGCCGCGGTCAAAATTGCAGTGGATATGGCGAACGAGGGCTTGATTTCCAAAGAGGAAGCCGTCGAACGCGTCACCCCCGAACAAGTGGATACACTCCTGCATCCGCAATTCGACCCCGAAGCGAAGAAGAAAGCCGCCGGAGAGGGCGCACACATCGCCAAAGGCGTCAACGCGTCCCCCGGCGCGGCAGTCGGGCGCGCATACTTCGACGCGGATACCGCCGAACGCATGGCGAAGGAAGAGAATCAAGAGGTCATCATGGTCCGCCCCTTCACCAAACCCGATGACGTCAACGGGATGCTCGCGGCAAAAGGAATCTTGACCAGCGAAGGCGGCGCGACCTCCCACGCGGCAGTCGTCGCGCGGCAATTCGGCATCCCCGCCGTCGTCGGCGCGTCGGAAATCAAGATTGACATCGAAACCCGCTCCTTCGAGGCAAACGGGATTACCGTCAAAGAAGGCGACTGGATTTCCGTAGACGGCACGACCGGCGAAGTCTTCGTCGGAAAAATCCCCTCCATCGCCCCCACACTGGAAGAACAAACCGAATTGATGACTCTGCTGGATTGGGCAGACGACATCGCCGCGACCGACGGAATCCGCACACTGGAAGACGGGACGAAAGTCCCCGGGCTTCAGGTCTGGGCGAACGCGGACTATCCTGCCGACGCGCGGCGCGCCCGCTCCTATGGAGCAAAAGGCATCGGGCTTTGCCGAACGGAGCACATGTTCTTCGAACCGGAACGCCTTCCCACCGTCCAGCGAATGATTCTGGCAGAAAGCGACGAAGAGCGAAAAGCCGCATTGGACGAACTGCTCCCCTATCAGCGCAAAGATTTCGAAGGTCTCTTCGAGGCAATGGACGGCTATCCCGTCATCATCCGCCTGATTGATCCGCCGCTCCATGAATTCCTGCCCTCCGAAGAGGAACTCTTCGAGGAGGTCATCACCTTACGCGTTCAAGGCAAAACCGAGGGACTGGCAGAAAAAGAAGCCCTCCTCGCGAAAGTCAAGGCGCTGCACGAAAGCAACCCGATGATGGGCTTACGCGGCGTCCGCCTGAGCATCATGATGCCGGAAATCGTTGAAATGCAAGTCCGCGCCATCTTCGAGGGCGCGGCAAACGCCGCGCTGCGCGGCATCGTCGTCAAACCGGAGGTGATGATTCCGCTGACCGGCACAGTCAAAGAATTGGAATGGATTCAGCCTCGTTTGGAACGAATTGCCGCAACCGTGATGGAAGAAAAGAAGATTGAATTCTCTTATAAATTCGGCACGATGATTGAAATCCCGCGTGCGGCAGTCACAGCGGCGGAAGTCGCCAATCTTGCACAATTCTTCTCTTTCGGCACAAACGACCTGACACAGATGACCTTCGGCTATTCGCGAGACGATGCGGAACGAAACTTCCTTGCGGTCTACGTCGAAAAAGGAATCCTTCCGAAAAACCCCTTCCAAACCCTGGATAGGGAGGGCGTCGGCGAATTGATGCGCTGGGCAATCCGAGAGGGACGAAAGACTCGCCCCGAACTGGAAGTCGGGATTTGCGGCGAACACGGCGGGGATCCGGCCTCCATCGAATGGTGTCACATCATCGGCAACAACTACGTCTCCTGCTCCCCGTTCCGCGTGCCGATTGCGCGCCTCGCAGCAGCGCAGGCGGCATTGAAACATCGCGGCGAATAGCGCCACACAATAGCGCAAAAAAAGAAGCCCG
>CAZDGZ010000155.1:0-3090 GCA_964505165.1 uncultured Anaerolineaceae bacterium | reverse complement strand
CAGACATTTTGATAAAGACGAACATTAGCGCAAAACGGTCTTCACCAAAGCACAAAGAGGGGGCTCCCCACCAAGAGGGAGAGATTCGTGCCGTTTGGGGCGAACACCTTGGGTGCCAACATCGCATGAACAGGTACCAAAACAAAGAGGGCAATACAAAAATTCATTCTTGGATGATACGATACACCTCCTGCGCCAGGTTTCGCAGGCGGCGGCGGTTCTCATCGGTCAATTCCGCACAAAGGCGCTGATAGCGCTCGCTTTCACCAAGCAAAAAGGTAGCAATACGGCGGTTGACATGCTCCATTAAACTTATGACCATTCCCATGCCCGCCAGGGCGCTCAGGCCAATCTCTCCCGGTAACCCAATGCGTTTCAGCCGCTCCTTAATGACTTGTCCGCGCGAGCCTTCCAGGTACGTCCGCAAAGCCAGCAAGAACGCCGTGGTCATCTCGGCCATGTAAAGCAAGGGAGTATTTCTCTCCGGCAAACGGGCGAGCAAATCGTTGAGCAGAGATTCGTACCCTGCGGCTTTTCCACGGCGGAGCTGGTCCAGAACGTGCGCTTTGATCTGCTCCCAGTCTTCTTGGTCCGCTGCGCCCTCGGCCAGCTCCCGCAGAACCTGCTCTGCTTTTGGAGTCGGCGAGAAGAGCACAATGGCCCTTCCCGGCCCGCGCTTGCCTTCCGGTAAGTGAAACTCAGAGCGGACCAAGCCGCGTTCTTCCAACAAGCGCAGCATCTCATACGCCGTAACGCGCCCAATACCAAGACGCCTGGCGACTTCTACATAGTGGATCGGCCCGTCAAGTTCCCGATAAATATCCAGGAAACGTCCGAGGAACTCTTGCTGACGACGCGTCAGTTGCAACATACAAAACAAACCTTTTCCGAATAAAACGAAGATACTATACTCGCATCAACGCCTGTTGTCAAGACAATATGGGCAGAAACATTCACGCCACCTGCTGTTGTGTGATGGTGCGCTCAGTTTTTCGCAACGACTCCCCACGCATTTCCAAAATGCGGATATACTTATGAGCAGCACGCGGCGTTTTCGCGACTTCAGGGAGTTTTTATGGCCAATCACGTTTTCATCAGTTATTCCGTCGCCGACGGGCTGGAGTTTGCCCGCCGCCTCGCCGATGAACTGGAGGGCGGGGACGATACGTTCACCAAGACTTGGTTCGATAAGCGCGATATTCCCCCCGGCAACGACTGGGACGAGGAAATTGTCGAGGGCATCAAAACCTGCAAAGCCCTGCTCTTCGTGATGACGAAGGACAGCGTCGCCAAAGGCTCGATGTGCAAAAATGAGTGGATGTGGGCGCTGCGCTACAAGAAGCCGATTATCCCCCTTCGCGTGGACCCGGACGCCGAAATGCCTTTCCTTCTCGGCACCCGCCAGTGGATTGATTTCACCGGCGAATTCGAGCACGGGCTGGCGAAACTCCGCAAATTCCTGCGGGAGATGGATTCCCCCAAAGGCGTGCTGCGCGCCCTGCGGGACCGCCTCGCCGACGCCCAGCGCGACCTGCGCCGCGCTTCCCCGCAGGACGCGCCCCGCATCACGGCGGAAATCGAGGACCTCAAGGCGGAAATCGAACGGCAGGAGAAAATCGCCGCCGACCCGAAAGCCGCCGCCGAGCGGACCCGCCGCAGCATCGAAGCCGGATTGGAGCGTGAACGCCAGCCCGAAACGCCGATAACGCCCAAAGCGGGGTCCGCCAAATTCATCAACCCGCCGCCCGCCATCCCCCCGACCTATTTCCAGGACCGCTATCTCGAGACCCAGGAGACGGCCAAATTCCTCCGCAACGACGCCCAGCGGATGCTGACGATTGTCGGGCGCGCGGGGGTGGGGAAAACCGCAATGGTCTGCCGCCTGCTGAAATCGCTGGAGGGGGGCGTCCTTCCCGATGGCCTCGGCAAAATGGACATCCGCGGCATCGTCTATCTGAGCGAGCGCGGCTCGCACGGCGTCAATTTCCCCAACATCTTCGAGGGGCTGACGAAACTCCTTTCGCCGGAGGACGCGGCG
Source organism: uncultured Anaerolineaceae bacterium (assembly GCA_964505165.1). Taxonomy (GTDB): domain Bacteria; phylum Chloroflexota; class Anaerolineae; order Anaerolineales; family Villigracilaceae; genus CAZDGZ01. The sequence continues at coordinate 1,052 of CAZDGZ010000155.1, read as the reverse complement.
GAGATGGAGGCCCTCTATCGAAATCCGCAGACGCCCGTTTCGGAGAAGATGAACGCCCTCCTCGCCCGCCTGCCGGGGCCGCGCGTCCTTCTGCTGCTGGATAATTTCGAGCCGCTCCTCGACCCGGAGACGCTGGACCTCCGCGACGCCGAACTGGACGAAGCCCTGCGCGCCCTCCTGAGCGGGGAGCATCATCCCCTCAACGTGATTCTGACCACCCGCCTCGCGCCGCGCAGCCTGAACCTTTACGAACCCGGGCGGCAGCGCGTGCTCCACATCGAGGCGGGGCTGGAGTCGCCCTATGCCGAAAACGTCCTGCGGGAGATGGATGCCGACGGGCGGCTGGGGCTGCGCGACCGCCCCGAAGACGACCCCCAACTGCGCCGCGCGCGGGAGAAGACGCGCGGCTATCCCCGCGCCCTGGAAGCCTTTTACGCCATTCTCGCCTCCGACCGTTACACCACCCTCGAAGAACTCCTCGACGCTCCGCTGCCGGAGAACGTGGTCGAAGCCCTGGTGGGCGAAGCCTTCAACCGCCTGGATGCGCCCGCCCAAAAGGTGATGCAAGCCCTGGCGGTGTACGCCCGCCCCGTCACGCCCGCGGCGGTGGATTACCTCCTTCAGCCCCATCTCCCCGATATGGACAGCGCGCCGATTTTGCGGCGGCTGGTTCACATGCACTTTGCCCGCCACGAAAGCGGCAAATTTTACCTGCACCCCGTAGACGCGGAATACGCGCTGGGAACCATCGCTGTTTCAGAACCTCCTTCTTCATCTCACGGTGAAGGGAAAGAAAAGGATTCGGGTGAAGCGACTTCAGAGGATATGGAAGCCTTGCTTCGATTATTGGAGGACCTTTCTTCCGATTCGAGGTTCGATTTTGATATTCCCTCCCGCCATACCCGCTTTACCCTCCACGACCTCCGCCTGCGCGCCGCCGACTACTTCCGCCGCGCCCGCAAACCGCGCGCCGAATGGAAGACCCTCGCCGATTTAAGCGCCCAACTGGCGGAATTCGACTTGCGCTGCGCCGCCGGCGATTACGATACCGC
>CAZDGZ010000154.1:0-3147 GCA_964505165.1 uncultured Anaerolineaceae bacterium | reverse complement strand
CTTTTCATCCACAAAGCGAGCATCACCAGCGCCCAGATGCGTTTGCCGTGATTTTCTCTGCCGGTACGATGCTCGTCCAAAATCGTCTCCAACGCGGAGGGATTAAACCACGCCTGCAAGGGATTGTCAAAACCCAGCAGTTCTTCCCGCGCCCAGCCCGCCAACGGACCACGAAACCACGCGCCCACCGGAATCCCGAATCCCTGTTTTCGGTGGGATAGGACCTCTTTCGGCAGATACGACTCGAACGCGCGCCGCAAAAGGTATTTTCCCCTCCGCCCGCGTAATTTCATGTTCTCAGGAAGGCATGAGGCAAACTCCGCCCAGTGATGGTCCAAAAACGGCGAACGTCCCTCCAACGATGCCGCCATCGTCATCCGGTCGGCTTTGACGAGCAAATCTCCGGGAAGATAGGTCTGCACGTCGCAAAAGAGAGTCTTGTCCAATCTCCCCGCGCCTTTCAATTCCTCGAAACGGGAGACCAGCCACGCTTCCGCCGCGTCGGGAGAAATCTCTTCCCAAACCTCCTGCCGCCACAAACGCCGCCGCTGCGAGGGCGTGAAATACGAACTCCATCGCAAGATACTCGCTCGCGAATCGACTTCCGTCAACTGACGCAGCCGCTTCAACCCGTTCGAGAAACTATGCCCCACCGGGCGAGACGCGGTATCCGGCAGAAAATGCAGCAGACGCGGGACGAAGGTTTCCGTCCACGCGCGGGGCAGCCGGAGATACGCGTCCGCGAGAGGATCCAGCCAGTAACGGGGATATCCGGCGAGGAAATCATCTCCTCCGTCCCCATTCAAGGCAACCGTCACATGCTCGCGGGTGATTTTCGAGAGAAGATACAACGGCAATGCGGAAGGGTCGGCAAAAGGTTCTCCGAAATGACGCGCCAACATCTCCGCCGTCGCCGGAACATCTCCGAAAGACAAGATGAACTCGTGATGGTCAGTGGCATAACGTTCCGCGACCGCGCGGGCATACGGGAGTTCCGAAAAGCCTTGCTCCTCGAACCCTACTGAGAAAGTCTTCACAGGCTGCGAACTTTCCTCCGCCATCAACGCGACGACGATGCTCGAATCGATTCCACCCGAAAGATGCGCGCCCAACGGCACATCCGAAATCATGCGAAGCCGCACCGACTCACGCAAAATCTCTCGTGCGCGCGCCTCCAACTCTTCCTGAGAGTCATCGAACTTCGGCAAAAACGCGGGAGTCCAATAACGCGAAATATCCAATTTTCCCGCGCGCCACGTCAGCGTATGCGCGGGAGGTAATTTGAAAACGCCGCGGTACGCCGTGAAAGGGTCGGGAATATATTGGAGGCTCAAATACAAATCCACCGAAGGGAGAGAGACCTCCGGTCGAGAAGGCAGCCCCTCCAACAAACTAGGCAGTTCCGAAGAAAAGAAAAACGCGTCCTCTTGCTCTGCATAATAAAGCGGCTTCTGACCAAGCCTGTCACGCGCCAGTAAAAGCGAACGGCGGCGCGTATCCCAAACAGCAAAAGCAAATTGCCCGCGCAATGCCTCTACACAAGAAGCGCCGCGCTCCTCGTAGAGATGTACGATGCACTCGGTATCACTTTCCGTGCGAAAACGATGCCCGCGCGCCTCCAACTCGCGCCGCAACGCGCGGAAATTATAGATTTCTCCATTGAAGACAATCCAAATCGTCTTGTCCTCGTTCGTCATCGGCTGGTCGCCGCTCTTCAAATCAATAATCGCGAGACGGCGCATCGCCAACCCCGCCCCCTCCGAGAGATACATCCCCTCGCTGTCGGGACCGCGATGAAAAATCGCCTCGTTCATGCGACGCAAGCGCGCGCGTTCCGGCAGACGGAAATCGGCATAAGTCAAACCGCAAATTCCACACATCAGGCGCTCTCCGAGATGTCTTCCAATAAACGAAGATAAGCGGATGCTGCGCCCGTCCACGAATAGGATTCTTCCACCCTTCGGCGTCCCGCGCGTCCCATACGTTTCCTCAAGGATTCGTCCTCAAGGCAAGTTTCCAACCCGTTTCGCAGCGCCTCCGCGTCATCCGAGGGAACCAAAATCCCCGTTTCGCCCGGAACGACCAATTCTTCGTTTCCCGCGATATTCGTCGCGACCACCGGAAGCCCGCTTGCCATCGCCTCCAATACCGCGTTGGGCATCCCCTCATCCCGCGAGGGAAAGAGAAACAAATTCGCCTCCCGATACAACGCTCGAAGCGCGTCCTTCTCCTGCCAGCCCGCGAAATGGATTCGTTCGGCAATCCCCGCCTCTTGCGCTGCCGCTTCGAGAGATGCGCGAGCACTGCCATCCCCGGCAATCGTCCAAGACCACGCCATATCGCGCAACTCGGAAAGCGCGCGCACCGCCACATCCAGCCCCTTTTGGTACACCACGCGTCCCACCGACAAAATGCGCGGCGGCGACCATGCGCGCGGCGCAGGCGCGTACGCGTCCAAATCCACGCCATTGGGGATAACGAGAATCTCCGCGTTCGGAGAAAACGCCAACGCCAGCGCGCGCAACCCCTGACTATTTGCCACCAACGCGTCTGCGTCCCTCCAAATCAGGCGTAAAAACGGCGCGATAAGCCGATGATAGAGACGGAAATTATACGGACGAAATCCCGGCACATCGCCGCCGCGCATCGAAACGACATAAGGAATCGAAAACCGCTTCTTCAAAACCCATGCAATCGCCCCCGAAGGAACGCCGAAAAAAGCGACCACCGCGTCTGGATGCGCTCGCCGCGCGAATTTCCACCCCTCCCACAAGCCCGCGGCGATGAACGTCAACTGCTCCACCGCGCCGGAACGGTCGAGTCGTCTACGAAGCGCGGGCACTCGGAGAATCCGCACACCCTCCCAAACCTCCTCGCGAGGAAAATCGCCAAAGCGGACGGTCATCAACGTCACCTGATGTCCCTGCCTTGCCATCTCACGCGCGAGATTCGCGCTCGCGTTCCCCGCCCCTCCGCCAATGGGAGGGAATTCAGGAATGAACATCAGGATATTTTTCATCAGTGGCTCCAGTGCCAAAGATATTCGTCCTCGAATTTCCCGATGAAAACAATTCGAGAATCATCTGCAAAAACATCCATCGCAGAAAATGGCAGCGCTTCGTAAATCGCGTCATCCAACACAATCCA
>CAZDGZ010000153.1:0-3269 GCA_964505165.1 uncultured Anaerolineaceae bacterium | reverse complement strand
AATCTCGTAAGAGAGGGCGTCGCCGTCCAGTTCGGTTAAATCCGGGTGGCTCATACTGTGGCAGCCGATTTCCCAACCGGCATCCGCCATTTCACGAAGTTGTTCTGGAGTTACAAACCCCTCCGCATGCAGCCGGTTGCCGACGATGTAAAAGACGCCGGTAAATCCGTATTTTTGCATGATGGGAAAAGCGGTCTGGTACACATCCTCGTCGCCATCGTCGAAGGTCAGGACGATGGGACGCTCCGGCAGCGGCGCGCCCTCGCGGATTGCCTGAACGAGCAGCGAAATCGGAATCGTCCGATAGCCCCACTCATACAGCAAGCGCATTTGTGCATCGAAATTTTCCGGCGAAACGTAATAGGGATTTCCCACATCGGGCACGGCGATATGGTGATAGAGCAAAATCGGCACGATGACGACGCCCGGGCCCTGAATTGCCATCGTAGGAGTCGGGATTGGAGTTTGAGTCGGCGTCGGGAGGGGCGTTTCGGTCGCGGTCGCGGAGGGACGCGCGGTCAGCGTGGGCGTCAGCGTCGCGGGGAGAAAAGGCGTAAGCGTAAGCGTGGGAGTCGGCGCGGGTGCGGAACTCCCGCATCCCGAAAGAAAAAGCGCAGCGATAAACAAAAGAACGTATCGGCGCGGACTCATTCGCGATTCCGCTCCCAAATGATACGAAGCCCCTCCAGCGTGAGCCAGGGAGAGACGATTTCGATAATTTTCGTCTCTTTCGCGATGATTTCCGCTAACCCGCCGGTCGCGATGGTTTTCATTTCACCGCCGAGAGCCTCGCGGAAGCGTGCGACCATTCCCTCGACCATTGCGACATAGCCGAAAAGCAGCCCCGATTGCATCGCGTGGACGGTGTTCTTCCCGACAACAGAGGGGGGACGCGCGATTTCGATGGGCGGAAGTTTCGCAGCATGGCGGTATAACGCGTCGGCGGCAAGATGGATTCCGGGCGCGATCGCGCCGCCAAGGTAATCTCCTTCGGCAGTGATTGCGTTAAAGGTCGTCGCGGTGCCAAAATCAATGATACAGGCTGGGCCGCCATACAACGCATGGACCGCCACCGCGTCCGCGACCCTGTCCGCGCCGACGGCGCGCGGGTCATCGTAGCGAATGCGGATTCCTGTTTTGACTCCCACGCGAACGACGAGCGGATCCTGACGAAGATACTGCCGCGCCGCCTGAACGACTCGCCTCGTCAGCGGAGGGACAACCGAGGCGACAACGACTCCCGTCAGAGACTCCACCGGACAGTTCACATGGCTCAGCAAGCCCAAAATCTGCAAACCGTATTCATCCGGCATACGGTCATGATCGGTTGCAAGCCGCCAATGGGCTTCGAGGGCTTTTTGGCGATACAAGCCGAGGGTTAGGTTGGTATTTCCGATATCTATGGCGAGGAGCATGGCATCAACACGAGGCAACAGGCGTGCGAATTTCTCGCACGCGATTGAGTTCGTCCACGAGGACGATGACGGGCGACCAGTCCTTCGGCGTCGGTTCAGAGACGAGGGCATACGTCATAATGATGACGATATCGCCGACGGCGAGGAGCCGCGCGGCGGCGCCGTTCGCTTCGATGACACCGGAGCCGCGTTCCCCCGCGATGGCATACGTTTCGAGCCGCGCGCCATTCGCGAGGTTGACGACTTGCAACAATTCGAATTCGCGGATTCCGGCGGCTTCCAACAAATCCGCATCTACGGTGAGACTGCCTTCGTAATTTAGGTTTGCGCCGGTCACAGTGGCGCGGTGAATTTTTGCTTGAAGCAATTTTCTGTACATGAGAATCATCCTTTAGTTAACCGCTCCATGCGGCTTTCGCCGACATTGAAGTATTTCGCTTGGGGATGATGAACGATAATCGCCGCAGTGGATTGTTCGGGAATCAATTGATAGGCGGCGGTCAACGCCATACCCAGTTCACGCTCGGCGGGGAGGAGGTCGAAGACGACGCGGTGCGCCTCCAAATCGGGAATGGCGGGGTAGCCCCAGGAATAGCGCTTGCCGCGCGCTTCGGGCAAGCCCAGTTCGCGAAGAATGTGACGATGGAGATATTCCGCCGTTGCTTCCGCCGTCTGCACCGCCAGCCCGTGAACGAAGTAGGCTTCGGCGTATTCGCCCGCATCCTGAAGAGAATCGAATTTTTCGGTCGCGCCTTTGCCAACGGTGACAACCTGCAACGCGACCAGATCCATTTCGCCGCTCTCTTTCGAGGCGAAATAATCCGCGAGGCAGAGATGTTCCCCGAAGGGCTGGCGGGGGAAGTGAAGACGCGCGACTTCTTTTCCCTCTTCGTAGAGGAGAAGGTCATCTCCTTCCGATTGACAATGCCAGTAGCCGTACACTGCCTGAGGGCGCATCCATCCCTCACGAAGGGCGTCGCGCTGCATCTTTTCCAGGCGCGTCTCGAATTCCGCGCGGAGACGCTCCCATTCCGCGCCGCGAGCGTTTTTCGCTCCCCACGAGAGGCGGAAAAGTTCTTTTTTGCCGATGTAGGGAAAAACAGCGTCGAGCGGGATTTCCCGGACAACGCGTGCGCCAGCGGCGACTCCTTCGGGAAGGGAAACGGGATTCGGCTGGATGGAAGCGCGGCGCGGCGAAACGGAATCAGATGTCCGCCGGGCGCGCGGTTCCATCTCGAATTCCCGCGCCACCTCCTCCCGCAGGGAATCCAGCAACGCGGCGCGGCGCGTCTCATCCCGAAGGGAATCCATCGTCTGCAACCCTTCGAAAGCATCCTTGCAATAGAAGACGCCCGCGGGGTAGAGGCCGCCGTCTTCGGTGCGGTTGATGCGGCGGCCGAAACGGCGGTTGATTGCCGCGCCTCCTACGAGAACGGGGATGTTCAAGTTACGCCGATGCAGTTCGTTGACAATGAGCGGCATCTGCTTGGAGGTGCTGACGAGGAGCGCACTCAATCCGACTGCGTCAGCGTGATGCTCTTCCGCAGCGCGGAGGATGGTTTCCGCAGGGACTTGTTTTCCCAAATCAATCACGGTATAGCCATTGTTGCTCAAAATCGTCTTGACGAGGTTCTTGCCAATGTCGTGTACGTCGCCATAGACGGTGGCGAGAACAAGCACCCCTTTGCTCGCGCCCTCCTTGCGCTCCATGTAAGTCTCGAGACGGGCAACGGCGCGCTTCATCGCCTCGGCGGATTGCAACACAAAGGGGAGGATGAGTTCCCCCGCGCCGAATTTGTCCCCGACTTCTTTCATTGCGGGGAGGAGGACGGTGTTGAGGATGTGGACAGCGGC
>CAZDGZ010000152.1:0-3275 GCA_964505165.1 uncultured Anaerolineaceae bacterium | reverse complement strand
CGTCGGCGGTTCGTTTCGGGCTATAATACGGCTATTCTCGTTTCTTTCGCGAAAGGATTCGCCGTGAAATTGTCCAAAACGACTTTCTTTTTATTCTCCCTGCTTCTTCTGCTGGTCTTGTCGTGTAATCTTCCCTCCTCCGCTGCGCCGAAGACGACTACCGTGCCGAGTGTGAACGATGTCGTTTCGTCTACGCTCGCTGCCGCGACGCTGCAAGCGATGACTCCTCTTGCAACGCCGACTATGCCTCCTCCGCCGACGATGACTCTCCCTCCCGTCACGCCGACGCCGACGACGGGGAAGGTGTCTGGACGAGTCTGCTACAAGAGCGGAGCGTCTGTTCCGGCGATGAAGATTTTCTTTCAGGATACTGCAACCGGCGCGGTGCTGGAATTCCCCGTCGCGGCAGGGCAAACGGAGTATGAAATGACCCTCCCGCCGGGGACGTATATCGCGTACGCGTGGCTCTACGATTTTTCGCTGGGAGGGTCGTATTCCGCTTGTTTGCCGGGGTCAGGCTGCGGGGATCATACGCCGCTCCCGTTTACGGTGCAGGCGGGCGCGGCGCTTTCGGGGGTGGATATCTGTGATTGGGCGCATGGCCCTTTCGATGTTCCGTATCCGCCGAATTATTCTCCCGCTGCGACGACGGGAAGTATCGCGGGGACGGTGTATCACTATCCCGGGAGCGCAGACGCGCGGCTGACGATTGTCGCTTTCAATCAGGATACGGGGTATTGGTATTATTTCAAGCCGGCGGCGGGAGGACGCACCTTTTCGTTGGATAATTTGCCGCCGGGACGCTATCAACTCGTTGCATACGATACGCACGGACGCGCGGGCGGCGCGCCTTCGCTTGTCACCGTTGTTGCGGGGCAAACCGCCTATGCCGATGTGACGAATTGGAATGGCTCCTATCCTGCAAATCCAGCGCCGTAAGATGTCTTTCAAACTTCATGCACCTTTTGTCCCAACCGGCGACCAGCCCGAAGCCATCCAGAAATTGGTCGAGGGAGTTCGCGCGGGGATGCGTCATCAAGTTTTGCTTGGCGCAACGGGGACGGGGAAAACTTTCACCATTGCCTCGCTCATCGAGAAATTGCAAATGCCCGCGCTTGTGATGGCGCATAACAAGACTCTCGCCGCGCAGTTGTACGCGGAATTCCGCGATTTCTTTCCCGAAAATGCGGTGGAATACTTCGTCTCGTACTACGATTATTATCAGCCGGAAGCCTATGTGCCGCGTCAGGATTTGTACATCGAAAAGGAGACCGATATCAACGAGGAAATCGAGCGGCTTCGGCTTTCCGCGACGGCCTCGCTCCTGTCGCGGCGCGATGTCATCATCGTTGCTTCGGTTTCGTGCATTTACGGTTTGGGAAACCCGGAAGAATACGGGAAGGGCGTGGTGACGCTTCGTGTGGGGAATATCTATCGCCGAAACGCGCTGTTACGTCAATTGGTTTTGGGACAATATCAACGCAACGATGTGGAGGTTCGCCCCGGGGTTTTCCGCGTGCGCGGCGATACGCTGGAAATTTTCCCTGCCTATGAAGAGCGGCGCGGCGTCCGGGTTTCGTTTTTTGGCGACGAGGTGGAGCGGATTTCCCTCTTCGATTCTCTCACCGGCGAGGTTTTGGAGGAACCCGAAGAAACGGATATTTATCCCGCGAAACACTATCTCACAGCGGAAGACCGGCTGAAAGAATCCATTGCGAATATCGAGGCAGAATTGGAGGCGCGGGTCGCTTGGTTCAAAGCGCATGGAAAACTTCTCGAAGCGCAGCGCCTGGAGCAGCGCACACGGTATGATTTGGAAATGCTCCGCGAGGTCGGCTATTGTTCGGGAATTGAGAATTACTCGCGCCACCTCGACGGGCGGGCGCCGGGAACGCATCCCTGGACCTTGATGGATTTCCTGCCCTCCGAGTATCTCCTTGTCATTGACGAATCGCACATGACCGTGCCGCAGATTCGCGGCATGTATAACGGAGACCGTTCCCGCAAAGAGACTCTCGTAGAATATGGATTCCGCCTTCCCTCCGCGTTGGACAATCGCCCTCTCACCTTCGAGGAATTCGAGCGGTACATGGGCTACACGGTTTATACCTCCGCGACGCCCGGACCTTACGAACTTGCTCATGCTTCGCAGGTGGTGGAGCAAATCATCCGCCCGACGGGACTCGTAGACCCGGAAGTCGAAATTCGTCCTACGAAGGGACAGGTGGACGATTTATTGAAAGAAATTCGCGCGCGCATCGCGGCGGGGGAGCGCGTTCTCGTGACCACGCTGACCAAGCGCATGGCGGAAGACCTCTCTGCATATCTTCAGGAATTGGGCATCAAGGTGCATTATCTCCATTCCGAAATTGATACGCTGGAGCGCGTGAGTATTTTGCGCGATTTGCGTTTGGGGACGTATGATGTGGTGGTCGGAATCAACCTTTTGCGTGAAGGGCTGGATTTGCCCGAAGTCTCCCTCGTGGCGATTCTGGATGCGGATAAAGAGGGCTTTCTTCGCTCGGATACCGCGCTGATTCAAACGATTGGACGCGCGGCGCGCCACGTTCATGGGCGCGTGCTGATGTATGCGGATAGAATCACCGACTCCATGCGCCGCGCGCTGGATGAGACGAATCGCCGGCGTGCGAAACAACTTGCCTACAACGACGCGCACGGAATTCAGCCCGCGAGCATTATGAAAGCCGTCCGAGATTTGACGGACGAGGTCTCTGCCCGCGCAGTCGCAGAGACGCGCGCCGACTACCGCGTGGACGGCGGCGAGATTCCGCCTCGCGAGATGAAGCGCCTCATCGCCGCGTTGGAAAAGGAAATGAAAGCGGCAGCCGCCTCGCTTGAATTCGAGAAAGCCGCCGCACTCCGAGACCAAATTTTCGAGTTGAGGAAAACCCTCGCGGAAATCGAGGGCGAAACCCCTTGGGAAAAACTCAAACGCCTTTCGGAAATCGAAGACGCGTAAAACGCTACTCCAGCGCCTCGAAGGGAGGCGGCAGACGATGGCATTCCCCGCAGCCGATTTCCGGCTCATCTACGCGGCGATGCGTTTTTTCGCAATACGCCTCGACTTCGACGCGGCGTTGAAATCCCGCGCGCAGAGGACGCGTGACCCGCGCGGACAATCTCATGTAGGGGCAGGCATTCGCGTCCAAAATACGCGGCACGGGACAGGTTTGACATAACCCGGGAGTCCACATCCCCTCCGGCAGGAGACGACATTCCTCGCGTTCTCTTCCGCGATAATAGTCGCCGTAAAA
>CAZDGZ010000151.1:0-3454 GCA_964505165.1 uncultured Anaerolineaceae bacterium | reverse complement strand
CAGCAAGGTTTCTTTCCAGCAAATCAGAGCCTCGCAATGGAGATTCCTTGTCCGCAATTCGGGCTATAATAGGAGCGTGTTTTCTACCACTAGGATGAAGGGAAAAGAACATGAGCGAAATACATGCGACCCGTCCGCTCAGCGAAAAAGACAAAGTATTGCGTGAGAAATTCTACGAAGATATTGCCCATCAAAGCGAACGCGTGGATTCTCTCAGCGCGCATCTCCTTTCGCTGGAACTTGCTATCCCCGGTATTTACGCGACCGTCTTGAAGTTGATATATGGCAGCGATGTGGCGCTGGGACATCCCGCCGCGTTGTACTGGACCTTTGGATTTTGGTTTCTCGCGCTGGGGTTGACCCTCGCCGCGTTGACGCCGAAAAAGTGGAATGTGGATGAAAACATTCTCCGGCAGGAGGAGTCTCAGGATACCAAGATTCTCTCGCTCAGCGAGTATTTCCGAGAAAGCGCGCGGTACAAACGCCGACTCGCGTTGACCTCCGCGTTCTTTTTCTTCGCGGGGATTCTTTGCGCCGCGTTCACGATGTAATTTATCCGCGACGACGGAGGAGAAATGAAAAAACGTTACAAATTCCGGTGCTGGCATTGCAACAAAGTCTATTCGCAGGAGCGCGACATCGCAGAAACGGAGGGAAAGGAAATCGTGGTCACTTGTCCGTTTTGCAAGGAAAAAGCGGTCGTGGATATTTCCTTTTCCCCGAAAAAGACGGAAACCGTACTCTACCGAGGCGTGGAGAAATCGGCGAAAGAGAATGAGCCGCTGCCGGATATCCTGCTGACTCGAAAGCCTTAACCCTCGGAAGAGACGAGCCTCTCATGCCTCGATTTGTATTCGATACTCCTTTTGTCATTCGCCCGCCGAAAGACCTTCTGAAGAACGCGCCGCATTTGCGCCATTTGAGCGCGCGCCTCGCGGCAGACTACGCGGACAGGCGGGTGGTCCGCGAGGACGCGTTGAAGGCGATGGGAAGCGCCCTTTGGGAGGCGCTGAATCTCGACGAAGATTTGGAGACGGCGCTGGCACGAAGCGGCACGGCGATTCTCCCCATCTGCCTCGAAAGCGATTCCGCCGAAATCCAATCGCTCCCTTGGGAGACGCTCTATCATCCCGTCGAGGGATTTTTGGGGAAAGACCCGCGCTTCGCGTTTTCCCGCCGCCGCGCCGCGTCTCCCCCCGCGCTCCCTCCCATCGAAAAAGGACCTCTGCGGATTTTGCATTTCACCACCCTTCCCGATGACCTGAATCCCGAAACCGCGCGTTTGAACGTGGAAGAAGAACAGGCACGCGTGCAGGAAGCCCTCCTGCCCGCCATTGCGGAGGGATGGGTGGATCTGCGCACGCCGGAAGACGGGCGATTTAGCACCTTTCGGCGGCTCCTCGCGGAGTATCGTCCGCATCTCCTCTTCCTGAGCGGGCACGGGCATTTTCATCACGAACCGCATACCGGCGAACCGCCTTACGGCGAATTCCTCTTCGAGGATGCGCAAGGGCGGGCGCGCCGGATTCGGGATGCCGAGATTGCGCGCGCCCTCGTGGGGTCGAGTGTGCAGGCGGTGGTTCTTTCCGCGTGTGAAAGCGGAAAGGCGGCTTCGGCCGCGCTGACGGGCGGCTTGATGCAGCAACTCAGCGCGCAGGGCGTCCCTCATGTCATCGGGATGCGAGAGTCGATTTTCGACCGCGCCGGCATCCTCTTCGCGGATGCGTTTTGCCGCGCGCTGGCGGCGCGGGAACGCGTGGATGTCAGCCTTCAACTCGCGCGGGAGGCGATTCAACGTCCAATCCCCGAATCGGAAGAAAGTTTCGGGCAATGGGCGCTGCCCGTCCTCCTTTCGTTTGCGCCGGAGCGTCCCCTGCTGGATTGGGAGTTTTCGCCGCGCAAGAACGTGATTTTGCCGAGCCGAAGTCTGCGGAACATCTCCCTGCCCCCGCGTTTCATCGGACGGCGCAAAGAACTGCGCCGCTACAAACGCCGCATTTTCGACGGCGAAATCAGGAATTTCCTCATCACCGGCGCGGGCGGGACGGGGAAGACCGCCCTCGCGGGCAAATTGGCGAAGGATTTGCAGAGCGAAGGCTGGCGGGTTTTCGCTTGGTCGGCGCGTTCGGCGGATTGGGAGAAGGACTCGCTGCGCGCGCTGGAATTCGATATGGAACTCTCGCTGGAGAAGGCGCGCGTCGAAAAATACGACCGATTCCGCGTCCGCCTGGACGAATCGGGACGGATAGACCTCCTCTTGGATTTACTCGCCGAGCAATACGGCGGGAAGGTTCTCGTTTTCCTCGACAATTTGGAAAGTCTGCAAGACCCGAAGACCTTTGCGCTTCGGGACGAGACGGCTCAGCGCTGGGTCGAGCGCCTCGCCGCGCGCGGGGATATTCTCTTTCTGGCGACCTCGCGCTGGACCCTGAAAGACTGGGCGGGGGAGGAACTTCCCCTTGCTCATGCCTCCTACGTGGATTTCCTACAAATGGCGGGCACGCTGGCGCAGGAGGGGAAACTCCCTCCCGTTTTGCTGCGGCGGGAGAAAATGGCGCGGGTCTACGAGGCGTTGGGCGGCAACGGGCGCGCGTTGACCTTTTTCGCGGCGGCTGCCTCCCTTTTGCCCGACCCTGCCGCCGAGGACGCGTTTTTCCGCTTGATTGCCGAGACCCAGCAAGAGGCGCAGGCGGATTTGGCGATTGCGCGCGTGTACGAGGCTCTCGATGCCGCCGAGAAGACTTTGCTGCGCCGCCTGCCCGTGTACCGCGCGCCCGTCCCTGTCGAAGGATGGCTGGCGCTTTGCCTTGCGGAGGAAGATTCGGAGGAAGAATGCCGCCGCCGAATTGGGCGCTTGCTGGGGCTTTCGCTCGTGGAAGTACAGTGGAATCCCGATTACGAGGGGGAGGACTACGCGGTGTCGCCGCTGGTCGAGGCGTGGCTGCGCCGAACCTCTCGGGTAGATGAGGCGCTGCGTTGGCGCGTGCTGGCGGCGGAATATTTGCAATGGCTCTACGAGGAAGAACGCCGGACGCTGCCGCAGGCGATTCTCCTTCACGATGCCCTCCTCCGCGCCGAAAAACGCGCCGAAGCGGATACCCTCGCATTGACCCGCATCGTGGGCGCGTTGGAAAGAATGGGCTGGTACGAAACCCTGCTGGAGACGTGGCTCCCTCCCATTGCCGAGTCGAAAGACCCGGCCATTCGAGCCGATGCCCTCAACAGAATGGGGATGCAGCATCATCATTTGGGAGACTACGCGGCCGCGCTCGAGTACTACAAACAGGCTCTTGCTATCGCTCAATCTATCGGGGACAAAGCGGGGGAAGGAACGACGCTCAACAATATCGGGCAACTCTACCAAGCCCAAGGAGACTACGCGGCTGCGCTCGAGTACTACAAGCGGTCTCTTGCGATCGTTCAATCTCTCGGGGAGAAAGATCGGAAGGGCGCG
>CAZDGZ010000150.1:0-3455 GCA_964505165.1 uncultured Anaerolineaceae bacterium | reverse complement strand
TCCTCCTCCGATGCATTTTCGATGCGCGCCCGCGCGCGCGGATAAGACATCCCGCCGAAACGAAAGAGCGCGGCGGCGAGGATTTTTTTCTCTCCCTCCGCGTCGTACCCTGTCATCGAAACGCGCGCCCCCGACGCGTGAGAATCGAGGGGAGAGAGGAACGCGCGCCGCGTCTCGACGAGATACGGCGAGGGCTCCGCGTATTTGACGAGAGTGGGAGTTTCGCGCCGCGCGGCGATTTTGATTTCTTCGCCGATTTGCCGCACCTCTTCGAGGGGATGCGAAAGCATCTTGCGGATGGCGTGTTCGAGAACGCGGGCGTTTGCGGTCATCCCGACATTTGCGAGGGACGCGGCGGGGAGGAGGTATCGGCAGGAATCCACATAGCGGGAGCGGATTCGGCGGTCCCACGCGGCATCGCTTTCGCCTTCTTTTCGCGGCACGCGGCGGCGGATGAGTTCGCGCGCGGGGGCGAGGCTTTCGGCGTAGGTGCGGAAAAGCCGGCGGATGGTTTCCTCGTAACGGTTTCGCAGCGGATGATTTTCCAATTCGGGAGGGAGGACGAACGCGTCCATATCCCATTTTTGGTAACGGGTGGATTTTTCGGTATACGAGGCGAGTCGATTCGATTCGATGCACTCGATGGCGAGCCGCGAGACGTTTTCTATCGCGAGGTGCAATACGGCATGTTCCGCAACCGAGGCATGCCCGTACCCCACCACCCATTTCTCATGGAATTGCGCGCTTTTCTCGTCGCTGAGTTCCTCCGCAATATCACGGAAAGACTCTGGCGAGCGGGAGGTCTTTGCAAAAGTGACGGCGATGGTTTCGGGAGAAAGTTCTTTGGGAGACAGGAGATAAATTCGGCGCATGAGCGGTTAGATTTTTCGCGGTTTGACGAGGGATTTGAAACCCCAAACCAGCGCGAAGATAGCCGTCGCGGTGAGGACGATTGCCGCGCCGGAGGCAATGCCGAGGTAATACGAAAAATACAGCCCCGCGATGCCGGAAAACGACGCGATGGCTGCCGCAATGCCCATCATCGTCGGGAGACGTTTGGTGAGGAGATACGCGGTCGCGGCGGGTGTGACGAGCATGGCGACCATCAACGCGACGCCGACCGTCTGCATGGATACGGCGATGGTGATGGCAATGAGAATGAGCAAAAGGTAATGCAAGAAATTCTTGGGAAGCCGGAGCGTCGCCGCGAGAATGGGGTCGAAGGAAAGAACAAGGAACTCCTTGTAAAACGCGAAGATAAGGAGCAAGACAAGCGCGGCAAAGACGCCCGTCAGCCATAAATCTTGAGTCGAAACGCCCAGCACGTCGCCGAAGAGAAAATGCGCCAAATCTACCGAGTAACTGCGGACCGTGGAAATCAGCGCAATGCCCAAAGCAAACATCCCCGCGAAGACGATGCCGATGGCGGTATCTTCTTTGACCTTTTCACTTTTGCCAATTGCGCCAATCCCCAGCGAGACGAGGATGGAAGTGCCGAGGCTCCACCAAAAGAGTTCACCGCGTCCCGCGCCGCCGTTGACGAGATAGCCCAGCGCAATGCCGGGAAGCACCGCGTGCGCGAGCGCGTCCCCGAAGAAAGCCATGCCGCGCAGGACGATATAGGTCCCGATGACCGCGCAGACGATCCCGACCAAAAACGCCGCGATGAGTCCGCGCGTCATGAACGCGTAAGAGAGGGGTTGAATGAAAAAGTCTACGAAATTAGCCATTGGGTTCCTCCCCGTGACTGCAACAAGTATCGGAGATAGCAATCGCGCTGCCGTTTGCGCCGTTGGGAATAACGTGAAGATGGCTTCCATAGGCTTCTTTGAGATGTTCCGGCGTAAAGACTTCTTCCGGCAATCCGAAACCGAGCAAGCGGCGTTTGAGGAGCATCACGCGGTCGAAACGTTCCGCCGCCTGTCCCAAATCATGCGTGGCGACGAGGACGGTGGTATTTACCTCGCGGAGGGTATCGAGAATTCGGAAAATATCCTCCTGCGAGGGGATATCCAAGCCGGTGAGCGGTTCATCCATCAACATCAGATGCGCCTCCTGTGCGAGCGCCCGCGCGATGAACATGCGCTGCTGCTGCCCGCCCGAAAGTTCGCTGATTTGCCGGTCGGCGAAATCGGTCAGCCCGACGACTTCGAGGCTGTGATGAACGTATTCCCAATCTTCCGCTTTGGGAAAGCGCAGAGGCCCCAATTTCCCTACGCGTCCCATCATCACCACATCCGCGACGGAAACGGGAAACCCCCAATCCACCTGACTCCGCTGCGGGACGTAGGCAATGCAAATATGTTCGCCGGGGCCTCCGCCGGAAATGCGGATTTCCCCATTTTCGGGAGGGAGAATCCCCGCGATGGCTTTGAAGAGAGTGCTTTTCCCCGCGCCGTTGGGTCCGACGACGGCAACCCGTTCTCCCGTTTTCAGCCGAAAAGTGATGTCCTCCAATGCAAGGCGTCCATCATAACGGACAGTGAGATTCCGCACATCCAACACAGGAGCGTCTTTTCGATGTTCGGCGCGGGCGTAATGAGTCAATTTTCGTATCGAAAGTTTTTTGCTCATGGTGCGTTTTCCTTCCCTTTAAGATGAAGCGCGAAGGCAACCCAATCTCCTTGCTGATGTCGTTCGAGAACGCGGAGCGAATTCCGGCGCGCGGCATCGAGGAGACGAGTCTCCTGTTCTTCGAGGATGCCGGAGAGGAGGAGCACGCCGCCTTCCGCGAGGAGCGAAGCGAGACCGTTTTCCAGAAGACGAATCAGGATAGGGGCGAGGATATTCGCCATGACGAGGGGCGCGCGGCGGAAAGGGACCTCCCCTTCGAGAATTTCTCGGACGGAACCGCGCGCAAGGACAAGTGATTCCGTTTCGATGCCGTTGAGCGCGGCGTTTTCGCGCGAGGACTCGATGGAGGCTTCGTCCACATCCACACCGAGGACGCGCGCTGCGCCGAGTTTCCGCGCGGCAATCGAGAGAATCCCTGAGCCGCAGCCCACATCAATCACCTCTGCGCCCGGCGGGAGATGACGTTCCAGCAATTCGAGAATGAGTTGCGTGGTAGGATGCGCGCCGGTCCCGAATGCCATGCCGGGGTCAATGCGGATGGGGATGCGCGCGGGGTCGGGGTTTTCTGCCCACGCCTTTCTTTTTGATTCGGAATTTGTCGCTCATGGAATTCTTTACGGTGCAAAACTTCTCCACTTAGAAGAAGGATATCCGGGAGTAATAGAGGGAGAGGGAAAAGTTTTTGCAGACTTTGACGAAGCTCTGGCTGCTTATGAGGCCGGGTTCGTGGATATCCACGCTAAAATTAAAGTCAGGTACACCGGAGAGCTGATTGAAACTTCCAAGGCGAGAGACCCTCAAAATCTGGTTGAAATGGAAATAGAGCATGTGGAGAACAAGCTGATAGAAACAACACCGGGAAGGATACTTTTCAACGAAGC
>CAZDGZ010000149.1:0-3489 GCA_964505165.1 uncultured Anaerolineaceae bacterium | reverse complement strand
GAAAGAAACCCTGCTAATTTTGCCCTCGATACGCCGCTCCGCGGCTACTCGGGCAACGAGATTCGCGCGGAATGCGCCAGCCCCTCCCATCCAACTACCAAACTACGAAACTACGAAACTACCCAACTATCCAACTATCCAACTATCCAACTACCCAACTACCCAACTACCCCCCTACTTCCCCCTCCTCCCCCAATACGGAAGCATCATCAAAAAACCGAGTGCAATCAACCCCTCCCCAAGTTCCACGCCCATTGCCTGCCAAGGACCAAAAAACGGAACCTTC
This sequence comes from uncultured Anaerolineaceae bacterium, assembly GCA_964505165.1. Taxonomy (GTDB): domain Bacteria; phylum Chloroflexota; class Anaerolineae; order Anaerolineales; family Villigracilaceae; genus CAZDGZ01. Next base: position 3,203 of record CAZDGZ010000149.1, on the reverse strand, counting down.
GGGAAAGGCTGCGTCCCCATCCCGAAGACATCCGCCATGCCGGAAAACACCGCGAGGACATAGCCCGTGCTGACGAGACGGAAACCGATATCCGAGGCAATGGAACGCTCCCGTTTCCCCCAGAGCGAGAGAATGCCCACATACCCGCTGATGCAGAGAATCGCCAGCCCGATGAGAAAGACCGCAATTTGCACGAACCCGACGACCTCGCTTCTATCCAAATGCAGCCATTCCGGTTTCGCGCCCAGCAAAAAGATGAACATCCCGACCAACATTCCTACCCACCCAAAACGCGCGCGCGTGGGAGAATCGGGACAATAGGGAGAAGGATTCGAAGAGTCGGTCATGCGTCGGGAAGCGTTTTCCGAAGGAACGAAATCCAATTGCCCCCCAAAACCGCGCCGATGTCCTCCTCCGTGTATCCACGATTCGCGAGAATATCGGCAATTTTCGGCAAATCTGCAATGGAATCAATGCCTTCGGGAACGGAATCACGTCCAAATCCGCCGTCGAAATCCGTTCCGAGAGCGGCATGATACGCGTCCCCGGCCAATTGGCAAACGTAATCAATATGATTGGCAAGATACGTCAGCGGAAGAGGCGGGTCGCCGCGCGTCCATCCGACTTTGAGAAAACGATTGAAAGGGATGAGACCAATCACGCCGCCGCGCTCGACGACGCCGCGAATCACCGCGTCGGTCAGGTGGCGGTTCGTCCCCGAATCCGGCATCAGCGCGTCCGCATTTCCATGACTGACGAGGATGGGCCCTTCGTACACATCCAGCGCCTGAAGCGCGGCTTCTTCATCCATGTGACTCAAATCGAGGAGAAAGGGAAAAGACGCCATCGCCTTCAAGATATCGCGTCCCGCGTCGGTAAGCGGTCCCGGCTCCATTGTCCCGCCGGAATACCGCGTCCCCCGCCAGGCAAGCCCGATGATACGCAGCCCAAGCGACCACCATTCCTCCAACGCGTCCGCGTCCCGAATTCCGTCCGCGCCCTCCATCAACGGGACCAACCCGACCGGCGGCGTCGCATCCGGTTTCTGCCATTCGTCGAGGTGCGAGCGAAGCGCCTCCTTCGAGAGGACGAATCGAAATTTATCGGGATGCCGCTCCACGAGGTCGCGGTAAATATCCAATTCCTTCCGATACACGCGGACCGCCTCGTCCACCGTCTCGTAGGCAAACTCGCGTTTCTTTTTCTGCGCCGCGTTCGCCGGAGGCGCAAAAAGCGTAGAAAAGACAAGCGCCACGCGCCCGCGTTGATATTCGTCCCAGCCAAGCAGCGTTTCGCCGTTTTGCTCTACGGCTTCCGCGCCGCGTTCCAGACGACGCGTCTCCTGAACCGAGCGGGTATAGTCCCGTCCGTAGACGAGGATATTCCACGCCAAATCTTCGTGCGAATCAACGAGAAGAAACATGGGAACTCCAGAGTCGAAAAAGCGCGCCCTGAAGCGCGCTTTGGGTCGAAAAGAAAAACTAGGCTTCGGGTTCTGCGCCCTCATCCTTCGGCGGTTCAGCCTCTTCAGAGGGAGAGGAGATTTCCTCTTCCACCTGCTGCAATTCTTTGGCGAGCATCTTCATATCTTTGTCCACATACGCAGCGGAATCCACTTTGCGGATGCTCAAGCCAATCCGCCGGCGGTCGGGGTCAATGCGGATGATGCGAAGGTTCACGACATCCCCTTCGTGCAGGACCTCTTTCGGATGCTCGATGCGGTGGTCGCTGATTTCGGAAACGTGAATCAAGCCTTCCACATCATCACTCAGGCGGGCGAACGCGCCAAATTTGGTCAAACGAGTCACCGTACCTTGAACCAACTGCCCGACCTGGAATTTCGAAATTCGCGCCTTCCAAGGGTCTTCGCTCAATTGGCGGATAGAAAGGCCAATGCGCTTTTTCTCTTTGTCTACGCTGATAACTTTGACCTCCACATCCTGCCCGACTTCCAACACCTCGCTGGGATGCTGCACTCTATCCCACGAAAGTTCGGAAAGATGCACCAACCCATCCGCGCCGTTGATGTTGACGAACGCGCCGAAATTCGCCAGGCTGGTCACGCGTCCTGAATAAGTTTGCCCGATTTCCAACTCTTCGATGACGCGTTCCTTGATAGACTGCCGCGACTCGTTGCTCGCCGCGCGTTCGGAAAGGATGAGGCGGCGGCGTTCCCTATCCACCTCGATAATGCGGACGGCTATCGGCTCGCCCACCATCTTGCCCCAACGCTGCTCCGGCGATTCGCCTACCGCCATACTGCGGCGCATAACGCTCACCTGAGAAGCCGGGACAAATCCGCGTAGCCCATGAATGGAGACAATCAGCCCGCCTTTGTTGTAGCCGCCGATTTCCCCTTCATAGATTTCGGCGTCTTTCGCCATTTTCTCTACCGTATCCCACGCCATTTGTTCTTGCGCGCGCGTATACGAGAGAATGACGTTGCCGTTGGAATCTTCAGGATTGAGTACATATACGGGAATTTCTTGACCAACCTCGAAGGCTTTCTTATCTTCGTCAGGGATTTGGTCTAATTCTCGTCCTGCAATCACCCCCTCCGATTTTGCGCCAATGCTCACCAAAATCTGGCTTTGAGAAATGCTTGCAATGGTGCCGGTACGAATTTCGCCTCGCTGCGGAAGGTCTACTTTATACGCTTCCTCTTCCAGCAAAGCCTCCATCGTTTGATTGTTTTCGACTTCCTGATTTTCCTGCGAGGTTGTCTCGTTTACAGCCTCCTGCCCATTCAGGGCGTCTTGTTGATCCATTCTGGTAACTCCGATTATCAAATTTGTAATGCGGATTATACCAGCCCAAAGCAGAATCTGCCAAGCATCTATCTCGGTTTCGGAGAAAAGGGGGCAAATCCCCTCTCTGAAAGCAGGATTTGCGACTCATTCCCCGAAAAAAGGAGACCTGAGCAATGCCTCAGGTCTCCCATCGTGTGAAAATTCAAGGATTGGCGTCGTCCAGCAACGCCGGATTCAACCGTTTCCAGACCATGAACCACGTCCCGTCCGGCAACTGGATGACCGAAGGGTCGGCGGCGACGTTTTTCTCTTCGGCGGGGATTCGGAGTCCCTCTTCCACCGTCCAGGTCTCTCCGCCGTCCTCCGAGTAGAGGCTGCGGATTCCCTCCGGCGCGCTGACAAAGAGCCGCAAATTGCCGTCCGGCAGCAGCGTCAATTCGGGAACTCCTCCCA
>CAZDGZ010000148.1:0-3554 GCA_964505165.1 uncultured Anaerolineaceae bacterium | reverse complement strand
GTTGCTCAATTTTACGATTCTCATCTTACCCCAAAACCAACACCTTTTGCAAACCATATCCTGCACATCTCCGCCGTTTGCTCCTTGACCCGCGTGGCGGATTCTGGTATCCTTAATCTACCGACCGTTCGGTAGGTTGTGACCCATGATGACCAAAGACCAAATTCTCGATGCCGCCGCGCAAATTTTCCGCAAGAAGGGCTTCCACGCCGCCTCTATGCAGGATATTGCCGAAGCGGTCAATCTCCAAAAAGCCAGTTTGTACCACCACATCTCCAGCAAACAGGAGATTCTTCTCGCGCTCCTCGACCGCGCACTCGATTTACTCATCGAGAAGGTCTCCGCCGTCGCGGAACGAGACCTCCCCGCCGACGAGAAACTCCGCGAGATGATGCGTGTATATCTCAAGACGCTCACCGACCACGCGGATTTGTCCGCAGTTCTTCTTCTGGAACATCGCTCGCTGACTCCCGAACTCCACGCGCAGCACGTCCCCTACAGAGACCGGTTCGAATCACTCTGGCGGGAAACCATTCAGGACGGGCTGGACGAAGGGATTTTCTGCTGTGCAGATGCCGCGCTTGCGGCACGCGGCGCACTGGGCATCGCCAACTGGACGATTACTTGGTACCGTCCCGACGGCGCGCTCGACATCGAGGACATTGCCGAACAATACGCCGATATGTTCCTCGACGGCTTGCGGAGACGCTGAGATGGAAGCCATTCCGTCTACCAAACTCCCTCATACCTTCCAAACTTACCAAACCCCTCATCACGCGCAAATTTACCGCATTCCCATCAACGCTTTTCCCGATTTCTGGGCGTACGCGTACCTCGTCCTCGCGGGAGAATATCGCGTCCTCATTGATACCGGCTCCGGCTTTGGAGACGCAAACGAAGACCTCGCCGCCGGATTCGAAGCAGCGAGCGAGGCACACGGCGAGAAAATCCGCTTCGAGGATCTCACGCATGTCCTCATCACACACGGACACATAGACCACTTCGGCGGACTTCCCTTCGTCCGAGAGCGAGCGCCGCAAGCGAAAGTCGGGATTCACGAATTGGATTTACGAACCCTCACCAACTACGAGGAACGCGTCCTCTTCACCGAACATCGTCTTCTCGAATTCCTCGCCGAAGCGGGAGTCTCGGAGGAGACACAAACCCGCGTGATGGGGATGTACCGCATCAACAAATCCCTCTTTCGCTCCGTCTCGGTAGATTTCACCTACGAGGCAATGGGCATGAGGCTCGGACCCTTTTCCTTTCTCCACGTCCCGGGGCATTCGCCGGGGCAGGTTGCCATCCGGCTGGAAAATGTTCTCTTCGCGGGCGACCATGTGCTGACTCACATTTCCCCGCATCAATGGCCCGAACGAATCACCCTCCATACCGGGCTAGATCACTACCTTCATTCTTTGGAAAAGCTCCTCGCATGGAGCGAGGGAATTTCGATTGTTCTCAGCGGGCATAACGATTCGATTTTCGACCTCCCCGCCCGAATCCAAGAAATTCGAGAGGTGCATACGGAACGATTGGAACAAACGCTGACCTTCCTATCCGAACCCCACACCGTCGCGGATGTCTCGCGTGAAATTTTTGGCGAAGTGAGCGGCTACAACGTCCTCCTCGCCATCGAAGAAGCGGGGGCGCATGTGGAATATCTTTATCAACGAGGGCTGTTGCGTATCGTCAATTTAGACGCCCTCGCTTCGCAGCGCATTCCGTTGCGCTACCAGCGTATCAACGACCCGGTCGCGGCGCAGGTACATCCCTGCTGCTGAACCGGAACCCCCTACACAAGGAGAAGCCTATGTACTCGTTTGAACCTTCTGAAGAGCAGAAAATGCTAATAGACGCCGTTCGACGCTTTGCCGAGAACGATTTGCGTCCCGCGGCACACGATGCCGACGAAGAAGCCAAATTCCCCGATGGACTCGTGGAAAAAGGCTGGGAATTGGGCGTCCTGCAAGCCTCCGTCCCGGAAGAATACGGCGGCTTCGGGGAACGCTCTCTCGTCACCGGCGTGCTGGCGGCGGAAGAAATGGCATGGGGCGATTTGGCGGGAACGCTCGCCGTGATGACCCCCAACCTTTTCGTCATGCCCATTTTGCAGGCGGGCACGGAAGACCAGAAACAGAAATGGATTCCCCCCGTCATCGAAGCGGAATGGAAGCCCTACACCGCCGCGTGGATTGAATACACCTTCGACTTCGATTCGCTGGATATGAAAACCACCGCGAAAGCAGACGGCGGCGAATACATCCTAAACGGCGAAAAAGCCTACGTCCCCTATGCGGAAAGCGCTGAAGCGATGGTCGTCTACGCGAATCTGGACGGGAAGACGCAAGGCTTCATCGTCCCGAAGGGAACAGATGGGGTCAGCGTAACGGAGCGCGAAAAACTGATGAGCCTCGACGCCCTCCCCCTCTACCGCGTGAAATTCGACAACGTCCGCGTTCCGAAAGAAAACCGAATCGGCGGCGACGCGGGACACGACTTCAAGCCGATTTTGGCATCCAGTTTCATCACCCTCGCGGCGATGGCAGTCGGCGTAGCGAAAGCCGCGTTCGAATACTCCCGCGATTACGCCAAAGAGCGCGAAGTCTTCGGCGTGAAAGTCGCGCAAAAACAAGCCATCGCGTTCATGCTGGCGGAAATGGGAACGGAAATCGAAGCCTCCCGTCTCCTCGCATGGGAAGCCGCGTGGAAGATGGATGTCGGCAAAGAAGACGCGTTCCAGGAAGCCTACATGGCTTATGTCGGCGCGATGGATATGGTAATGATGGTCACCGATAGAGCCGTGCAAATTCTCGGCGGTCACGGATACATCCGCGAACACCCCGTCGAAATGTGGATGCGAAACGGACGCGGCTTTGCCACCTTCACCGGTATGGCGATGGTTTAGGAACGGAGGAGAAAAAATGACGATTGAATTTGAAGCCCCCAAACCCATTGTGCAGCAGCAATATGTGCTGAAAACAGTCGCAGAAAATATGATGCGGCCCGTCTCGCGAGATTTGGACGAAAACGAGCACAAAATCTCGTGGGAATACATCAACTTCATGCACGAGGCGATGAAAGCCTCCGGCGCTGGTTCACTCGCGCCGAAAGAAGAAAAGAAAGAAGACGCGGGCAAAAAGAAACACCCACCCATTGGCTACCAGATGCTCGCGCACATGCTCGAAATGCTCTCTTGGGGCGACGTGGGCATGTACCTCGGCACGCCGGGCGGCGGATTGGGCGCGGCAGCCGTCCAAGCGGCAGGAACGCCCGAACAACGGAAGAAATTCCTCGCCCGCTTCGCCGGAGATAAACCCACTTTCGCCGCAATGTGTATGACCGAACCCCAAGCCGGCTCCGACACCTCCGCCATCCGCACCACCGCTGTACTGGACAAAGAGACCAACGAATGGGTGCTGAACGGCGAAAAAATCTTCGTCACCGCCGGCGACAAGGCAATGACCGAATACGAACAAACCGGACGCGGATTCATTGTTGTCTGGGCAACCATTGACCCGTCGGCAGGACGCGCGGGAATGCGCTCCTTCGTC
>CAZDGZ010000147.1:0-3819 GCA_964505165.1 uncultured Anaerolineaceae bacterium | reverse complement strand
AGCCTCTCCCACCCAACTACCAAACTACGAAACTACCAAACTATCGAACTAACAAGGGGCAGCGGACATCGCGCGAAATGTGCCAACCCCTCCCCAACTACGAAACTACCGAACTATCCAACTATCCAACTACCAAACTATCGAACTACCTGGCGTATAATATCCTTAACTCGAATGCAAGGGCAGCCTTGAAAAGCATAGAAAGGGATGCGATTTTCACCCTTTCCGTTTCTTCAAAAACTTTCTTCTAACTTCCGAAAGGAGAAACCTATGACCTCTCAACCTCGCGTCGTTCACCCTCCCAAAGGCACGAAACTCACTTGCAAAAACTGGCTCATCGAAGCACCCTATCGAATGATTCAGCATAACCTCGACCCCGATGTCGCCGGGGACCCTGAACATCTCATCGTCTACGGCGGACGAGGGAAGGCAGCGCGAAACTGGGAATCGTTCGACGCCATCCTCGAGACGCTCAAGAATATGGAGGAGGACGAAACGCTACTCATCCAATCCGGGAAACCGGTCGCCGTCTTCAAGACTCATCTCGACGCGCCGCGCGTACTCATCGCCAACTCAAACCTCGTCCCCAAATGGGCAACGTGGGAGCATTTCAACGAACTGGAAGCCAAAGGGCTGATGATGTACGGGCAGATGACCGCCGGCTCATGGATTTATATTGGCACTCAAGGAATCTTGCAGGGGACATACGAAACCCTCGCCTCGCTCGCGACGAGGAAAGGCTGGACCTCACTCAAAGGGAAGTTCACCCTCACCGCAGGGCTCGGAGAAATGGGCGGAGCGCAGCCCCTCGCCATCACGATGAACGAGGGAGTCGGGCTGATTGTGGAAATTGACCCTCACCGCATCCAGCGCCGCCTGGAGACCGCGTATCTCGATGTCGTCGCGGAGAATCTGGACGACGCCCTCCGCCGCGTGGACGAAGCCCTCGCAAAAGACGAGGCGGTCTCCATTGGGCTGCTGGGCAACGCCGCCGACGTTTTCCCAGAACTGGTGCGCCGCGGCATCACTCCCGATGTGGTCACGGATCAAACTTCCGCACACGACCCGCTCTACTATTACCCTCGCGGGATGACCTTCGAGGAAGCCCTCGCGCTCCGCGAAAGCGACCCCGAAACCTTCAAAGCCAAAGCAATGGAGTCTATGGCGCGCCATGTGGAAGCCATGCTGACCTTCCAAGAGCGCGGCTCGGAGGTCTTCGATTACGGCAACAATTTGCGGCAAATGGCTTTCGACGCGGGCGTGGAAAACGCGTTCAACTACCCCGGCTTCGTCCCCGCGTATATTCGTCCGCTGTTCTCAGAGGGGAAAGGCCCCTTCCGCTGGGTTGCCCTTTCCGGCGACCCGCAAGATATCTACCGCACCGATGAAGCCATCCTCGAACTCTTCCCCGAAGACCATCATCTCGTGCGCTGGATAAAAATGGCACAAAAGCGCGTCAAATTCCAAGGACTACCCTCGCGCATCTGCTGGTTGGGCTACGGCGACCGTGCGAAGGCCGGTTTGAAATTCAACGAACTGGTCGCCAGCGGCGAGGTCCGCGCGCCCATCGTCATCGGACGCGACCATCTGGATGCCGGTTCCGTTGCCAGCCCCAACCGTGAGACAGAAGGGATGCTCGACGGGTCGGATGCCGTCAGCGACTGGGCGATTTTGAACGCGCTTCTCAACGCGGTCGGCGGCGCAACGTGGATTTCCTTCCATCACGGCGGCGGCGTGGGGATGGGCTATTCGCAGCACGCAGGCATGGTCATCGTCGCCGACGGGACGCCGGAGGCCGCGAAACGGCTTCAACGCGTCCTTACGACCGACCCCGGACTCGGCGTCGTCCGCCACGCGGATGCAGGGTATGAGGAGGCTATCAAAAACGCGAAACGGTTTGGCATCCAAATGCCTATGCTCAAGTAATCTTATTTTATTCCCCCAAGGAAGGAGAAGAATATGGCTCGAAAAGTTTCCTCCCATGACGATTATCTCACCAGAGTATTGAAGCACATCCCTTCGGAAATCGTCATGGCATATGTTTCGATAGAAGGCGTCCTCCGAACCACCTACGCGCACAAACCGAAAACGCTGGAAAACGCGTTGTGGATTCTCGGCGGAATTCTGTTGTTTCTTACCCCAATTTGGCTCAAACGGGTTATGCATGTACGCAAACCCACCCAATTGGTTTTGTCTACCTTCTCGTTCCCGATATGGCTCTTTGCCATTGGAGGACCCTTCACGACTCTGCCTTGGTACGAGCCTGCGCTTGGCGCGTTAGCGCTCCCGTTGTACACGCTCGTCATTCCTCTGATTACCGGAAAACGAATAGATTAGCCTGAGCCTGAGTCGCATTTTAGGAAAATGAAGTGTCATTGCGAGCGAAACGAAGCAATCTCTCGCAAAAAAGGAGGAGATTGCCACGCCGCTTTCAGCGGCTCGCAATGACACTCTAACGGGCATCCTCTTGCCCGCTAGCCGCACAAAAGGATTGCGTCAGCACAACCAAACGGGAATACAAAAAGGAGCGTCCTGCACAGAGACGCTCCTTTTGATTCGAGAAAACTTCGTCCGATTAGAAGACTGCCGCAAATCCCGCGACAAATGCCGCCGCCATTAGGAGGAGCAAGCCGGGGAGAACGGTCAAAATGGTTTTCTGTGAGAGGATGGGTTTTCCGGCTTTCAAGAAAGCAAGAAGCAACCCGCCGACGCCAATCAACGCGCCGCCGATTCCCACCCACACAAAACCACCGGGAGTTTCTCCCTTTACGCTCAAGATAATGGGGAGGAGGAAAATCGTCAGACCGGCAATTCCGTGAATCACCGCGAGGGGAATGGTCGCCGCCGCGCCTTCGGTCGTATATCGCGTCACGACGATGACGAGAAAGCCGATGACCGCGAACGCGAGATATGCCCCGCTCCACTGCGGACGATATTGGGCAATCAAGCCAGTCGAAAGGCTAAGCGGAATAATCGTCGAAACAATAACCACCAAGGGGTTTTCCAACGGCTCGAATCCCAAGATAATCAACAAAAGCCCGGCAATCAGGAGAACGCCGAACGCGATGGTGTACGCCCAAGCCGGCAATCCCTTCAATCCTCCAAGCCCCCATCCAATTTCATAAGCAGCGAGGAGACCGGTAATAAGAAGCAGAATGCGGTCGAGAATGGTCATTTTCTTCATGAGCAGAACTCCTTCCTTTCCATAGAATGTCCGAAATAACGGCGGGAAATCCCGTCTCCCTGTCCGCGTAGGGGCAGGTTTCTACCACATTATAGCGCGAGCAAAATCATCGTGCCAAGTACATAGAGCGACGCGTATTTGAAAAGTCCGAAATTCACGCGCTCGGAGGGAGAAAGAACACTTGCCACCGCCATGACAAACAAGCCGGCGGAAAGGACGACAATCAAACGAAGATACCCAATGGTCAAACCAACCCCAAGCGCCGCTCCGCCAATCGTCAACGCGGCAAGGACGCTCGAAATCGCGATAATCACGCGCGTCGCGTAAAATCCGTAGGTAGAGGGGAAAGTAGGAACCCCTGCGCGGCGATAGTCTTCATGGAATCTCATGCTGAACGTGAGAATATGCGTCGGGATCCAGAAAAGAATCGCCAGGGCGAGGAGAATGCCGACCCAGTCCACATGACCGACGCCCAGCGTCCGCCCCGCGAGAATCGGCATACCGCCAGAAATCCCTCCCCAAACGATAGACCAGCAAGTGCGCCGTTTGAGCCAAATGGTATAGATGAGAACATCAAAGAAAATACCGGCGAAAACGATAAGTCCGTAGAGGGGGTCCATGGCACCCGCAAGGCC
>CAZDGZ010000146.1:0-3877 GCA_964505165.1 uncultured Anaerolineaceae bacterium | reverse complement strand
CTCCTCGCGCTTTTCGTCGCGGGGGCGGCGTACCGCGCTCATTCGTTGGATAAGAGCGGCGCGCTCGCGGCGGTTCTCGAGGGGACGTTGATTTTCGGTTTCGGCGGATGGCGGTGGGCGATTCTCCTCCTCGCGTTTTTCGTCTCATCCAGCGGACTTTCGCACGCGTTCAAGGGGCGAAAGCGCTCGCTGGGAGAGAAGTTCTCCAAAGGAAGCCGACGCGACGCGGGACAGGTGTTGAGTAATGGCGGGCTTGCCGCGCTCTTTGCCGCGTTGCATCCTTTCTTCCCCGATGCGGTGTGGGTGTGGGTAGGGTTCGCCGCCGCGCTCGCAGCGGTCAACGCGGATACATGGGGGACGGAGTTGGGGGTGTTGAATCCCTCCGCGCCGAGGCTGATTACTCGTCTTCGTCAGCGCGTGGAAAAGGGAACTTCGGGCGGCGTGTCCCTCGCCGGGAGTGTGGCTTCCTTCGCGGGCGCGGCGCTTTTGGGCATCCTCGCGGGATTCTTTTCCCCGACGGGCGCGGGGGTGAATCTCGCGCTTCTCGTCACGCTGGCAGGATTTGCCGCCTCCCTCTTCGATTCCTTTTTGGGCGCAACCGTGCAGGCGATTTATCGTTGCCCGGTGTGTGAAAAAGAGACGGAGCGTCATCCCTACCACACCTGTGGCGCGAAGACCGTGCAAATTCGCGGCTGGGCGTGGCTGAACAACGATTGGGTCAATTTCGCGTGTGCAGTTTTCGGCGCGGCATTGGCGATTATTTTGCTGTAGTCTTCGAGACATTGCGGCGTTTTTCTGGAAGAAAAGGCTTCGATGACGAATAATCCGAATGTCCCATTGCCGAAAAACTGGGCGGCGCGGTTCTTCACGATTTGGGGCGGACAAGTTTTTTCTCTCTTCGGCAGTGGATTGGTGCAATTCGCGCTTGTATGGTACTTGACGAAGGAAAGCGGCTCGGCGACTGTTTTGGCGATGGCGACCTTGATGGCAATGCTTCCGCAAATTCTTTTCAGCCCGATTGCCGGTGTGCAATCACGCAGACGCGGGCGCCCTTGCGAAATGATACAATAACGGCATGGATGAAGCCGCCCTCATTCGTGCCGCACAACGCGGCGACCTGGACTCTTTCAACCGTCTCGTGCTTGCGTATCAGGATTCGCTGTACAATGCGGCCTACCGCATTTTGGGCGATTCCGATTCCGCTGCCGACGCGGTGCAGGAGGCCTTTCTCTCCGCGTTTCGCAAAATTCGTTCCTATCGTGGCGGTTCGTTTCGAGCGTGGCTCTTTCGCATTCTGACGAATGCTTGCTACGACGAACTTCGCCGGCGCAAACGCCGTTCCCTTGTCTCCCTCGAACCCCTCAACGCTGAAAACGAAGAAATGGATACCCCTCGCTGGCTTGCGGATGACGCGCCCTCCCCGGAAGCGCGTGCCGAAATGGCGGAACTCGATAGCGCCATTCAACAATGCCTCGATGCTCTCCCGCCGGATTTCCGCTCGGTCGTCGTCCTCGTGGATATTCAAGGGTTGGATTACAAAGAAGCCGCCCTCGCGCTTCGGAAAGCCCTCGGCACAATCAAAAGCCGCCTTGCGCGCGCCCGCCGACGTTTACAAGAATGCCTTCAGCAATTTCGGGAACTTCTTCCCGCCGCGTTTCGTCTGGAAGAAGAGCGCCCATGAAAAAGACTTCCCTTTCTTCACGAGATACCCGCCTTCTTTCCGCCTATTTGGATGGAACACTCTCCGAGACGGAATCCAAACGATTGGAAAGACGCCTCGCGCGTGACCGCCGCCTTCGCTCCGCGCTGGACGCGTTGCGCGAATCCCGCGCGTTGCTCCGCCGCGCTCCTCGCCGACGCGCTCCCCGCGCCTTCACGCTGACTCCGCGTATGGTCGCCGCGAAACCGCCGCTTCCCCGCGCGCTTCCTTGGATGCAATTTGCCTCCGCAGCGGCGGCGTTCCTTTTCCTCCTCACCTTTATCCAACTCCCCGCGTCGAAAACCGCCTCGATGGAAAGCGTCGCGCTTCGAAGCCAGGAACTCCCTGCCGCCGCGCCCGCGATGGACTCGGCTGAGGAGGCGCCTCCCACCGAAATGCCCGAAAAGAGCGAAAACGCGCTCCCGGAAGCCCCCTCCCTCGCCGCCGTTTCGCCTGCGCCGACTTCTCCTGCTCTGGCGGAAGAACCTGCCGAAACCGTGCCGAGTCCCTCTGCCCCTGCTCCTCCATCCAAATTGGCGTGGGCGCGATATCTCCTCCTCGCGTTGGCAGGGATTCTTGCATTGAGCGCGTATCTTTTGCGACGCGCCGCCTCCCGAAAATGGCTGAACAAGATACGGTGAAATACTGCGTCCGCTGCGGCGCGTCGGTGATATATGCGGAACGCTACGGGAAGATTCGTCCCGTTTGTCCGCGCTGCGGATGGATTTACTTTGCCGACCCGAAAGTCGCCGCGGGGATTCTCGTTTTCGACGAGGCGCGCATCCTTCTTGTGCGCCGCGCACATTCCCCACAAAAAGGATTGTGGACCTTCCCCGCAGGCTTCGTAGACGCGGGGGAAGACCCTGCCCGCGCGGCGGAGCGAGAATGTCTCGAAGAAACGGGGCTGCGAGTGCGTGCGGAAGAAATCCTCGATGTCATCGCGGGGAAAGCGCATCCGCACGGCGCGGATTTCATTCTCATCTATCGCGGTATTTTGTTAGGCGGCGTCCCTGCTGCAAACGACGACGCGGACGCCCTCGCCTTCTTTTCTCTGGACGAATTGCCCCCTCTCGCCTTTCCCTCCACGCGGGAGATTTTGGAGAAGAATTCTCGATAATCGCGAGGAAGAGGGGAATTTCAAAATGTATCGTATAATGAAAAACAGTGACGAATTTATTTCGCGACGGGCAGACTTCAGGAAAATATGGGAGTTGTAGATATGACGGATACCAACGGCGCGACCACCGGAATTGAAAAAGAACTTTGGCAATCTGCTGAGGCGCTGCGCTCCAACATGGACGCGGCGGAATACAAGCATGTGGCGCTGGGGTTGATTTTCCTGAAGTACATCTCGGACGTTTTCGAGGAGCATCACGCCCGCTTGCAGAACGAGCCGCTGGCCGACCCGGAAGACCGGGACGAGTACCTGGCCGAAAACATCTTCTGGGTGCCGCCCGAAGCGCGCTGGCATGTCCTTCAGGAGAACGCCCGCCAGCCAGACATCGGCGTGTTGGTGGACCAAGCGATGGAAGCCATCGAGCGGGATAACCCCTCCCTGAAGGACGTTCTCCCCAAGAATTACGCCCGCCCCGGGCTGGACAAGCGCGCCCTGGGTAAATTGATTGACCTCTTCGGCAATTTGCAAATCGGCGACCAGAGCAGCCGCTCGAAGGATATGCTCGGTCGGGTGTACGAGTATTTTCTCTCGCAGTTCGCCAGCGCGGAGGGGAAGAAGGGCGGGCAGTTCTACACGCCGCGCAGCGTGGTGCAGGTGCTGGTGGAGATGCTCGCGCCTTATCGCGGGCGCGTCTATGACCCCTGCTGCGGTTCCGGCGGGATGTTCGTGCAGAGCGAAGCCTTCATCGCCGCGCACGGCGGGCGCATCGGGGACGTGAGCATCTACGGGCAGGAATCCAACTACACCACCTGGCGGCTGTGCAAGATGAATCTGGCAATCCGCGGCATTGACGGCAACATCGCTCATGGCGATACTTTCCTGAACGACCGTTTCCCCGATTTGCGCGCCGATTTCATCCTCGCCAACCCGCCTTTCAACCTGCGCGATTGGGGACAGGATTCGCTGAAGAATGACCCGCGCTGGGCTTTCGGCACGCCGCCCGCCAACAACGCCAACTTCGCCTGGATGCAGCATATGATTCACCACCTCGCCCCCGGCGG
>CAZDGZ010000145.1:0-3915 GCA_964505165.1 uncultured Anaerolineaceae bacterium | reverse complement strand
CTCCCATCCGACTATCAGACTACCCGACTATAAGACCAACAGACTACGAAACTACCCAACTACCCAACTAAAAAAAAGCAGCGCGCATCGGAAAAAACCGCGCGCCCTGCTTCTTCTCTGCACAATGCAAACTTGCGGCGTTATGCTTCCTCTTCTTCTTCCTTGCTGCCGCGTTCGATGACTTCCGGTTCGACGCTTTCCGCCTCGAGACCTTCTTCGGTCTCCTCGGCAGGCGCCTCTTCCTCGCGTCCGCCTGTCGCGAAGACAATCATCGCATCGGGGTCATCCAAAATCTCGACCTTATCCGAGACGACAATATCGCGGACGAAAATACCGTCGCCAATTTCCTTGAGGCTCGAAATATCCACCTCGATACGTTCCGGCAACTCCTGCGGAAGACTCTCGACCTCCAGCGCGTCCATACCGGTAACGATGACCGCGTTGAAGTCCTTGACGGCAGGCGCTTCGCCCACCAATTCAATGCCGACCTTCGCACGGATTTTTTCGGTCAGCGAAACGACCTGAAAATCCACATGAAGCAAATTTCCGCGAATCACGTCTCGTTGACGCTCACGCACCAACGCGGGATATTCTTTCCCATCCAGAGAAACCATCACCACGCTGGACGAGGTAACGTTCATCAGCACGCGGCTTGCCGAGCGGGCATCCAACACGATGGGCATGGAATCGATTTCGCTTCCATACATCACCGCCGGGAGTTTCCCCTCGCGGCGCAACGCGCGCACCTTCTTGCCCGTCACATCTCGTTTTTCGGCTTTGACAACCAATTTTTCCATCTGTACCATCCTCGAGCGCCTCTCACCCGCAAACGCGGGTTACCTTCGCTCTATGTATGATTTTCCTCGGCGATTGCCGAAGATTGTTTAATCTCGTCGAAACAAAAACTGCGCCGCCATGTAGAAGAGTCCGAAGACCAGCCCGCCGATGAGACCGACGATTGCCGCGCCGCGAGTATCCAGCGAGGTCTCTACATCGCCGTCCACATTCCCGGCAAGCAAAACGACAGAACGCACGCGTTCCGCACGGACCGAACGGGCAGCAAGAACGCTCACCATACTATCCGAAACGGCCGCCTCGTTCGCGAGAAGAATCCCTCCCTCGCCCTTCAACTGAAGCGTCCCCGCGCGAGCGGCAACGACGCCGCTATTCTCGAAAGTCGCATCCTCCGCCTGAATCGAGCCTGCGCCGATTTCATGCGCAGACACGGTCGAAGCGGTCAAGCGTCCAACGCCTGCCTGATGCACACCGACCTCTTGAGCGACGATTTCCTTCACGCCCGATTGATGGACGCGCGCCAACTCAGCGTTCACCTTCTCTACGGAAGTTTCACGCAAATTGACAACCTGAGGGGTAGTAGAATCTTCTTCTGTCATCACTGCTCCAGACACAAAACGCGCCTCCTCATGGAGGCGTTGTTCCGACGGAGAAGATTTTAGCCCGCGAAAGGATTTTCGTCAAGCAAAAGCCGCCGTCTCGTTTATAATCTCCTCGATGAATCCGACCCTTCTTCTCAAAACCCTTCGGCAACTCGGCATCTCCGCCATCGCGCGAATCACGCGGTACCGCCTCGCCCTCCGCCTCGGCGTATACACGCGGCGCGGATGCCCCGCCAAAAACGCGGACTCCCTCCTCCCCGTCCTCGCGCTGCCCTCCTCCGAGGAAATAACTCGGATACTACAGGAAGAAGAAAAGGATTCGCTCCGCGCCGAAGCGGAATCCATCCTCGAAGGGAAATACCGCCCCTTCGGAGGCGACGAAACGCCCCTGAAATTGACATTTGATTCGCCCCTTCAGCATTGGAGCGTCTACGAGCGGAATCCTGCCAAACTCCGCCCCTTCTACGATTCCCCGCCCTTCGACATCAAATTCCTCTGGGAGCCGGCGCGCTTCACCTGGGTCTTCCCCCTCGGACGCGCGTACCGCGTCTTCGGCGACGCGCGTTACGCCGCCGCCTTCTGGACATATTTCGAAACCTTCGACGCAGGCAATCCTCCCTGTCTCGGCCCGCAATGGATGAACGGACAGGAAGTCGCGCTGCGCCTCCTCGCGCTCCTCTGGGCAGACGCCCTCTTCGCGGATTCTCCCGAATCCAGCCCCAAACGGCGTGCGCGTCTCGCCGCGTCGGTTGCAGAACACGCCGCGAGGATTCCCCAAACATTGGAATACGCGCTCGCGCAAAACAACAATCACATTCTCAGCGAAGCCGCCGCGTTGATGAGCGCCGGGCTTGCCCTGCCTCGTCATCCCGATTCCGCGCGGTGGCGGCGTCTTGGCAAATACTGGTTCAACCGCGCGCTCCTCGCGCAAATTGACGACACGGGAGAATACATCCAGCACAGCACCTCGTATCATCGGCTGATGCTTTCTCTCGCGCTCTGGGTCGCCGCGATGGAGGAGAAAACCGGCGAATCCCTCCTCACCGCGCAAACACGCGAACGTCTCGCGGCGGCAGCGGCATGGCTTGCCGCGTGGGTACATCCCCTCAGCGGCGACGCGCCAAACCTCGGCGGAAACGACGGCGCGAATCTCTTTCCCCTCGCCAACGGCGGATACCGCGATTTCCGTCCCGTCGCGCAAGCCGCCGCTCGCGCGTTTTTAGGAATCGAGGCATTCCCACGCGGCGCATGGGACGAGTTGAGCCGCTGGTTTCGCATCCCTGCGCCGCCGCGCGTGGAGCCTCCGGCGATTCGCTTCCCCATTCTGGAAGCAGGCGATACGCGCGCGTATCTCCGCGTCGCGCGGGGGAATTTGCGCCTCGCCCATGCCGATATGCTCCATGTAGATCTTTGGCAGCGAGGGCGCGCGCTCCTTCTCGACCCCGGCACTTATCTCTACAACGGCGAACCGCCCTGGGAAAACCCCTGGAGCGCGACGAAATTCCACAACACCGTCACCGTGGATTCTCTCGATGCAATGACCCGCGCAGGGCGCTTTCTCTATCTCGATTGGGCGCGGACGCGCGTCCTCGCCCGCGAGGAAAATCGAATCGTCGCGGCGCATGAGGGATATCGCCGTCTCGGCGTTTCGCATCGCCGCGAGATACGCTTCGAGACGGCGCGGCATCTCCTCGTCACCGATACGCTCATCGCCGCCGCGCCGCACCGATACCGTCTGCATTGGCTCTTCCCCGACGGGAGATGGGAGATTTCGCGGACGAAGGAGGAGATTCACCTCCGCTTGTCTATTCCGCAAACAGGAGGGCTGCACGTCGCCCTTCGCGGCGCGGCGGGACGCGCGGCGTTGATTCGAGGCGGGCAACTCCTCTGGGGCGAGGGACACGCGGAATCCGTCGAAGGGTGGTTTTCGCCGACTTACGGAATCAAATTGCCCGCGCTTTCGTTTTCGCTTGAAGTCTTCGCGGAAGACGGGGTACAATTCGTCACCGAGTTTCATTTATCGGCGTAGACTCATGCACATCCTTCTCATTCATCAAGCCTTTGCTTCTCTCGACGAACCCGGCGGCACGCGCCATTACGAAACGGCGCGGCATCTCGTCCGGCGCGGGCATCGCGTGACCATCATCGCCAGCCCGGTGAGTTACATCACGGGCAAGGCGCGAAGCGAAAAAATCCCGTTCATCGCCCGCGAAACGCCCGAACCCGGCATTACGATTTTGCGGACGTATGTTTACGCGGCGCATCATAAATCTTTCGTCCATCGCATGGTCGCGTTTTTTTCGTTTATGTTTTCTTCGTTTTTCGCGGGGCTGGGCGTGCGAAACGTGGACGCGGTATGGGGCACATCGCCGCCGATTTTTCAGGGATGGACCGCGCGGCATTTGGCGCGGCTGAAGCGCGTGCCTTTCTTCTTCGAGGTGCGCGATTTGTGGCCCTATTTCGCGGTGGCTGTGGGGGTTTTGAAAAGCCGCACGCTGATTCGCATGTCCGAATGGCT
>CAZDGZ010000144.1:0-3937 GCA_964505165.1 uncultured Anaerolineaceae bacterium | reverse complement strand
CCCTCAACCTCTCGCCGGCGACAGACTCATCTCGCACACGAACATGCGCCGCCTCATCGCAGAACACATGACACGGAGCAAACACACCTCGCCCCACGCGACCACCGTCTTCGAAGCGGATTTGAGCGCCGTCGTCGCACACCGCGCGGCAAACAAAGAGGCATTCGCACGCGACGGCGTGAAACTCACCTTCACTGCATACTTCGTCATGGCGACCGTCGCCGCATTGAAAACCTACCCCGTCGTCAACTCCACATGGACGGACGAGGGCATCCTCATTCACGGCGACATCAACATCGGCATGGCGACCTCGCTTGGCGAAGAAGGACTCATCGTCCCCGTCATCAAACACGCCGATTCCCTCTCCCTCCTCGGCATCGCCCGCGCCGTCAACGATTTGGCAGAACGCGCACGCGCCCACAAACTCATGCCCGATGAAGTCAAAGGCGGCACCTTCTCGATTACCAATCACGGCGTCACCGGCTCCATCATCGCCGCGCCCATCATCAACCAGCCCCAATGCGGCATCTTGGGAGTCGGCGCAATCAAGAAACGTCCCGTCGTCATCAACGACGCCATCGCCATCCGCCCGATGGTCTACCTCTCCCTCACCTTCGACCACCGCATCCTCGACGGCGCGACGGCAGACTGGTTCGTCGCGAAAATCGTAGACACGCTCGAAAACTGGCGCTAAGGAGAATGCCTCCCATGACTCAATCGTATGATGTCGTCATCATCGGCGCGGGACCTGCAGGCTATGTCGCCGCGATACGCGCCTCGCAACTCGGACTGAAAACCGCCATCGTAGACAAAGAATGGCTTGGCGGTGTGTGCCTGAATGTGGGGTGCATTCCCTCCAAATCCCTGCTGAAAAACGCCGAACTCGCGCACACGCTCCGCGAACGCGGCAAAGAATTCGGCTTCTCGTTCGAAAACCTCCAACTCGATTACCCCGCCGCCGTCAAACGCTCCAGAAAAGCCTCTGCACGCCTCGTCAAAGGTGTAGGCTTCCTCATGCGGAAGAACAAAGTCGAGGTACACATGGGCGAGGCAAAAATCCTCGCGCGAGATACCGTCCAAGTCTTCAAAGAAGGGAATAACGCCGAAACCCTGAAGACGAAACATATCATCGTCGCGACCGGTGCGCGCCCTCTCGTGCCTTCGGGATGGGAAATAGACGGCGAGAAAATTCTCACCTACAAAGCCGCCATCTTGCAGGAAAAACTTCCCAAATCGGTCGTCATCATCGGTTCCGGCGCTATCGGCGTGGAATTCGCGACCATCTGGCATTCTTACGGCGTCGAAGTGACCCTCGTCGAAATGCTGCCGCGCATCGTTCCCACCGAAGACGAAGAAGTGAGCCAGGAACTCGGCAAAGCCTTCGTCAAACGCGGAATCCGCGTCCTGACGAATCACAAAGTGGAAGCGGTATCCGCTGTCCCTGAGGGCGTTCACGTCAAAGTCTCCTCCGAAGGGAAAGAAACGACCCTCGAAGCGGAACAAGCCCTCGTGGCGATTGGATTCCGTCCCAATTCCGCCGGATTCGGATTAGAAGCCCTAGGCGTTCGGACGGATTCACGCGGATTCGTCGAAATTGACGAAAGGATGGCGACCAACGTCCCCGGCGTGTGGGCCATCGGCGATGTGACGGGAAAAATGATGCTCGCTCATGTCGGGTCGGCGCAGGGAATCGTCTGTGCGGAAAATATCGCGGGCGCGCCCACTGTCACCCTCGAATATGAGATGATGCCTCGCGCAACATATTGTCAGCCGCAAGTCGCCTCCTTCGGTTTGACCGAAGCACAGGCGCGCGAACGAGGCTACAAAATCAAAGTCGCGAAATTTCCCTTTCAGGCAAACGGCAAAGCCCTCGGGCTGGGCGATTACGCGGGATGGGTCAAATTGGTTGTGGATGAGCAATATGACGAACTTCTGGGCGCGCACATGATTGGTCCAGAAGTGACAGAACTTCTGCCGGAATTGACGCTGGCGCGGCTGATGGAATTGACTCCGGCGGAAATCGCCCGCAACGTCCACGCGCACCCCACCCTGAGCGAAACGCTGATGGAAGCCGCTCATGTCGCGGAAGGTCAGGCGATTCACATCTGACGCGCGCCGCGCTCAAAATCCAAATATGCGAAGCCGCGAAGAATCTCCGAGTTTACAAAGAGATTCTTCGTGCTTCGCCCTTCAGGCAGCATCCCCCTCGCTGAAGGACGAGGGGGGAATCTCTATTTTCGAGCGCCTCTACGATAAGGAAGAACGATGACGACTCTAAAAGACGAAAAAGAACGCTGGGAACAAGAGACTCTCTTCCCGCTCCTCGAAAAACACCCGGAACGAAAAGAATCGTTCCGAACCTCTTCCGAGATTCCGCTCCCACGCGTGCCCCTGCCCGACGACGCGCCCTCCGATTATATGGACAAACTCGGATTTCCCGGGGAATACCCGTTTACGCGCGGCGTACAGCCCACGATGTATCGCGGGCGATTTTGGACGATGCGCCAGTACGCAGGCTACGCGACGGCGGAAGAATCGAACGCGCGTTACCGTTATCTCCTGCAACAGGGACAAACCGGGCTTTCGGTCGCGTTCGACTTGCCGACGCAAATCGGCTACGACGCAGACCATCCCATGTCGGCAGGGGAGGTCGGCAAAGTAGGCGTCTCGATTTCCTCGCTGGAAGATATGGAAACCCTCTTCCGCGATATCCCGCTGGAAAAAGTCTCCACTTCGATGACCATCAACGCGCCCGCGGCAATTTTGCTTGCGATGTATATCGCCGTTGCCAAAAAGCAGGGAGCGGAGATTCGTAAACTTCGCGGCACCATCCAGAACGACATTCTCAAGGAATATGTCGCGCGTGGGACGTATATCTTCCCGCCCGCGCCCTCCATGCGCCTGATTACCGACATCTTCCAGTTCTGCCGCCGAGAGACGCCGCGCTGGAACACCATCAGCATTTCCGGCTATCATATTCGGGAAGCAGGATCCACGGCGGTGCAAGAGGTCGCGTTCACGCTGGCAAACGGAATCGCCTATGTGCAAGCCGCAATCGAAGCCGGGTTGAACGTGGACGATTTCGCGCCGCAACTTTCGTTCTTCTTCAACGCGCATAACAACCTTCTCGAAGAGGTTGCCAAATACCGCGCGGCGCGACGCCTTTGGGCGCGCATCATGCGAGAACGTTTCGGCGCGCAAAACCCGAAATCATGGAGACTGCGCTTCCACACCCAGACCGCCGGTTCCACGCTCACCGCGCAGCAGCCGGAAAATAATATCGCGCGCGTCACCATTCAAGCGCTCGCTGCCGTACTTGGAGGAACGCAATCTCTGCACACCAATTCGATGGACGAGGCGCTCTGGCTTCCCACAGAAAAATCCGTCCGCGTTGCGCTGCGAACCCAGCAAATCCTCGC
Organism: uncultured Anaerolineaceae bacterium; assembly: GCA_964505165.1. GTDB lineage: Bacteria > Chloroflexota > Anaerolineae > Anaerolineales > Villigracilaceae > CAZDGZ01. The sequence continues at coordinate 518 of CAZDGZ010000144.1, read as the reverse complement.
GTACGAGTCCGGGGTCGCCGATTCCATTGACCCTCTCGCGGGATCCTACCTCGTAGAATATCTCACGGATGAAATCGAACGCCGCGCGCAGGAATACATCGAAAAAATAGACGAAATGGGCGGCGCGCTCAAAGCCATCGAACGCGGCTACATGCAATCCGAAATCCAGAATGCGGCGTATGCCGCGCAGAAAGCCGTCGAACGCGGAGAAGATATCGTCGTCGGCGTCAACAAATTCCAGATAGAAGAAACCCTCTCCCTCGACCGCCTTTCGGTAGACCCCGCCATCGAGGAAATGCAGCGGAAACGCCTCGCCGCGTTGCGAAAACGCCGCGACGCCGCGAAAATCGCCGCGCTCCGCGAGCATCTCGAACGCGCTGCACGCGGCACCGAAAACTTGATGCCCCTCTTCATCGAATGTGTAGAAAACGACATGACCCTCGGCGAAATCGCCGATACGCTCCGCGGCGTCTGGGGAGAGTACACCGAAAAAGGGTTTTAAGGTGCCTCAAGGAGAA
>CAZDGZ010000143.1:0-4007 GCA_964505165.1 uncultured Anaerolineaceae bacterium | reverse complement strand
CGTTTCGCATCGTTTCTCCCCTGGACGGGAGCACTCGAAACGCCTGCTCCGTGACTCTTCTCATCCCTTATTCAATGGAGGCGCAAGATGAAAGAAATTCTCTCGATTAGCGTAGGCTCGTCCTCGCGTGACCACACTACCGTCCACGAATTTCTCGGCGAAGAATGCCGGCTTTCTCGTCAGGGAACGGACGGCGACCTCGACAAAGCCATAGCGCTGTATCGTCAGTACGATGGCAAAGTGGACGCGTTCGGCGTCGGCGGGTTGGAATTTTATCTCCGCGTGGGCGACAAACGCTATTATTTCCGCGAAGTCAAACGCATCCGCGACGCGGTGAAACTCAGCAAAATCGGAGATGGAAACGGCGTCAAAGGGCTGCTTGTTCAACGCGCGCTTTCTGCTCTTGAAAAATATCTCAACGAAAACGAAGGCAGAACGCTCAAAGGCATGAAAGCCCTCAAGACCAACGCCGTAGACCGCTATGTGATGGCGGAAGCCCTCGTCAACGCGGGATGCGATGTCACCTTTGGCGATTTCATGTTTTCGCTGGGACTGCCGATACCCGTGAAGAAACTTTCCACTGTCCGCACGTTGGCGGCAGTGCTTCTGCCTGTCATTACCCAGATGCCTTTCAAATGGTTTTATCCCCTCGGCGCGGCGCAGGACGAAGACCCTCAGCCCAAGTGGACGAAATACTACGAAGAAGCCGATATCCTCGCGGGCGATTTCGTATCCATCCGCGCGCATATGCCCGATGATTTGAGCGGAAAAATCGTCATCACCAACACGACCACCGCGCGCAACGTGGAAGAACTCCAAAAGCGCAACCTCCACATCCTCGTCACCACCACGCCGCGTCTCGAAGGACGAAGTTTCGGCACCAACGTCATGGAAGCCACCCTCCTCGCGCTGATGGATAAACCCCAATCCGAAGTCACCGAAGCCGACTTCCTCGATTTGATAGAGCGCATTCCTCTTGAACCCAACATCGAGGTGCTGAACTGACCCGTTCTCTCGAACGCGATTCCGACTATTTTCTCGAACTCCAAACCCGCACCGGCTGGGGCGCTATGCTGGAACGATTTGTCCGTTGGATTTCTCCGGCGGCAGGAATCGACGCGCTGGATGTCGGAACGGGACCCGGACTCCTGCCCGCGCTCCTCGACCGCGAGGGATGCCGCGCCGTCGGCGTGGATTCCGTCCCCGAAATGTTTCGGGACGCCCTCCACCGCCGCCTGATTCTCGCGGATGCGGCATTTCTTCCCTTCCGCGATGACTCCTTTCATCTGGTTTGCGCCTCTAACCTTCTCTTTCTGCTCCCGAATCCCCTCGACGCGTTGAAAGAGATGACGCGCGTTCTCCGAGAAGGCGGCGAAATTGCGCTCCTCAACCCCTCCGAGCGGATGAGCGTCGCGGCGGCGGAATCCCTTGCCGACGCGCGCGGATTGCAGGGTCTCGCGCGAGAGACGCTGGTGAATTACGCTGCCCGCGCGGAACGAAATTTTCGCTGGGATGAATCCGCGCTGCGGGAGATGTTTTTCGAATCCGGGCTTCAGTTCAGAGAAACCGTGACCAAAATGGGAGAAGGACTCGTCCGTTTTGCGCGCGGCGTCAAATCCTCTCCTTGAAAAGAAAAAGCCCTTCTCCAAAAAGAAGGGCATGCTATAATGCCGAAGGAGGGAATCGAACCCTCACTCCCGAAGGAACACGATTTTGAGTCGTGCGCGTCTGCCAGTTCCGCCACTTCGGCGTGCCGTTAGTATAACCAACCCATTCTTATAGGTCAAGAGATGAAATTAGGAATTATTGGACTCCCTCAATCTGGAAAGACTACCATCTTCAACGCGTTGACAGGCGGCGATACGCCGACGACGGCGAGCGCCGGCCGCGTGGAAATTCATACCGCTGTCGTAGATGTCCCCGACCCGCGCGTGGACGCGCTTTCTGCGATGTTCAACCCTCGAAAGACGATTTATGCCAAAGTCGCATACGCCGATATTGCCGGGCTGAGCGGCGCGGGACAAAGCAATATCTCCGGCGCGCTGCTTAATCAGTTGGCGCAAATGGACGGATTCATCCATGTCGTGCGCTGTTTCGAGGATGCGCGCGTGCCGCATCCCGCCGGAAGCGTAGACCCCGCCCGCGACATTGCCGCGATGGAAGGGGAGTTACTTCTCAACGATTTGATTGCCGTCGAACGGAAATTGGAGCGCCTTCAGGAGGAGCGAAAAAAGGGAAATGTAGACAAAGCCCTCAATGCCCGCCAGATGGCGCTTTTCGAGCGCCTCCATGAAATTTTGTCGGAAGAACGCCCTCTCCGTGTCGCGGAGATTTCCCAAGAGGAGGAAAAACTCCTTTCGGGATTTGGCTTGCTCACGCGCAAGCCGATGTTGATTTTGCTGAATCTCGGCGAGGGACAGGACGCGCCTTCTGTGACGTTGCCGCCGGGGACCTCTTCCGTCCCTTTGCAAGGCAAAGTGGAAATGGAAATTGCCCAACTGCCGCCGGAAGATGCCGCCCTTTTCCTCGAAGAATTTGGCATCGAAGAACCGGGGCTTAATCGGATGATTCGCCTGTCGTATGATTTGCTCCAACTTCAATCTTTCTTCACCGTTGGCGAGGACGAAGTCCGCGCGTGGACGGTGCGGCGCGGCGCGACCGCACAAGAGGCGGCGGGGGTCATTCACACTGATTTACAAAAGGGATTTATCCGCGCGGAAGTCGTCGCGTACGATGATTTGATTGCCCTCGGAAGCATGGCGGAAGCCCGCTCGAAAGGAAAACTCCGCCTCGAAGGAAAAGAGTACCTTGTGCAAGACGGCGATATTTTGCATGTGAGATTCAATGTCTAAAGAAGCGATGACGGGAAAAAAGCCAAACATTGACCTTTTGTGCGGCGATTGTCGGGAATTGTTGAAAGAGATTCCTGATAATTCCGTTGACCTTATCGTGACCTCCCCGCCTTATGCAGACCAGAGAAAAAGCACCTACGGCGGGATTCATCCCGATAAATATGTGGAATGGTTTTTGCCTATCAGCGCTGAATTGCTTCGGGTGTTGAAGCCAACCGGAACGTTCATTTTGAATATCAAAGAGCGCGTGGTAAAAGGAGAACGCCATACCTACGTTTTGGAATTGATTATGAAAATGCGAGAACAAGGGTGGCTTTGGACGGAAGAATTCATTTGGCATAAGAAGAATTCATATCCCGGAAAGTGGCCAAATCGTTTTCGAGATGCGTGGGAACGCCTTTTGCAATTCAACAAAACGCGGAAATTCCACATGTATCAGGAAGCCGTCATGGTCCCTATCGGGTCGTGGGCGCAAAAACGGTTGAAGAATCTGAGTTCGGTGGACCGAGTTCGGGATGAATCGCGGGCAGGGAGCGGCTTCGGAAAACGAGTCGCGAATTGGGTCGGACGAGACAAAGTGTATCCGACCAATGTCTTGCACATGGCAACGGAAACCAGAAATCGAAACCATAGCGCGGTTTTCCCGGAAGAATTGCCGGCATGGTTCATCAAACTTTTTACACAAGAGGGCGATTTGGTGCTGGATCCCTTCATGGGGTCGGGGACGACGCTGCAAGCCGCGTATCGTCTTCGGAGAAATGCAATCGGCATCGAACTCAAAGAGGAGTATTTCCAAGTGGCTCGTGCCCGGCTTGATGAAATCATGCTTTCGAGACAGCCTCTTTTGCTTGAAGGGAAAGAGACCTATGAAGCCTCTTCATCGGAAAGGAATTTACGACCCAGATGGCTTGATTAATTGGGAGCGGTTGGTCGCCTTCAATAGCCAAGCCTGACCATAATCACAGAAAGCGAGGAAAAGATGCCAACAGACTCAGCCCAGCAAGCCCTTAACATTTTGCGGGATGCCGGAAATTTCCAGTGGTACATCATCACCTTTTTGGGGCTTGTCGTGTATATCTACAATTCCGAGGTCCGCGCAAAAGAATGGAATTTGGTTTTTGCCGGGCTTGCCTTTTGGGGTGCGGATTGGGTGAA
>CAZDGZ010000142.1:0-4094 GCA_964505165.1 uncultured Anaerolineaceae bacterium | reverse complement strand
ATCTTCTTCGCCTTCCTCGCCCCCTATGGAGCGCATAAAAAACGGAACGACTTTGATAGCATCAGTATAGTACAAACGAAATCGAAAATCAAACCATCTCTCGCGGAAATCGCAGGCAAAGGAAGGGGTGCATTGAGGGGGAACGTCTTGTAATTCTTCTTTCCTTGCTCTATACTAAAAACGCCGCAAACACGGCGTTAAGTTTTTCCATTAATCCCCATTTGGAGGCGTTCATGAGCGAAACAACGCGCAAGAAAATTACCCTGCCGTATCTTTTCAAGAAGGTTGCGCAGGGTGAACCGATTTCGTGGCTTACATGCTACGACTACCCGACCGCGTATTTGCAGGAGCAAGCGGGGGTAGAGATGATTCTCGTCGGCGACAGCCTCGGCATGACGATGCTGGGCTACGATTCGACGCTGCCGGTCACAATGGACGATATGATTCGGCACGCGGCTGCTGTTCGGCGCGGCGCACCGACCGCGTTCGTTATCGGCGATATGCCCTATATGACCTATCAACCGAGCAACGAACTCGCGGTCAAGAACGCGGGGCGCTTCATGGCGGAAGCAGGATGCGACGCGATTAAACTGGAAGGCGGCGCGGCGATGGCCCCTCGAATCAAAGCCATTGTAGACGCGGGGATTCCGGCTATCGGGCATTTGGGATTGACGCCGCAATCGGTTTCTTCCCTCGGCGGCTTTCGCCTTCAGGGAAAGAACGCCGCGCTCGCGAAGAAAATCGTGGACGACGCGAAAGCCCTCGAAGAAGCGGGCGCGTTTGCCATCCTTCTCGAACTCGTCCCCGATAGACTCTGCCAAATTATCACCGAACGCGCGGAAAACTGCATCATCATGTCGCTAGGGTCGGGGCCGCACGCGCACGGGCAATTGCTGATTTATCACGATATGTTCGGTCTCTATCCGAAGTTCAAGCCGCGCATGGCGAAAGTCTATGGCAACGCGGGCGAAGTGATTTTGAACGGGCTGAAATCCTATGTTCAGGAAGTCAAAGAGCAAGTCTTCCCCGCGCCGGAAAATTACTTTGGCATGAAAGACGAAGAATACGAAGAATTGAAGAAGATGCTGGATTAAGGAGATTTTCTCAATGGATGAAAGCCTTCGCGAACGTTTGAAAATTCCCTATGAAAGGCTCGACGAAATCAACGCGGTGCTTTTAGACCCCGATGAGCGCGTCGTCAACGATGTGCTTGCGGTGGTGGAAAAATACGGCTCTCCCGAAGAAATCAACGCGAAAGCCGAGGACGCGCGCAAACTCCCGAATTTGTTGAAGAAAGTCGAAGCGACGAACCCCGCGTATCTCGAAGATTTGAAGTGGCTGGAAGCGCAGCGCGACGCGGGCGCGTTCATCTCCGTCGCGGACTACCGCCGAAAGGTCCTGGGCGACAAAGCCGATACGATGACCTTCGCGGACGATTTCGCGGTGACTCTGGAAATCAGCGCGTGCCAATACTTCCCCTATCTCATGGCGGCGGCGCGGAAAGCCGTCGAAGAGAAAATGCTCATGCCGGGACGGTTCATCCGCGTGCGAAAGATGAAGGAGCAGGAAGCCGACGGCGATTTGCCCGCCTTCGTCGCCGCGATGCAGATTCTCGGCGCGTCGTGGGTCGAAACGCTGGATACCAAAGGGACGGATGGCTCGAATATCCACCTCGGCGGCCCGGAGACGATTACCGGCTATTTCGGCGGCGTGGGGCAGCCAAATGATCATGCCGTGCAATGGCTGGATGAGTATCTCTACTATTACACGACCTACGGCGTGAAGCAGGTGCTTAACGTCAATCCGGGCACGGTGATGGCGGCGTATATGCTGCATAAATTGGGCGTGAATATCGAATTCAAGATTTCCGTCTACATGGGCAACGATAACCCCTACGCCGCGTTGTGGACTCTCATCGGCGCGAAACTTTTCTCGCGCGAAGACGGCACGACTCCGCTCATTGGGTTCAACTGGTCGAATTCCGTCAATAACGAGACGATGGAGATTACCGCGCAATTCCGCAAAGCATTCGGCTTCGAGGATATTGTCCGCTTCGAGCATCACATCGTCGAGACCTACAAGAGCATCGTCATTCAGCCGTACAACCGCCGAGAAGAATTGCTGGAAATTGCCGACCATGTCGCCAATATCTCGGCGAAGCACGAAGGCGCAGACCCTGAAATCGACGCGACGCGCGAACATCCTTCGGATATTCTGGATTATTTCCGGGATAAGGAGGAAATCATTGCATCGGGCGATTGGGATGCGCTTTTGCTCAATTTCATGGATAAATTCGATGCGGTGAACAAGACGGCTTGGGCGTTGACCGAACGCGGACTTTCTTTCATCGCCGCGCCGAATTTGCATCGCTGAGTTTCCCCCTCCCTTTGCCGGAAACAGCCGACGAGACAATCGCCGGCTGTTTTCGCGTCAGGGTTGAATATCTACGGGGGTGCCGATATCTGCCCAGTCGTAGAGGAGTTTGGATTCGTAAGTTCCGAGGACGATGCAGCCGTAGGAAATGGGTCTGCCGAGATAGCCCTCCCAAAGCGTTTGCCCGTTGGAGAGGATGGGCAGCGCGTGGATTCCGTTTTGCAGAGTCCCTGACCAGTAAATTCCGAGCCAGTTTGGCATCCAGATATCCCATGTCGAGCCGTAGGCGTTGGGGATTTTGTTCAGCACGCTGAAATGTCCGACGCGCGTCGCGTTGTTCATCCCCGTCGAGGCGACGAAACTGTAAACGAGGGTATTCCCTTCGTAGGCGTAGAGATGTTGTTCCGAAATGTCCACGAGGATGCGCTTTCCTCCGCTATTCGAGACGCGGGGAGGGGCAGGCGTCGGAGGGATAGCCGTTGGCGCGGGGGTGTGTGTGAAGGTTGGGGATGGCGTGAGCGTGAAGGTGGGCGTTGGCGTATAGGTGAAGGTTGGAGTCGGGGTATGGGTGGGCGTGGGGGTGTAGGTCTGTTTGGTGAGGTCTTCGACGATAGCCCATGCGCGGCGCGTGGAAGTCGGCGTGGGCGCGGACAGGGCGAATGCACTGCGCGGCGCGGCGAGCGCGTATATCGCCGCGAGAATGCCGAGGGTTAGGATCAGCCCTCCCGTCAGCGCGAAGCGAAGAATCTTTCGGGATGAGGAAGATGCCGGGAGAGGGGATTTTTTCTTCATGAAAGGTGAACGTCGTTGTCTATCCTGTTTTTCTTGGGCGTTTTTTCAACTCAAGTATACGTCATCCCGACGTGTTTTTTCAGGTATACTTTTCCCCTATCGAGGTGCATTGATGAACAAAGGCATTTGGTATGCGGTGGGCGCGTACGTTATTTGGGGGCTTTTTCCGGCGTATTGGCGGTTTCTTCAAGATGTTCCTGCTTTGCAGTTGATTGGCCATCGCATCGCCTGGTCTTTTTTGCTGCTTCTGGCGGCGCTGTTGGCGTTGAAGCGTTCGCGGTCTTTTTCGCTGGAGGCGTTTCGATGGACGCGGATTCGTTCTCACGCGGTCGCTGCGCTGCTGTTGGGGGCGAACTGGCTGATTTTCGTGTGGGCGGTCAACGCAGGGTATATCGTGGAAGCCAGTTTGGGATATTTCATCAATCCGTTGTTCAGTGTCTTTTTGGGTGTGATTTTCTTTCGGGAGCGTTTGCGTTCCTGGCAGTGGGTTCCGGTTTTTCTCGCGGCGATTGGGGTGTTGTATCTCACTTTCGTATACGGGAGAGTCCCTTGGATTGCGCTTTCTCTCGCGGGGACTTTTGGCTTATATGGAATGTCGAAGAAGAAAGCCGCGCTTGGTTCGTTTTACGGGCTGACTCTGGAAACGGGGATTCTCTTTCTCCCCGCGTTGGGGTATCTCCTTTGGGTAGAGCATACGGGAGAAGGCGCGTTCTTGCACGCGTCCATGCTGGAAAACGCGCTGATGGTCGGCGCGGGGGCGGTGACGGTGCTTCCGCTTTTGCTTTTTTCGATGGCGGCGCGGCGGATTCCCTTGTCCCTTATCGGGATTTTGCAGTATATCGGTCCCACGCTCCAATTTCTGCTGGGTGTGTTGGTGTACCATGAACCCTTTTCGGCGCAAAAGTTGATTGGGTTTGGAATCGTGTGGC
>CAZDGZ010000141.1:0-4237 GCA_964505165.1 uncultured Anaerolineaceae bacterium | reverse complement strand
TTCAATTGTGAGAGTGCAATGGAGCGGTATACCTCGCAGGTTTTCATCAATTCGCTGTGCGTCCCTTCGCAGATGACGCGCCCCTCATCGAGAACCAGGATTTTATCTGCGTTCTTGATGGTCGCGACGCGTTGAGAGACGATGAAAACCGTACTCTTCCCCAATTCTTTGAGCAGCGCCCGCCGCAGCCGCGCATCCGTTTTGTAGTCGAGGGCGGAAAAACTATCGTCGAAAATGTAAATCGGCGCCTTCTTTACCAACGCGCGGGCGATGGTGAGCCGTTGTTTTTGCCCGCCGGAAAAGTTCACGCCGCCTTGCGAAACTTCGGCATCCCAGCCTTCCGGTTTCGAGAAGACGAAATCGCTTGCCTGCGCGATGCCCAACGCGAGTTTCAGAGTCTCTTCGTCGGCGTTTTCATCCGCGAAACGCAGGTTGCTTTCGACGGTGCCGGTGAAGAGGTTGCTGCGCTGCGGTACATAGCCGATTTTGTCGCGAAGTTCGCTTAACGGAATCTCGCGGACATCCACGCCGCCGACGAGGACCTGTCCTTCGGTCACATCGAAGAAACGCGGAATCAGATTGACGACCGTAGATTTGCCGGATCCGGTTGTCCCCATAATCCCTACTGTTTGACCGGCTTCGATGTCGAAAGAGATGTTTTTCAGCACGTCATCTTCCGCATCGGGATAGCGGAAAGAGACGTTTCGGAAGGAAACCGTCGGACGGAAGGGTTCGGGGAAGGATTTCGGCGTTTCCGGGTCGAGGACGGTGATGGGGGTTTCGAGGACATCTGCCACGCGGTTCGCGGAAACGTCGGCGCGTGGGAACATGATGAAGAGCATCGAGAGCATGAGGAACGCGAAGACGATTTGCATCGCGTATTGCATGAACGCCATCATGTCGCCGACTTGCATTTGCGCCTGTGCCACTTCGTGCGCGCCGACCCAGATGATGAGCATGGTCGCGCCGTTCATAATCAGCATCATGAAGGGCATCACGATGACGAAGACGCGGTTCACGAACAAACTGGTATCGGTGAGTTCTCGGTTGGCTTTGTCGAAGCGTTTTTCTTCGTGTTTTTCACGTCCGAACGCGCGCACGACCATCATGCCCGAAAGGTTTTCGCGCGCGACCAGATTCAACTTGTCTATCAGGCGTTGAATGAGTTTGAATTTCGGAACGGCAATCGTGAAGACCGTGCCAATCAAAATCAACAGGATGACCACCGCCAGCGCGATAATCCACCACATCGAGGGGCTTTTATCGAGTGCGCGGATGATGCCTCCAATGCCGATAATCGGCGCGTAGAAGACCATCCGCACCAAAATCGCGGTGACCGATTGAATTTGCGTAATATCGTTCGTCGAGCGGGTGATGAGCGACGCGGTGGAAAACCTATCGAATTCCGCGCCGGAAAAGCGCATCACGCGTTCGTAGAGTACGCGGCGTAAATCCCTCGCCACGCCCGCCGCGATGAGCGCGGCGAGGTAGCCGACGGAAATCGTTGCCAGCGCGGAGATGAGCGCAATGAGCAGCATCTGCCCGCCGACGCGGAAAATATACGCGTTCTGGATTTTCGATGTATCCATTCCGAGGGCGTCGTATTCGGCTCTAGCGGCTCTCGACGCGGCTTGTTTCATCGCGCGTTCCCCGCCGAATGCGGCGAATCGCTCGTCCAGCGAATCGAGCATCTCCAGGCGTTTTTCCTGCGGCATTTGTTTCATCACCGCGAAGAGATCCATCCCCGGCGGCACGCGCGAAAGGTCGAACCCGGAATCCGGCATCAACTTTTTCGCCTCCTCCGGATTCTCCTGCACTTTTTCCAAGAAGAACGTCATCAGAAGGGGCTTCGACATCACATCTTCGAGATGCGCGCGGGTTTCTTTGTCTATCGGATTCAAAACATAGACCGCGTTCTCCGCGAGGGCGGGGTATTTCTCCAAATAATCTTCGTAATCGGGGGAGGTGTCCTCTATCAGCGTATAGGCTGCCGCGACCTCCTCCTGCTGCTCCTCTGTCATAAAAAGGGATAATCGCTCGAAGGCGACTTCCCGCATCGCATCGGGGACGGGGCTTTCTACGCCGCCCTGCTGAATGCCCACGTTCACGATTCTGGACATATAATCCGGCAGCGCCAAATCGGCGTTGGCTTGCACGAAAAGCAAAATCAGCGCCAGTAAAATCAAAAACGTAAAAGGTTTGAAATACTTCAGAATTCGTTTCATCGAAATGAATGCTCCTGTTCTCTACGAGGATTGCGAAACTTCGTCCCAGGTTTCCAGCAGCAGCCGAAGCGCGTCCGCAACGCGCGCCGCGTCTTCGGGAGAGAGTTTCTTCACCGCCTCGCGAATCCACGCGTGGCGGGAACGCGCGCTTTCCTCCAGGATTTTCTCTCCGCGCGGCGTGAGAAAAATCTGCTTGCTTCGCCGGTCGCGCGGGTTTTCTTCCCGCGAAACCAACCCCATCTGCACCAATTTTTCCAGCGATTGGCTGATTGCCGCATTGGTCACACCCAAATTCTCGCTGATGTCCGAGATGCTGCATCCCTCTCCTTCGCCGCGATGATAAATCTGCCGCATGGCAATCATCTGGGTCATCGAAAGCCCTTGCGACTTCGCATAACGCCAAAATCCGCCCATCGAGCGATGGATGATGCGGAGCGTCATCTCGTCTAGCGCCTCTTTTAATTCCTCTCGAGGTGTTGCCATATCTTCCCTTTCCTAATAATTAAGTAGGCTTATATATTAAGCGTTTTTTCTTATTTGTCAAGGGGAAAAGTCTTGGCGTCCGCGCGCATTCATGTTATCCTGAGTTTCATGAAGACACGTTTTTATTTCCTCTTAGTGATGCTGGGGATTCTCTCCGCTTGCGCGCCCTCTCCCGCCCCTGCGCCGACCGCGTCCCCCGCGCCGACCTCCACGCCTCGACCGACGCCGACACCTGTTCCCACGCAAACGGCAATTCCCACCCCGACGGAAATCCCGTTTACCCTCTCCGCGACAGTCTGGACTCAAGAGCCGCGCGTGCCCATCGTCAACTACCATCAATTCGCGCCGAACACCTCCAAACATTCTACGGACCACAAAATCCGTTTCGAAGATTTCATTGCAGAAATGACCCAACTCGACGAAGCGGGATTTACCCTCGTCTCCGTAGAAGAATGGCTCAACGGCGATATGAGTCTCCCCGCCGGACGACGCCCGCTCGTCTTTACGATGGACGACCTCTTTTACAACAACCAAATTCGCCTGGACGAAGATGGAAATCCGCGCGAAGACACCGGCTTGGGCGTCGCGTGGCGTTTCGCCCAAGAACATCCCGAATTTGGATTTCACTGGGCGCTTTTCTCCAATCTCGGCGACAAACTTTACGGCGAACCCGCGAACCCGAACAAAGATTGGCAAGACGAACTCGGCGAAACCATTGCGTGGTGTCTCGACCATGACGCGCGGGTGTATAACCATACCTATCAGCATATCCGCCTCGACAGAAGCGAACCCTCCGATATTATCTGGCAACTTCAAATGAACGATATCTATCTCCGCGAACTTCTCCAACGGGTTGGGCGCGAAGATTTGATTCCCTCGCTGGGAAATATGTTCGCCATTCCCTTCGGCGCGTGGCCCTCCGGCGACGGGGGACAGCGCGTCATCCGCGAATATACCAATCCCGAAGGCGTACCGATGCAAGCCGTCTTCGAGATAGATTTTCTCATTCGAGCGCAATATATGGGCTTTCCCTTTGGCGAAGGATTCGACCGGTATCACATCCCGCGAATCGCTCTCCCGCCGGAAATTGTCCCGTATCTTGTGGAGCATAAAGAGGAATTCCCTGCCGCGCAAACCTGCGAACTCGGCCCGCTGGACGAAAGCCGCATTGCAGATACCGCGTACATTGCCGCCGCGATAGATGAAAGCATCGCGTCGGGAGCCTGCCCCGCGGGCGTCTATGTTGTACAAGGAATCGCCTACGATGCGCGCGAAGGCGCGGCAAAACTCGCGCTCCCGTAATCAATGGAGGCATGATGAGCGTATATGTCATTGGGCATCTTAATCCAGATACCGACAGCATCGCGTCGGCAATGGGATACGCGTGGCTTCTGCGCGAACGAGATGGCGTGGAGGCTATCGCTGCGCGCGCGGGCGCGACCAATCCGCAGACCACATGGGTTTTACAGCGCCTCGATTTACCTGCCCCGGAACTCCTCACCGACGTTTCGCCGCGTTTCGAAGCCGTT
>CAZDGZ010000140.1:0-4289 GCA_964505165.1 uncultured Anaerolineaceae bacterium | reverse complement strand
CGCGGAATGGCAGCCGAAAGAAGACGAACTCGCGCAAAAAATCGTCCGCGCACGCGCACTCGTGGACGAGGTGACGTATACCTCCCGCGACCTTCTTTCCATCGCCGCGCTAACCGCGTCTCTCCATGTAGACGGGCATCGTGCCGACTTGGTGATTCTCAAAACCGCCCGCGCGCATGCCGCGTTCGAGGGACGAACCGCCATCTCGGATCATGACATCGCACTCGCCGCAGAACTCGCGCTTCCGCATCGCATCAAACGCTCGCCTTTCCAGGAATCCGAAATCACGACGGAAGAACTTCAAGAGAGAATCGAATCGCTGCGCGGGAAAAGCATCCCCGCAAAAGAGAACGAAGAAAAACGAAAAAGCGACGCACAAACACAACACGCGAAGGAAAAAAAAACTTAAAACTCGAATCTGAAGTCGAGGAAGTTCCGCAAGACGCCCCGCCGCCGAACCCCGCCTCCAAAGATGTGTTCGCACACACCCACGCAAATTGGTGGGAAGGCGGAGAAAAAACTCCCGTCGGCGAAACTTTCAAGCCCCGCGCCCTCGACACCCCGTTGGACAAACTCTCGCGCCGCCACGCGGGGAGACGCTCCCGCACACGCACGGAACGAAAACAAGGACGCTACATCCGCGCCCGCCCCGCAAATGGCAAAGCAGATGACCTCGCCTTCGACGCTACGCTCCGCGCCGCCGCACCCCATCAAAAACGCCGCGCGAACCAACGAAACGAAGTCGCCTTTGACGTGCGGAAAAGCGATTACCAGCAAAAAGTCCGCGTCAAGAAAACCGCAAATCTCATCCTCTTTCTCGTGGATGCCTCGTGGTCTATGGCCGTTGCGGAACGCATGAACGCGACCAAAGGCGCGATTCTCTCGCTGCTCACCGATGCCTACCAGCGGCGCGATAGAGTCGGGTTGATTGTCTTCCAAAAAGACCGTGCGACTCTCGTTCTCCCGCCGACGAACTCCGTTCAACTCGCGCAGCGCGCGCTCGCCGACATCCCCGTCGGAGGGAAAACGCCTCTTTCCGCCGGGTTGTTGATGGCGCTCGAAACCCTCCGCCGCGAAAAACTCACGCATCCAGACGTGGATCCGCTGCTCATCATCCTCACCGACGGCGCAGGGAACGTCTCCATCGGCGACGACCCGCCCCACGAAGAAAGCCGCCGTTTGGCAGAGGAAATCGCCAAAGAGAAAATCCGAAGCGTCGTCATCAACATGGAACACGCCGATTTCGACGAAGGATTGGCGCAAGCCCTCGCAGAACATCTCCACGCGCCCTGCTACACCCTCGACGAACTCAAAGCCGAAAACCTCTACCGCACCGTTCGCAGAGAAATAGACGCATCTTGAAAAAACGGTATCCCTATGACGAAAAAAAACTTCCCTATCCAAATTGACCATATCGCCATCGCCGTCGAAGACATGGATTCCGCCCTCGCCTTCTGGCGTGACGCGCTGGGACTCCCCCTCTCCGAGATGCGCGAAGTCCCTGCCGAAAACGCGAAAATCGCGTTTCTCCCCGCCGGGGAGGGACAAATCGAACTCGTCCTCCCAACGACGGATGATTCCGGGCTGGCGAAATACCTCGCAAAACGCGGTCCGGGCATGCACCATCTCTGCCTTGCCGTACCGGATATCGACTCCACGCTTGAGCGCCTCCGGCAAAAAGGGATTCGCCTCATCAACGAAACCCCGCGCGTCGGCGCAGACGGCAAACGATACGCCTTCATCCATCCCGAATCTACAGGCGGCGTACTGGTCGAACTCTACGAGGAATGATATGAAACGCCGCTTCCCCGCGCACGGCTGGATTGGACTCTGCCTCGTCCTCCTCTTTTGGGGAATCAACTGGTTCGCAAGCGGGCTGCGAACCCATTGGGCGTTTTTCCCTCTATGGCTCGGATACGCCCTCGTCGTAGACGCGCTCACCTATCGGCGCAGCGGCACCTCCCTCCTCACGCGGAACAAGCGAAAATACCTCGCACTTTTCCTCCTTTCCGCGCCCATCTGGTGGCTCTTCGAAGCCCTCAACCTCCGCACACAAAACTGGTTCTACGAAGGCGCGTCCGCATTCTCGCCGCTCGCCTACGCCTTCTGGACGACCCTCAACTTCACCACCGTCATTCCGGCAGTCTTCGGCGCAGCAGAACTCGCCGCGACCTTCCCCTTCGTCCGAAACGCCTGCCGAGGGCCGGTCATCCCGCCCTCCCGCGCGGTACTCTGGGGATTTTTCCTCTCCGGCTGGGTCATGCTGGGATTGATGCTCGCATTCCCCGACATCTTCTTCCCCTTCTTGTGGATTTCCCTCTACTTCATCCTCGAACCCATCAACGCCTGGCGAGGGAAGAAAACCCTCTTCGAGTGGACGAAACGCGGCGACTGGAGTCCTGTCCTCGCCTTGTGGGTCGGCGTCCTTCTCACCGCGTTCTTCTGGGAGATGTGGAATTTCTACGCCTACCCAAAGTGGATTTACCGGATTCCGTGGGCAAATTGCTGCCACATCTTTGAAATGCCTCTGCTCGGATACGGCGGATATCTCCCCTTCTCGCTGGAACTTTCCGCCTTATACCGATTCTTCACCTCGAAAGAAGATTCCTACCTTCGGATGCCCTCATGTTCCGGGACTTCGACCTGATTCTGCGCGAACGCTGCCGCGTTCGCCCCGACCGTCCTCTCCTCGTCGGCGTCTCCGGCGGAGCAGATAGCCTCTGCCTCATGGCAGTGCTGCAAGAAGCAGGCTATCCCCTCATCGTCGCGCATTTCGACCATACCCTACGCCCCGAATCGGGAGCAGACGCGGAAAAAGTACGCGCTTTCGCCGAAAAACGCGGACTTCCTTTCGTTCTGGGCAGCGGCGATGTCCGCGCCTTTGCTCACGCGCAAAAACAAACCATCGAAGAAGCCGCCCGCACGCTCCGCTACACTTTCCTCTTCCAACAAGCGCGCGATTTCGACGCGCAAGCCGTCGCGGTCGGGCATACTGCCGACGACCAAGTCGAAACCGTTCTAATGCACTTCCTGCGCGGTTCGGGACTTTCGGGGCTAAAAGGGATGACCTACCGAACCATCCTTAAAGGCTTCGACAGAAAAATTCCTCTCATTCGTCCGCTTCTTGATTTTTGGCGCGAAGAAACCCTCGTTTGCTGTTCGGAGCGGCATCTACACCCGATTGTTGACGAAA
The DNA here is from genome assembly GCA_964505165.1 of uncultured Anaerolineaceae bacterium. Lineage (GTDB taxonomy): Bacteria > Chloroflexota > Anaerolineae > Anaerolineales > Villigracilaceae > CAZDGZ01. The sequence goes on along the minus strand of CAZDGZ010000140.1, from coordinate 1,096 downwards.
GCAACGCCTCCACCGATTATTTCCGAAACCGCTTACGGCATATTCTCATCCCGCAACTCGAAACCTACAACCCGCGTTTTCGGGAAGTCCTTTGGCGCACCAGCCAGGCTCTCCGCTCCGATTACGACATCCTGAATGCGCTCCTCGAATCCGTCTGGCAAGAAACAGTTCGGGACGAAGGAGAAGGCTACATCACCTTCGACGCCGCGCGCCTAGCAAAACACCCTGCCGGTTTGCAGCGGAATCTCATCCGCCGCGCGATGCAGCATCTCCGCGCGGGCACACTCGACATCTCCTTCGAAACCCTCCAACGCGCCTCCGATTTCCTCCGGCAAGATTCCGCCAAGCAAATGGATTTAATGGATTCGCTTTATCTCTTCCGAGAAGAAGACAGACTCTACCTCGCGGATAGAGACGCGGAACTCCCCAACGAGGGATGGCTTCAAATCGAGGGAGAGATTCCCGTAGAAATCCCGTGCAAAATTCCGCTTGGCGAGAAATGGACTTTCATCGCCGAATGGTGGGATTCTGTCCCGCTCGCGAAAGAGCAAATGCGTCAAAGCGAGAATCCTTACGAAGCATGGCTCGACGCACGCCATCTCAAAGCCCCGCTTCTCCTTCGTCCCCGCCGCGCCGGTGATAAATTCCAAGCCCTCGGCATGGACGGACGCTTCGTCAAATTATCCGATTTCTTCATCAACGCCAAACTCCCTCGCCGCGCGCGCGACCGATGGGCGCTCTTCTGCACCGGCGACCGAATCGCCTGGATTCCCGGCTTTCGTCCCGCGCACGGATTCCGTCTCAAAGAAAACACGCAGAGAGTGGTATATTTGTCTATCGAAAAACGAAAATAATTCTCTCGCAGGAAAGGCAGCATGAGCATCTTCCCCAAACGAAAAACGAAACGAAACCGATTCCTAGAACTTCTCACCCAGCAAGCAGAACTCGCGGTACAAGGCATGGAAATTTTGCGCCGCTACATGCAAACCTCGGAAACCGAACTCGCGGAACAAGTCATCAAAGTGGAAAAAGAAGCCGACGAGGTGCGCCGCATTCTGATAGACGAACTGAACCGCACCTTTGTCACCCCCTTCGA
>CAZDGZ010000139.1:0-4316 GCA_964505165.1 uncultured Anaerolineaceae bacterium | reverse complement strand
AACTACCCAACTACGAAACTAAAGCCCTCAATCCCTCCACTCTAACTCGAACTCGCCAATATACACGGTATCGCCCTCCTGCACACCGGCATTGAGCAGTGCGTCTTCCACGCCGAGGCGCTCCATAATTTTCTGAAAGCGGCGAACTGCCGCGTCGTATTCCCAATAGGTCATCGCGGCAGCGCGTTCGATGGATTCGCCGTGAATGCGCCATTGATGCGCGCCCTCGCGCTCGATGGTAAATGCATTGGGATCCGTCTCCGCGCGGTACACGGGAAGGGACTCAGGCGTCTCAGGCAGGGAGGTTTCGGCAAGACGCGCGGCGGCTTTCTGGAGAATCTCGCGTGTCCCCTCACGCGCCAGCGCGGAAATCGCGTAGGTCTCGTATCCCTTCGCTCGAATCGCCTCCAAAATCTCCTCCTGCCGCGCACGAACTTCAGGAGAATCGATTTTGTTCAAGGCGACCAATTGAGGCTTTTTCGCAAGCGCAGGGTCAAAAAGCGCGAGTTCCGTATTGATTTGGCTGAAATCCGCGAGAGGGTCAGGAGAAAGCCCATCGAGAAGGTGGATGAGAACACGCGTCCGCTGGATGTGACGGAGAAAATCGTGCCCCAAGCCCAAGCCTTCGCTCGCGCCTTCAATCAAACCGGGAATATCCGCGAGGACCACCGTCGTGTACTCGTCCAGTTTCGCGACGCCCAAATGAGGCTGTATCGTCGTAAACGGATACGGGGCGACCTTCGGACGCGCGTTCGTCAATGCCGCGAGGAGCGTAGACTTTCCCGCGTTCGGGACGCCAATCAAGCCGATATCCGCAATGAGTTTGAGTTCCAGGCGAAGCGTTTTCTCCTCGCCGGGTTCCCCCTTCTCCGCGATGCGCGGCACCTGCCGCCGCGCATTCTTGAAATGCGTGTTGCCGCGTCCGCCGCGCCCGCCTTTGCAAATGAGCAGCGTCTGCCCTTTTTTCGTCAAATCGCCGAGGAGTTCGCCGGTCTCCGCGTCGTAAATCGCGGTGCCGGGCGGAACAGGGATGAGAAGAGGCTCCGCGGATTTTCCGTAGCGGTTGTTGGGGCCGCCGGGCTTTCCGTTTTCCGCAACAAATTTCCGTTTATAGCGGAACGACTCCAGCGTGTTGAGCGACTCCTTCACGACAAAAAGAACATCACCGCCTTTGCCGCCGTCGCCGCCATCGGGGCCGCCGCGGGGAATATATTTTTCGCGGCGAAAATGCACAGCACCATCGCCGCCTTTGCCGGAGCGAACGTAAATTTCTGCTTGGTCAATAAACATAGTTAAATCATCATCTCGTCAGTATTCGAAAATTTCAGTCGGATTGTAACATCAGAACCCGAAAGCGTGGAGCCACCGCGAGGTATAATCGCCTCCATGCGCAAACAAATCCCGCAACTCTTCGTCGCGTTCCTATGGGTCATGCTCCTCTCTGGAAGTTTGACCTTCCTCTCCCCCGAAGACGCGCGTCTGCACGATTTCACCGCCGCCCGCGAGTTCGATTACTTCACATGGACTCTCAAAGCCGCCTTCGTCAAATGGGAACAATATGCTCTTGATTCGCCTAAGTACTTCGATGCCGATTCACAAAAGGATATCATCGCCTCGTGGCTGAATCTCACCGATGAATTGATGAGGACGGAATCGAGACTCTCGGAAATCTACGCCGACCCCTCGATTGAAGACCCCGAAGCCGCGTCCGCCGACATCCGCGCGCATCTCGAAGACGTACAACGGGAACAACGCCGCCTCGCCCCTTTCGCCGAATCCATCCTTCAGGCGCAGATTACCCGAACCCTCGACGAAGCAGGATTAGCAACCGCCGGACAGCCGCTTCCGCCCGTCCTCTACCGCGTGACCTCGACCCCGCTCGCGCTCATCATCTCCCCGCGAGATCACATCGAACAAAAAGCAAATATCTCCCTCGTCTCCGATTTGACCATTGCAGAACAAGACGCGCTGGAAAATCAAATCTCCCAAGCCCTCGACGTTTCCGCGCTGGTCGTGCCGGTCGGCGGAATCGGTGTCTACCCCACAATGGTGATGCAGACGACCAACCTCCCCTGGATGCTCGAAACCATCGCCCACGAATGGACGCATAATTACCTCGACTGGCATCCCCTCGGCAGAAACTACGACACGACTCCCGAACTTCGCACGATGAACGAGACGACCGCGATGATTGTCGGCAAAGAAATCGGAAGCGCGACCCTTCGACGCGACTACCCCGAACGAGCCTTCGGAAGCGTCCTCGCCCGCCCGCCGATTCAGCCAAACGAGACAAATCCTACCATCGGCGGTCCCCCTCCCTTCGACTTCCGCTTGGAAATGCACAAAACGCGCGTCCATGTAGACGAACTCCTCGCGGAGGGAAAAATCGAAGAAGCCGAAGCCTATATGAATATGCGTCGTCAGGTCTTTTGGAATCACGGCTATGCCATCCGCAAACTCAATCAAGCGTATTTCGCGTTTTACGGCGCGTACGCCGATGTCCCCGGCGGCGCGGCGGGCGAGGACCCGGTCGGGCCCGCCGTGCGAGAATTACGCCGAAAATGCGGGACGCTGGCGAATTTCGTCCACACGATTGCGGAAATGGATTCCTTCGAAGACCTGCAAGAAACCCTCCGCTCGATGCCATAAGAGTACATTCTCACTCGATATCTACATTACCCCACTAACTGGCTATGCGAAAACTCCTTCCCCTTCTCCTGCTTCTCGTCCTCTTCGCTGCGTCCTGCACGCCGAGCGCGCCCGCCGCGCCGACCTCGACGCCCCTCCCCACCGCGTGGATATACCCCACTCCCACGCCAGAAGATACCTGCTCCCTTTTGCAAACCATCCCCACGCCGCGCCCGGAAGACAATCCCCTCTTCCCGCCCGTCGCGGAGGACGAGCCGACGCGCGGTCCCGAAGATGCCTCGGCGACGATTATCGAATACTGCGATTTTCAAGCGGAAGGATGCGCCGCCCTCGCGCAAACTCTCGAGGCTTTAGAAGACGCGCATCCCGAAGACCTTCGCGTTGCGTACCGCGCGTATCCGCTGCTGCGAGTCAACGACAAGGCAGGGGACGCGTTCCGTTTTGCAGAGGCCGCGCGGCTTCAAGGGAAATTTTGGGAGGCGCATGACTTCCTTTTCGAGAATCAGGAGGAATGGCGCGCGCTTTCGGCGGACGCGTTCGACGCGTGGATTCGGGATGCCGCGAAAACGCTTGGGCTGGATGAAGCGCGCTTCGAAGCGGATTTCCAGCGAAACGAGACTCTCCAAAAAGTCGAAGACGCCTCGCGAAACGGGGAAAAAGCGGGGATCCCGGGCGTCCCGTTCCTCCTTATCAACGGACAGATTTACGGGGGACCTATCAATTACGAGAGTCTCGATTCGATTATCCGTCTCATCTCGCTTGGTTCTCGGCAATTCGATTCTTGCCCGCCAATGACCATTGACCCCACGCGGCAATATCTCGCCACGCTTCACACCGAAAAAGGGGATATCGTGATTCAACTCTTCGCGGACAAAGCCCCGCTCACCGTGAATAATTTCGTTTTTCTCGCGCGGCAGGGATGGTTCGACGGCGTGACTTTTCACCGCGTGATTCCCGGCTTCGTCGCGCAGACGGGCGACCCCAGCGGCACGGGACGCGGCAACCCCGGATATTTCTTCGCAGACGAGATTGATCCCTCGCTCCACTTCGACAAGGCGGGAATGGTCGGCATGGCAAATTCAGGACCGAACACCAACGGATGCCAATTTTTCATCACCTACGCGCCGCAGCCCCAACTGGACGGCTCGTTCACCATTTTCGGCGAGGTGCTGCAAGGGATGGAGGTTCTGGAGAATCTGACGCCGCGAAACCCGCAAATGGGAGTTTCGCTCCCGCCCGGCGACAAAATTCTCCGCGTGACCATCGAAGAGCGATAAACGCGTTCGCGGAGACTCTATGTTCCGTCCAAAATAAAAAAGGGCTGCCGGCGCAGCCCTTTTCGTTCCGAAAAGAGAATTTCCCTAAAGAACCACGACATCTGCCGCTTGCAGGCCTTTAGGGCCTTCTTCTACGGAAAATTCCACACGTTGTTCCGCCTCCAATTTTCGGTAGCCGTCCATACGAATAGCGGAAAAATGGACGAAGATATCTTCGCCATCTTCGCGCCCGATGAAGCCGTAGCCTTTGGTGGCGTTGAACCATTTCACGGTTCCGACAAAACGTTCAGACATGCTTTTGACACTCCTGCAAAAAAATTTCGACCCCAAGGGTCAATGCGGCGGCAAGGGTATCACGGCTGATTTTCCATGTCAAGAGAAGGATTTTTC
>CAZDGZ010000138.1:0-4371 GCA_964505165.1 uncultured Anaerolineaceae bacterium | reverse complement strand
CCGAGTGTCCCGAAGGGACGTATGCCTCGGCAGGCTCGGCACGGCGTCGAGGGCAGCGAGTAAAAAGGCAAGTCTTCCCTCCCGCCTGTTATCTTGATACTTCGGTCGTTACTCCTCTCCTCCCAATCCCCCAACGCAAACTGACGTTATAATAAAGAAAGCCGCGTCTCGCGGTTCCTCATCCCAACCCAAGAGAGGACACATGCCTCGAAAAACAAAAATCATCCTCAACCCAATGGCAGATATGGGAAACGCATGGCGCGTTGCCCGCGACCTGCGCGCGATTGTCGCCGATACCCCTCACACCGATTGGAGCGGAACGGTTTATCCCGGGCACGCCGTTGACCTGGCACGGCAAGCCGGAGAACAAGGATACGACCTCGTCATCGCAATGGGCGGCGATGGGACCGTTCACGAAGTCGTCAACGGTTTGATGCAAATTCCCGAAGAAAACCGCCCTATGCTGGGAGTTGTCCCCGTTGGGTCGGGAAACGATTTTGCCTACGCCGCGGGGCTTCCGACCAGCCCCGAAAAAGCGATGCTCCTCGCACTTCGCGGCACTCCCTCCACAATTGACTTGATGAAAATGACGGACGACAACGGCCGCGTAGAATATGTAGACAACACCCTCGGTATCGGCTTCGACGCAATCGTCACGATTCGCTCGCATCGCCTTCCCGTCCTGCGCGGCTTCCTCATGTATCTCACTGCCGTCATCCAAACCATCCTCCTCAACTACGATCCCGCGACCCTCACCGTAAAAACCGACCAAGAAGAATGGGAACTCGCCGCGCTCATGTTCACTCTCTGCAACGGACCCCGCGAAGGCGGCGGTTTTCATGTCGCGCCCGAAGCCAAACTCGATGACGAACGCTTGCAATACATCACAATCAAGAAAGTCTCCCGCCTGCGGATGTTCCGCCTCGTCCCCGAAGTGATGAACGGAACACACGGGCGATTCCCGGATATAAAAATGGGCGAATTTACCCGCCTCTCCCTCACCTCGGACCGCCCCCTCTACATCCACGCCGATGGTGAAATTCTCGCCGGATTCGGCTCTTCGCTTCGCTCGCTGGACATCGAATTGATTCCGCGCGCCCTGCAAGTCATCCGAAACGCCTGACCCTATGCCCTCGCTGGAACAAAGCCTCCACGGATACGATATCGGACATCTCCGCATCCTCGCGGAACGATGGGGTGTGGAACTCGCGGCAACGGAGACCGACGCCGCGCGGAAAGAACTCGCCGAATCGCTTCTCGACAAATCCCTCGTTCGGGAAATGTATGACGCCCTCCCCGAAGAAGCCCGCGCTGCCCTCGACGCGCTCCTTCGCGGCAAAGGCAGACTTCCGTGGGCTTTTTTCACCCGACGTTTCGGCGAGGTTCGGGAAATGGGCGCGGGACGACGCGACCGCGAAGCGCCGCATCTGAATCCCGTCTCGGCGGCGGAAACCCTCTTCTACCGAGCCTTTCTCGCCCGCGCCTTTTTCGATACGCCCGATGGACCTCAAGAGTTCGCCTACATCCCCGACGACATCCTCCCGCTGCTGCCACCTCCCCAGCCGCTGACGAATACAATTCCCGGACGTCCCGCGCGCCCGGAAGAATACGAATATCCCCTTCCGGCAAACGGGAGAATCCTCGACGATGCAACGACCTTCCTCGCCGCGCGCCGCGCGGGACGCGACCTCCCCCCTGATTCGATTTCCGTTTCCACGAAATTTCTCGAATCCCTGCTCCGCGCGGCAGAACTCATCTCCGAAACGGGAGAGGTCCTTCGCGAAAATGTCAAGGATTTCCTCACGAAGCCGCGCCGCGAAGCGTTGGAAACCCTCGTCGAAATTTGGGACAAGAGCGAAACCATCAACGAATTGCGGCAGATGCCGCACCTCCGCTGTGAGGGCGCGTGGAGCAACGACCCGCTCGCGGCGCGCCGTTTCATCCGTGAGACGCTTGCCGCGCTCCCCAAAGGAAAATGGCAAAACTTGAACGCGCTCATCAACGACATCCACGACAACAACCCGGATTTTCAACGCACCGCCGGAGAATACGACTCGTGGTTCATCCGCCGCGCAGAGGACGACGCGCTGCTCCGAGGTTTCGAGCATTGGGAGGAGGTCGAGGGCGCGCTGCTCCGCTATCTCATCACGGGTCCCATGTATTGGCTGGGATTGGTGGATCTCGCGTCGGCGGAGGAGGATGGAGAATCCACTGCTTTTCGCGTTCGCGAGGCGCTCCCCGAAGAGGAGGAAATGCCGAAGCGCGCGCGCGTTTCGTCTCAGGCAGAAATCACGATTCCGCGCCTCGCGCCGCGGGCCTTCCGCTATCAAATCGCCCGATTTTGCGAGTGGCTTCCCCGCCGCGAGGCAGACGCGTATCGGTATCGTCTCACACCTGCCGCGCTGGCACGCGGACGAGAGGAGAATCTGGAGCCGCATCATTTCCTCGCGCTCCTGAAGAAACACGCGGCAGGAGAGATCCCGCCCTCGTTGAGCAACGCGCTGACCCGATGGGCATTAAACGGGACCGAAGCACGGGCGGAGTCTCATACCCTTTTGCGCCTCCGCAGCCCCGAAATCCTAGAAATGCTCCGCCGTTCGAAGGCAGGACGCTTCCTCGGAGAGGAAATCAGCCCGACCGATGTCGTCATCCGCAAACATGCCATTCCCCAAATCCTCGCAGCCCTGGCGGAGATGGGCATTCTGGGCGAAGACAAGACCGAAGAGAAATAACCGCGTGTGACGCGGTTTTTTATTCAAAATTCAACTTATGGAGAATCCCATGTCTACAAAATTCGATTGGATTCAAGAAGAACTTGCCGGGTTGAAAGAAGCCGGCCTTTACACAAATATCCGCACGCTCAACTCGCCGCAAGGCGCATGGCTGGTCGTGGACGGGAAGAAAGTCCTGAATTTTTGCTCGAATAATTATTTGGGACTGGCAAACCATCCAAAGGTCGTCGCGGCGGCGAAAGATGCCATCGAGAAATATGGCGTCGGTCCGGGCGCGGTACGAACCATCGCGGGGACGATGAGTCTCCATGTGGAATTGGAAAAGCGTCTCGCCGCGTTCAAAGGCGTTGAAGCCGCGATTACCTTCCAATCCGGATTCAATGCAAATACCGCGACCATCCCCGCGCTGGTGGGCAAAGAAGATGTCATTTTCTCCGACCGGCTGAATCATGCAAGCATCATTGACGGCTGCCGTCTTTCGGGCGCGAAAATCATCGCTTACGACCATTGCAACCCCGACGCGCTCGAAGCCGCGATAAAAGAGAATCTCTCGGAGTATCGCCGCGCGCTCATCGTGACGGACGGCGTGTTCAGCATGGACGGCGATGTCGCTCCGCTCGACAAACTCTACGAGGTGGCCAGCCGCTACGATATTCTGCTGATGGTGGATGACGCGCACGGCGAAGGCGTTTTGGGACGCGGCGGACGCGGCATCGTAGACCATTTCGGCTTGCACGGCAAAGTGGACATCGAGGTCGGTACGATGTCCAAAGCCTTTGGCGTGGTCGGCGGCGTGGTCGCGGGGAAACAGGTCATCGTGGACTGGCTGCGTCAGCGCGGACGCCCCTTCCTTTTCTCCTCCGCGATGACAGTCCCCGATACAGCAGCATGCCTCGCGGCGGTAGATTTGCTCGAAGAATCCACCGAACTCGTGGACAAGTTATGGAGCAACGCCAAATACTTCAAAGCGGAAATGAAAGCCCTCGGCTTCGACACGGGACACAGCGTCACGCCCATCACGCCCGTCCTGCTCGGCGAAGCGCCGCTCGCGCAAGAATTCAGCCGCGAACTCTACGAAGCCGGCGTCTTCGGCACAGCGATTGGATACCCCACCGTCCCGCGCGGCACCGCGCGAATCCGTGTGATGATTTCCGCCGCACACGAAAAAGAAGATTTGGACAAAGGGCTGGAAGCCTTTGCAAAAGTCGGGAAGAAACTGGGCGTAATTTAGCCGAGATTTCTACGCCGCAACGTACAAAACCTAAGCCGGAGGGTGAACCTCTCCGGCTTATTTCATGGGGTTGGGTGTTCCGGGTAGACATCGTCGTATGAGTTTCCGGTGTAAAAGATGTACTATAATTCACTTGAGATGCTGTCGTGCTGTGTTCGAGATTAGATGATGTTGTACCGTAATTAATTTACCTTAAGATTCAATGCGAAACAGAACAAATGTAGTAGAATGTATACATTTGGAAACCCCAACTTCTGTTTTAGGTGAACATGAGCCATCAAAACTACCAAAGAACCGTTGCGGAATTGCAGAAACTTGCATCCATGTTTTGGCCTTCCGAGCTGTCGGAAGAAGCCGCCAAACTAAGCATCATTCCTAAACTACTGGAAACCCAAGATGAATTTATAG
>CAZDGZ010000137.1:0-4396 GCA_964505165.1 uncultured Anaerolineaceae bacterium | reverse complement strand
GAATGCGATGCGCTCATCCTTACGGCTGGCTCCTCCGCCAGCGCGCGCGACATGACCGCAAAGGTCGTCAACGAAGTAGGCACGCCGGGCGTGCTGGTTCACGGCATCAACACGCGGCCGGGGAAACCCACCATCTTGGGAGTCTGCAACGGGAAAGCCGTCGTCGGGCTGCCGGGAAATCCCGTGAGCGCGCTCGTGAACGGTTACATGCTTATCGTCCCGCTCGTGGAAAAATTACTCGGCATGCCCGAAACGGAAATCCGCCCTTCTCTCAAAGCGAAACTCGCCATCAACCTCCCTTCGCAAGCCGGGCGCGAGGACTGGGTTCCCGTGAAACTTCTTCCCAACAAAAGCGGAGACGCCGCGTACCTCGCCGACCCGATTTTCGGAAAATCCAATCTCATCTTCACCCTCGCCGCTGCCGACGGGCTGCTCAAAATCTCGCCCGATGCTACCGGCTTGAGCGCGGGGGAACTCGTAGATATCCTCCTCCTATAACACGATGACAGACTCAATTTACCTCCACGACATTCCGCTCCAAACCGCCATTGCCGCGCTTCAACGCGCACTCGAAGACGCGGGACTTCATCGCGTCCTCGGGAAAGAGACCATTCCACTGGATGAACACGCGGCGGGACGCGTACTCGCTGAACCTGTATGGGCGAAAATTTCCTCGCCGCATTATCACGCCGCCGCAATGGACGGGTTCGCCGTCCGCGCGGAAGAGACTGCCGGCGCGCTCCCCACCGCGCCTCTTCTCCTCCCTCTCGGAGAAGCCGCGCGGTATGTGGATACCGGCGACCCAATGCCGGAGGGCTTCAACGCGGTCATTCCTATCGAAAATGTCGAAGCGCTGGACGAAACGGGAGAACTCGAAACGGAATCGCCGCGGCATCCCGCTTCGATTCGAATCCGCGCCTCCGTGACCCCTTGGAGCAATGTCCGCCCGCTGGGAGAGGATATCGTCGCCACGCAATTGGTTTTGCCCGCCGGGCACCTCCTCCGTCCGGCGGATTTAGGCGCAGCAGCCGCAGCAGGACACACGACCCTCGTCGCCGCGCGGAAGCCGCGCGTCGCCATTCTCCCCACCGGCGACGAACTCGTCCCGATGGGGAATCCCCTCCGCAAAGGCGATATTCTGGAATACAACTCGCTGATGCTCGCGGCGCAGGTTCTCGAATGGGGCGGCGAGGCGACGCGCTTTCCTATCACGCCGGACGATTTCGAGAAACTCCGCGAACGCGTTGCGGAGGCGGCACAACATCATGATTTGGTTCTCATCAATGCAGGGTCGTCCGCAGGTTCGGAGGATTTCACCGCGCGGGTCGTCGAAAGCCTGGGAGAACTCCTCGTTCACGGAATCGCGGTGCGTCCGGGGCACCCCGTCATTTTGGGGATGCTGGATAGCGGAGGGCGGCGCGTGCCCGTCATCGGGACGCCGGGGTATCCCGTTTCGGCGGCGCTGACGGGCGAGATATTCGTCGAACCGCTCCTCGCGCAATGGCTGGGACGCGCGCCGCGCGAACTTCCCAAAGCCTCCGCGACCCTCACGCGGAAGACCGTTTCTCCGGCGGGGGATGAGGATTACATCCGCGTCGCGCTCGGCAGCGTGGACGGGAAACTCCTCGCCGCGCCCCTCTCGCGCGGGGCAGGAGTCATCACCTCGCTGGCGCGCGCGGACGGGCTGATGATTCTCCCCTCCGGCGTGCAGGGGATGGAAGCCGGCAGCAACGTGACCGTTCATCTTTACCGCTCGAAGGCGGAAATCGAGCGCACGATTTTCTGCATCGGCTCGCACGACATGACACTCGATGTACTGGCACAATTCCTCGCCGCGCGCGGACGGCGGCTCTCCTCCGCCAACGTCGGTTCTCTCGCAGGGCTGGTCGCGTTGCGGCGCGGGGAATCGCATCTCGGCGGTTCGCATTTGTTGGATCCCGAAAGCGGCGAGTATAATATCCCCTATATCCGAAAATACTTGGCGGGACTCCCCGTCCGGCTGACGGGTTTCGTTAAACGGGAGCAAGGGCTTCTCGTCCGGCGCGGGAATCCGAAAGGGATTCGTTCTCTGGAGGACCTAACCCGCCCCGATGTCCGATTCGTCAATCGTCAACGCGGCGCGGGGACGCGTGTCCTTCTGGATTATCAATTGAACCAAATGGGGATACCCGCCGAAGCGATTTTAGGCTACAATCAAGAGGAATTCACGCATCTGGGCGTCGCGGCGGCAATTGCTTCGGGACGCGCAGATTGCGGACTGGGAATCCCCGCCGCGGCGCAAGCCCTCGACCTGGATTTCCTCCCTCTTTTCGAGGAACGGTACGATTTGGTCATTCCAAAAAAATACGCCCAAAGCGAGTTGCTCGCTCCGCTTTTCGAGGTTTTGCACGACAAAGAATTTCGAAAAGCCGTGATGAATTTGCCCGGATACGATGTCACCCCAATGGGTACGCTGATTGCGGAGGTTTAGGATGTCTTTTGCACTGGTGATTGACGATAATCGAAACACAGCCGACGCGCTGGTCCAAATGCTGGATGTGTTGAGTATTCCCGCGCGAGCCGCGTATGGCGCAAGCCCCGCGATGGCTATTCTTGGAAATCAAACTCCGAATCTGGTTTTTCTCGACATCAATATGCCCGGCGTGGACGGGCTGGAAATTCTGGCGTATTTACGGCGTGAACCTCGATTGGTTTCGGTGCCGGTGATAATCATTTCCTCGGACGACCAGCCGGAGACGCGCGAGAATGCGATGAAGGGCGGCGCGCAGGTGTTTATCGTCAAGCCCGTGACTATCGACCAAATCGAATCCGCGTTGAAAGAAATCAATTTCTTGTAATCCTTTCGTCCCCTCCTGCGCCTCCATCGAGGGGCGCTTTTTTCTTTAAGGGAGGAGACAATCGGACGAATCCCATGCTTTCCCTCCGCTCTCCCGCGCTTGCGCGATACCCCGACCATGAACGAATCGAAAAAATCTTGCGCGCCGCCCTCCGCGCCGCCGACCCGGAATCCGCTGTACGCGGCGCGCTTCGTCTCGAAAAAGAGACTCTCCTTCTCGACGGGAAAGATTTCCCCCTCCCCTCCGATTCGCGGCTCGCGGTCCTCGCCATTGGAAAAGCGGCGATTCCAATGGCTGCCGCGGCGCGGGACATTCTCGGAAATCGCATCTCCGAGGGGCTTGTCGTCTCCAAGGATGTCCCTGCACGAGACCTCTCGCCGCTGCGATTCATCCTCGCAGGACATCCCATCCCGGACGAAGGGAGTTTGCGCGCGGGAAGGGAATCCCTTCGCCTTGCGCGCGGACTCGGGAAAAACGATATTCTCCTGCTTCTCCTTTCCGGCGGAGGGTCTGCGCTGGCAGCCGCGCCCCTCGTTCCGCTTTCCGCGATGCAGACTCTCACCGATACGCTCCTCGCGAGCGGCGCGGACATCGAGGATATCAATACACTGCGGCGGCATTTGGACGCGCTCAAAGGCGGCGGACTTGCGCGCGCGGCGTATCCCGCACGCGTGCTCACCCTTGTCCTCTCCGATGTCATCGGGTCGCCGATAGAAGCCATCGCCTCTGGACCCGCCGCGCCCGACCCAACCTCTCTGGCAGACGCGCGGCAGATTCTGGAAAAATACGCATTGCGAGAGAAAATCCCGCCCATTATCTTCGAAACGCTCCGCCGCGTCGAAGAAACGCCGAAGCCCGGCGCGCGGATATTCGAGACGGGAGATACGCGCATTCTCTGCGACAACGAGAAGGCGCTTCACGCGGCGAAAGCCGTGGCCAAAGCGGAGGGGATTTTCGCGCCGATTGTCACAACGCGTCTGCGCGGGGAAGCGTCGCGCGCGGGACGCGCGCTCGCCACGCTGCTGAGACAGCCCCTCCCGCAGCCGGCATGTCTCCTCGCGGGCGGGGAAACGACGGTCACGCTAGGGGAAACACGCGGACGCGGCGGAAGGACACTAGAACTCGCGCTCGCCGCCGTCCCCATCCTCGCGGGGGTACCGGGCGCGGCGCTTCTCTCTTTCGCGACCGATGGGGAGGACGGAAATTCCGGCGCGGCGGGAGCATTCGTCACAGAAGAGACGTTTCGCCTCGCGGCGTCGAAAGGAATGCGTCCCGATGAGTTTTTGCAAAAACATGATTCGTTCTCTTTTTTCGACGCGCTCGGCGCTGCCCTCGTCCCAGGGCGGACAGGGACGAATGTCAACGATGTGGTTTTGTTGTGGCGCCGCTAGGGGAGAGGGGAGTTCGTCTCGCGCAATCCCCGTTGCCCTTTGTTAGTTCGATAGTTTGGTAGTTTCGTAGTTTTGTAGTTGGCTGGAGAGGCTGGCGCATTCCGCGCGGACATTCGCTGCCCGAGTGTCCCGAAGGGACGTATCGAGGGCAGCGAATAAAAAGGCGAG
>CAZDGZ010000136.1:0-4403 GCA_964505165.1 uncultured Anaerolineaceae bacterium | reverse complement strand
ATGCGCCAACCCCTCATCTCCGACTACCAGACCACCCGACTATCAGACTACCTGACTAAACCACCCGACCCACCCGCCAAAATTCTCTGATATACTCCCCTCATCCCAAACAACCCCTCCCATATTCGCATGAACTCTCCCCTCAACAAAGCCACTCGAAACATCCTGATTTTCTCCTTTTTCTGGGCGTTGTACATCCTGCAATCGAGAGCCGCGTTCGCAGCGGGAGCGCGGGTCGTCCCTTTTCAAATCGAGGCTGGGCTTTCCGCGCTCGCGGTGTTTTCGCTCGCGATGATTCCAAACGGTCTCTTGTCCGAGATGAGAGATTTGCGCCGCGACGCGCCCGCCGCATTCTGGAAACTCGCGCTCGCCAACGGAATCCATTATGGCATCGGCGGGACCTTCTACGTCCTCGGCATTTCGATGACCAGCGCCATCAATGCGGGATTTCTCGTCAAATTCGCCGTCGTGACGACGACCTTTCTCGCATGGATTCTTCTTGGCGAGAGAATGTCCCGGCAGAAACTCGCGGGGATCTTCGCGCTGCTTCTCGGCGCGTATCTGTTGACCACGCAGGGAAAGCAGATTGTCCCGCAGCGCGGAGATTTGCTCATCCTCGGCGCGTGCTTCGCCTGGTCCACCGGAAACGTCCTCGTCCGCCAGGGGCTGCGCGACACCTCCGCAAGTCCGGCGCTGGCATCCTATCTCAAACCCCTCTTCGGGCTTCCCGTCTTCGTTCTTCTTGTCGCGCTCGCGCGGCAAATCCCCGCGCTCACTTCCGACCGATTGGCTTTTTCCGGTTTCGATTGGGGACACGCAAAGTACGCTATCCTCGCAGGAATTTTCCTCGCGCTGACGTGGATGTACCTCAACAAAAGTTTGAAAATCACAACCGCCTCTTATGTGACGATGCTCTCGACCGCGACGCCCGTTTTCGTCGCCATCCTCGCGGCGGTGTTCCTGCACGAGCGCATGACTCTCCCCCAACTCATCGGCGGAGGCATTATCCTCCTCTCTGGGAGTTCGGTTTCGTTCAGCGACATTTCCACGCGATAAAAAACCGGAAGGCGAATCTGCCTTCCGGTCAAAAGGGGACGAAACAAAGAGTTACTTCTTGACTACGCGCAAGAACTTCCGTTTGCCAACCCGCAGCACGCCCTCGTGAGGGAAAGGCGCCCGCGCGTCCGTGAGGGGCGAGTCGTCGAGGCGGACGCCGTTTTGAGAGATGAGCCTCCTCCCCTCCGATTTGCTGGAAATCATCCCCGCCGCGGCGAGAACATCCAGCACCGTTTCCCCTTCTTCGTAGGCGTAGGTCGGCATCTCATCGGGGAGGCGTTTCTTCTGGAAAAGTTTGACGAAGGCTTCTTCCGCGCGCGCCGCGTCTTCTTCTCCGTAGAAAATGCTGACGATTTCGCGCGCCAATTTCATCTTCGCGTCGCGCGGATGCAGCGCGCCGCGCGCCATCTCCGCTTCCATCTCCTCGATTTCCTTCGGCGTCCACCGCGTGACCAGACGGAAGTATTTCCCCATGACGAAATCGGGAATGCTCATCACCTTCCCATACATATCTTCCGCGTCGCTGTCAATGGGGATGATGTTTCCCGTAGACTTCGACATCCGCTGCACGCCATCTGTGCCGGGCAAAATCCCGACAATGACGCCTACCAAAGGCTTTTGCCCCATCGCCTCCTGAAGTTTTCTGCCCGCGACGATGATATTGAAAAGTTGATCCGTGCCTCCGATTTGGACATCCGTCTCTTGCGCGACCGCGTCATATCCCTGCATCAGCGAGTAGAAAGTCTCGTGAAGGAAAATCGGCTGTCCCGATTTCATCCGCTTGGCGAAATTTTCACGCGCCAAGAACTGCTGCACCGTGAAATTCTGTCCCAGGCGAATCAAATCTACGAGAGTCAACTTGGAAAGCCATTCGCCGTTATAGCGGATACGCGTTTTTTCTTTGTCCAGCACACGAAAGGCTTGCTCCGCGTATGTACGCGCGTTTTCCCGAACCTGCTCTATCGTCAAAATGGGACGCGCCTTGTTCTTATCCGAGGGATCGCCGACCAGCGCGGTATAGTCGCCAATCAAAAAGGTGACTTCGTGCCCCAAATCCTGAAATTGACGCAACTTCCGCATCGTAATCGTGTGTCCCAAATGGAGGTCCGTGGAGGTAGGGTCATAGCCGCAATAGACGCGCAAAGGACGCCCTTCTTTCTCCGCTTCAATCAAGCGTTCTCGAAGTTCCCGCGTCATCGCCTCTTTCAATTCTTCGTCTCCGTATTCCGTGCCTTGCATCAACAAAGAGACTTGTTCTTCAATATCCATCACAGAACCTCCTCAAAAAAAATTACGCACCACGTTTGAATTTCCGTGATGCGTAGCGCGTAGACCGCGCCGCGCTCAAGAGCGCGTATAGAAATACGAACCGTTTTCTTCTCGTTCCAGGGTCAAGCCCGAAAAACGAAGAATGTTTTCCAGAATTTTCTCCCCGTCCGAAAATCCCATTTGTCCGCGCACTTCGCCGCGATACGAGATTTCGCCGAGCGTGCGGAATTCGAAATGCGCCTTTTGCCCAATGACTTGAACTTTCCGTCCCCATCTCGCGGGAAAGACGCGCACCGTCTCGATTTCTTCCCAAGAAAAATGGACGCGGCGCACTCCGTTCGTAAACGAGACTCCCTCCGGGGAAAGGGTCAGGGAAGTTTGGCGATCCATCCAATTTCCCAGAGAAATAGAGAGCGCGGAAAAGAGAAGAAATCCCCAAAAGAACCACGCGCTAAACGGAATCTCGCCCCAAGAGGCATGGTAGAAAAAAAGCCCAATCGTTACGAGGAGCGAAAGAATCCACGCGGTACGCTCGCCTTTTCGCGGCATCAATTCGGGATGAAAAGTTTCAGGCATGGGCGTAATTATACAGCAAATCGAGAAAGGGGAAGGGGACGTTTTCGGAAGACATCAGCGTTCCAGCAAGCCCAGCACCACAGGGAGAAGTTGCTTTTTCCGCGAGACGACTCCCTCCGCGAGGCGCGTGCCATCCGGCAAGCGCGGATAAGGAAGGTCTCCAAGCGGCGGCGGCTCGTTCGCGACAATGAGACGGCTGGAGCCGCGTACCACGTCCGTCACCATGAGCATCGCGAAATCGAGCGCGCGGCGTTCTCGAAGCGTCTCCAACGCGGCGGTGAGAGGGGCAAGATGTTCGGATATCTGGATGAGGCTGGTGACCTCTGCTTGTGCGATAGCGAAACGATACGCGCCGCCCTCGTAGATTTTCATATCGCCGCTGACGATTTCGTCCGGCTCGCGGGAGGAAAGTCCCGCTCCCGCGCTGAGAAGCGCCTCGCCGAAACTTTGGATCGTCTCCCCTTCGAGAGAACTTCCGGGGACGAATGCCCATCGTCCCAAACGCTCGGCGGCTTTCTTGTCTCTATCCGTTGTGGTCGGCGAGGTCAAGATGAGGGTATCGGAAAGGAGTCCTGCGAGGAGCATCCCCGCAAGCGCGGGCGGCGCGCTCAACCCCGCTTCTTCGATTTTTTCCGAAACAAGCGTGCTGGTGCTGCCAACGACATCCACCGTAAAGCGGATAGGGATATGCGTGGAAGGATTTCCAAGCCGATGATGGTCGAGAATTTCGAGGAGATTGGCTTCGTCGAGATTGGCGACCGCCTGACGCGCTTCGTTGTGGTCCACCAAAATCACATCGAGGCGCGGCGGATTGAGAAGGTCGCGCTGACGGCAGACGCCAACGTAACGCCCATGCTCGTCTACGACGAAGAAATTATCCCCTTCGTCGCGGAGAATGCGGTTGAGGGAATCGCGAATTCGTCCTTGCGCTTTGAATTGAGAGACATTCGTTCGGCAGGCTTCACGGCAGGGCGCGTTGAGGATGTCGGAAAGCGGCATCTCCTGACGGTTCGGGTGCGGACCGACCATTTCGTTGACGAGAGCAAAGAGACTTCCGCCGGTAATCAAACCGTAGGGCTTCCCCTCTTCGTCTACGACAGGCGCGACCCCCCATGTCCGCGAGGCGATTGCCCACGCGTCCTTAAGGGGTGCGTCCGGTGTGGTGGTATCCAGACGGCGCACGAGGCTCTCGAAACGCGGCGAAGCATCGTTCAGCAAAATCGGCGCGTTTAATCCCAGATGTTTCAGCACCCACGCGGTTTGCATATTGAGCGATCCCGCCCGCGCGGGGGTGATATTGCTATCGTCACGCTCGTTGAGTAGCCAAGCGTATCCCATCGCCGAGGCAACGGTATCGGTGTCGGGGTTGATATGTCCAATCACATAGGTTTTGCTCATTTTTTCTCCTTTAGTAACCGTAATTAATTAACTTATACATTTCAAAACTGGATGATAGCGGCGATTGAGTAGAATGACAGCACTATCGTCATTCGTATCGAAAT
>CAZDGZ010000135.1:0-4521 GCA_964505165.1 uncultured Anaerolineaceae bacterium | reverse complement strand
CCCCCCCCCCCTTTTTTTTTGGGGGGGGGGGGGGGGGGGGGGGCCCCCACGCGCGCGAATCTGTAAATTGACTTTGCGGGAAAGATGACTCCCCGTCTATCAGCCCTCCCCGACTACAAGACTAACTGACTAACAGACTACCCAACTACGCAACCACAGATTCAGGTTACAATAGACCCTGTATGCAGAAAACCATTCGAATCCTCTTTTTGGCGGCGGAAGCCGCGCCTTTCGTCAAGGTCGGCGGGCTGGGGGATGTGGCGGGCGCGCTCCCTATTGCCCTGCGGAATTTGTCGGAAAACGGGACGACATTGGATGTCCGCCTCGCGATTCCCCTTCATTCTGTTGTGCGTACTCATGCAGATACGCTTCGTCCGGTTGCGGCTTTTTCTCTCCCGCATTCCGGCAAGGAAATTCCGGCGCAAATTTTCGAGACGCGTTTGCAGAAGATGCCGGTGTATTTCATTTCCGGCGCGCCTATCAGCGCGGGAGGGTCGGTCTATTCCTCCAACGAAAACATCGACAGCGAAAAATATACTTTTTTCTCTCTCGCCGCGTTGGAGATGATTCGCCAATTGGATTGGAAACCCGATATTCTCCACGCGAACGACTGGCATACCGCGCTGGCAGTATACGCGCTTTTGCTGCGCCGCTGGGAAGACAGCGAAAAGTCCACGCGCACGGTGCTGACGATTCACAACCTCCCCTTTTTGGGACCCGATATTTTGGGAAGAATGGATGCCTACGGGCTTCCTCTCGCACAGACCGATTTGCCTCCCTGGGCACAGACCCGCCCTCTTCCGCTGGGATTATGGTCGGCGGACGCGTTGACGACGGTTTCCCCCTCCTATGCGGAGGCGATTCAATCCGACGGCGACGAGAGCGCGGGGCTGGGAGAATTCCTCCGGCAGCGCCGCGAAGACTTACACGGAATCCTGAATGGCATTGACGTGGATTCCTATAATCCCGCGACGGATTCCGCCCTCGCTGCGCCCTTCGGCGCGGAGACGTTGTACCGTCGTCTCGAAAATAAACGCGCCCTCCAAAACGAGATGGGACTTCCGAACTCCGATGCGCCGCTTTTCGGAATCGTCTCTCGGATGGATTCTCAAAAGGGGATGGATGTGGCCTTTTCTGCGTTACGCCGCTTGAAAGGTTCGGATTGGCAGGCGGTCATTTTGGGGACGGGCGACCGCGCGTTGGAATCCGCCGCCCGGCGGCTGCATACGCGTTTCCCGAAACGCGTGGGGCTTGCCCTTCGCTACGACAGCGCGTTGGCGCGCCGCATTTACGGCGGAGCGGATTTCTTCCTCATGCCCTCTCGATATGAGCCATGCGGCTTGGCGCAAATGATTGCGATGCGGTACGGTTGTCTCCCGATTGCGCGCGAAACCGGAGGCTTGAAAGATACCATCCGTGAGAGCGAAACGGGATTTTTATTCCCCGCTGCGACGGCGGCCTCTCTCCTCAAGGCGATGCGCCGCGCGATGGCAGCGTATTCTGACCCAGAAACCATCGAAACCATGCAGCGCGCCGCGATGGCGCAAGACTTCTCTTGGGGACGCGCGGCGAAAGAATATCTTGCGTTGTATCGTTCCCTGCTTGATACGCCGATGTCCTCCTCTCGAATGCCTCTTCTTTGAAATAGGTGATGTATGAAAACTCGCGCAGTCATTCTCGCGGGCGGTGAAGGATCCCGCCTGGGCATTTTGACGGCAAAGCGGACGAAACCGGCGGTTCCCTTTGCCGGAAAATATCGCATTATTGATTTCGCCCTCTCTAATTGTGTCAATTCGGGAATTTTCGATGTGATGGTCCTGGCGCAATATCGCCCGCAATCTCTCATCGAACATATCGGCGCGGGAGGCCCCTGGGATTTGAACCGCGACTTCACCGGCGGCGTCCGCATCCTGACGCCTTACCGCGCGCGGTTTTCGTCGAATTGGTACGAGGGCACTGCCGACGCGGTGCAGCAGAATTTCGCGTTCATCAAGCGCGGCGCGCCCGATTTGATTCTGATTCTCTCCGGCGACCACATCTACTCGATGGACTATGATCCCCTCATCACGTTTCACCGTGACCACAATGCCGACGCAACCCTCGCGACCATCCGCGTCCCCATCGAGGAAGCCTCCCGTTTCGGCATCGTAGACGTAGGAGAGGACTATCGAATCCGTGCTTTCGTCGAGAAACCGAAAAATCCGCCCTCGAATCTCGCGAATATGGGAGTCTACCTCTTCAATCGCGAAGCCCTCGACCGTGCGCTGTGGGAAGATAGAAACGCGAAAAACTCCTCGCACGACTTCGGCAAAGACATCCTCCCGCGCCTCGTCGCACAAGGAACACGCCTCTTTGCCTTCCCCTATTCCGGCTACTGGATGGATGTGGGCACGCTCGAATCTTATTGGCGCGCGCACATGGATTTACTCGAAGAAAACCCGCCGCTTCGTCTCAACGACCGTTCGTGGATTACACATACCCGCACCGAAGAACGCCCTCCCGCGTGGATTGGACGCGGCGCGCAGGTTGTCGATTCGATGATTTCCGATGGATGTGTACTCGAAGCCGGCGCGCGCGTCGAAAGAAGCGTACTCTCTCCGGGCGTCCTCGTCAAACGCGGCGCGGTTGTGCGCGAATCCGTGATATTGACCGATTCCATCATCGGCGAAAACGCGCGGCTCGAAAAAACCATCCTCGATAAACTTGTCCGCGTCGGCGCGAAAGTCCGAGTTGGAGATTCCAACGGCGCGCTGACGGCGGTGGGGAAGAACAGCATTCTCCCGGAAACCCTCCGCGTCGAAGCCGGCGCGCGGCTGGGACACGACCTCGTTCCCTCCGATTTCCCATCCCTCCTCGTCCGCTCCGGCGACGACATCCAAACCCGCCGCAAGCCCTATGAAATCTGACGCGGCGCCGTTTCCCCTCCCGCGCCGCGCGGGGATTCTCCTCCATCCCACCAGCCTTCCCTCACGCGGCGGTATCGGCGATTTGGGAGACGCCGCGCGCCGTTTCGTAGATTTCCTCGCCGATGCCGGATGTGGACTTTGGCAGATTCTCCCGCTTCATCCGACGGGATTTGGCAATTCTCCCTACCAAACCTTTTCCGCGTTCGCCGGAAATCTCCTTTTGATTAGTTTGGACGACCTCGCGGCGGAGGGACTTCTTTCCCCCGAAGACCTCGATTCCCTCCCCGATGATTTCGCCTCGCGCGTGGACTTCCGCGTGATCCCGCGCCGGAAGATGACTCTCCTCCGAAAAGCCTTCCGCCGCTTTTTGGAATCCGCTCCCCCCGCGCTTCGCCGCGACTTCGAGTCCTTCCGCGAAGAAAATGCTTTTTGGCTGGATGATTATGCCTGCTTTGCCGCGCTTAAAGATTCGGCGGGAGGCGTTTCTTGGCACGAATGGGATATGGAAATACGCCGAAGGGAGCCGCGCGCGCTTCGCGTGATATGTGCCAAGCGCCGCGAGGCGGTGACGCGCGAGTCGTTTTTCCAATTTCTCTTCTTTCGTCAATGGTCTCGCCTGAAAACCTACGCCAACCGAAAAGGGATTCGAATCATCGGCGATATGCCCCTCTTCGTCGCGGATGATAGCGCGGACGTGTGGGCAAATCCTCGTCTTTTCGCGTTGGACGGGGAGGGGAATCCGCGTTTCGTCGCGGGCGTTCCGCCGGATTATTTCTCCCCGACCGGGCAGCGTTGGGGGAATCCCCTTTACCGTTGGGACGCGCACGAAGCCGAATCCTACGCATGGTGGATTTCGCGTGTCCGCGTGGCGCTGCGTCTCGCGGATTACATCCGCCTTGACCATTTTCGCGGGTTTGCGGGCTATTGGGAAATCCCTGCCGATTCTCCGACGGCGGAGCGCGGACGCTGGCGTGACGCGCCCGGAGAATCCCTTTTCCGCGCGCTTCACGAGGCGTTGGGGAGCCTTCCTTTCCTCGCGGAAGATTTAGGCGTGATTACTCCCGATGTCGTCGCCCTGCGGGATTCGTTTGGGTTTCCGGGGATGAGGGTTCTCCAATTTGCTTTTTCCGGCGACGAGGCGAATCCTTTTTTGCCGAGATATTATCCTGAACATTGTGTTGCCTACACCGGCACTCACGATAACGACACCGCACGCGGCTGGTACGATTCCGCTTCGGAATGGGAGAAAGACGTTTGCCGCCGCGCCCTCTCCGTAGATGGCAGCGACATTGCCTGGGACTTCATCCGCGCGGTATGGCGTTCTCGCGCCGCGTTTGCCATTGCTCCAATGCAAGACATCCTGAGCCTCGGCAGCGATGCGCGGATGAACTATCCCGGCAAAGCAGAGGGCAATTGGGAATGGCGCATGTCCCCCGCCGCGCTGAGTGAGTCTCTCGGAGAGAAGTTGTTGTCGTTGAATCGAGAGACGGGAAGGGAGAAAACGGCGTAACGCGGCGGCGTGCCGAAAATTCTTCTCCGTTTCCTCTTTCGTTTTGCCGATTGAAGCGAATCCGGTTTGACGTCATTCTCTCTAGCGGGTATAATCACCCTTCGG
>CAZDGZ010000134.1:0-4656 GCA_964505165.1 uncultured Anaerolineaceae bacterium | reverse complement strand
AACTACCCAACTACCTCTCTTGGCATTCCTCCCCATCGTGGGTATAATACGGCGAACAAAGGCGATGATGGAAACGAGTACGCTTGTGGAGACTCTCAGCGAATCCGGGGATGGTGCGAGCCGGAGGAGTGAAACAGGCGGAAAATCCTTCCGGAGCCGCAACCTGAACGCCTTCGGGCAAGTAAGCGCGACGGGGCCGCCGCCCGTTATCCCCGGCGAGCGACTGGAGGGCTTCCCTCCGCTCGCTAAATCGAGTGCCCGCCGTTTTGGCGGGAAACAGAGTGGTACCGCGTGAGCGTTGGCTCTCGTCTCTGTGGAGAGGCGAGGGCTTTTTTTATCGAACTTTCTCTTTTGGAGGCTTTATGTTCAAACCTGTTTCTTCGAAACTCAATGTCCCTGAGATGGAAGAAGCCGTCCTGAAATTTTGGAAACAAAACGACATCTTCCGCAAAACGATGACGACCCGCGAAGATGGACCGGAATACGTCTTCTATGAAGGCCCTCCGACCGCGAACGGACGTCCCGGCGTGCATCATGTCCTCGCGCGCGCCTTTAAGGATATGTTCCCTCGCTACAAGATTATGCGCGGGTATCATGTTTCCCGACGCGGCGGCTGGGATACGCATGGTCTCCCCGTCGAAATCGAGGTAGAGAAGAAACTTGGCTTTACGAATAAGCAGCAAATCGAAGAATACGGCATCGCCAAATTCAACGAACTCTGCCGGCAATCGGTCTTTACCTATATCCAAGATTGGGAACGCCTGACGGATAGAATTGCCTTTTGGGTGGATTTGGATACTGCTTATGTCACCTACACCAACGAGTACATCGAATCCGTTTGGTGGATTTTGAAGAATTTCTGGGAGAAGGATCTTCTCTATCAGGGATACAAAGTCGTCCCCTATTGCCCGCGTTGCGGCACGCCTCTTGCAGATCATGAGGTCGCGCTCGGCTACAAGGAAACGGAAGATCCCTCCGTGTTCGTGCGAATGCCTCTTGTAGATGAACCGGGCACCTCCCTCCTCGTCTGGACGACGACTCCCTGGACCCTGCCGGGGAATGTCGCGGTTGCCGCGGCTGCCGACGTGGACTATGTCAAGATAGAACGTCCTCTCCCTGAAGGCGGAACGGAAAAACTCATCCTCGCGCGTCCCCTGCTTGAAAAAGTCTTCCCCGAAGAAGAGGTCAAAATCTTGGATTCTTTCAAAGGGAAGAAACTGAAGGGAAAGAAGTATCATCCCCTCTTTACTTTCATGCCGCCGGAGAAACCCGCGCATTATGTCGTCTTGGGTGATTTCGTCACCACCGAAGACGGGACGGGATTGGTTCACATGGCGCCCGCATTCGGTGCGGAAGATATGCAAGCCGCGTTGGAATACGATTTGCCCGTCCTGATGACCGTTGCGCCGGATGGAACCTTTCTGCCGGAAATCCGCCCCTGGAGCGGTATGTTCGTCAAGGACGCGGATCCATTGATTATCGAAAATCTTCGAAAACGCGGGCTTCTTTTCCGCGTGGAGTCCTATACCCATACCTATCCTTTCTGCTGGCGATGTCATACGCCGCTGCTTTACTACGCGCGCGGCACATGGTATATCCGCACGAGCCAGTTCAAAGACCGCCTCGTGGAACTCAACGATAAAATCAATTGGGTGCCGGAGCATATCAAAAAAGGACGCTTCGGAAACTGGCTGGAAAATAACATTGACTGGGCATTGGGACGAGAACGCTATTGGGGAACGCCGCTTCCCATTTGGGAATGTCAGGACTGCCACCATCAGATGGCAGTTGGTTCGCGGGAAGAACTCTCGGAACTGGCGGGCGAAGACCTCTCCGATTTGGATTTGCACCGCCCTTATGTAGACGAGATTCACTTTGCTTGCCCGAAATGCGGCGGAACGATGACGCGGGTCCCGGAACTCATTGACGTCTGGTTCGATTCCGGCTCGATGCCCGTTGCACAGTGGCATTACCCCTTCGAAAATCAGGAGAAATTCAAAGAGCAATTCCCTGCGGATTACATCTGCGAAGCCGTAGACCAAACGCGTGGCTGGTTCTATTCCCTCCATGCCATTAGCACGCTGCTCTTCGATGATGTCGCGTACAAAAACGTGGTTTGTCTTGGATTGATTTTGGATGACAAAGGGCAGAAGATGTCGAAGTCGCGCGGCAATGTGGTCGAACCCTGGGATGTTCTCAACGCACACGGCGCGGACGCGTTTCGATGGTATCTCTACACTGCCAGCCCTCCCGGACAAGAACGGCGATTCTCTTCCGAGTTGGTTGGCGAAGTCGTCCGCAATTTTACGATGACGTTATGGAATGTCTATTCCTTCTTCGTCACCTACGCAAACCTCGACGGCTATGTCCCCGGAGCGAAAAAAGGCACGCCTTCTCCGCTGGATAAATGGCTTCTCTCCGAACTCCACGCGCTCATCCGTGACGTGACCGAGGCATACGAGTCGTACGACGCGACCAACGCGACGCGTCCCCTCGAAGCCTTCGTTGAAAAACTCTCTACATGGTATCTCCGCCGCTCCCGCCGCCGATTCTGGAAATCCGAAGCCGACGCGGACAAAACCGCTGCGTACGATACCCTCTATACCGCGTTGACGTCGCTTGCCAAACTCCTCGCGCCTGCTATGCCTTTCCTCGCGGATGAACTGTATCAAAACCTCGTCCGCTCCGTAGATTCCGACGCGCCGGAATCCGTGCATCTTGCAACGTGGTTATCGTATGACGAAACCTTGATTGACGAAAAACTCAATCGAGATATGGCGACCGTGATGAAACTCGTCTCCCTCGGACACGCGGCGCGGCAGCGCGCAAATCGGAAAGTTCGTCAGCCGTTGGCGGAAGCCGCCTTTTCCGTTGGAAATATCGAAGAGCGCCGCGCGGTGGAAATGCACGCCGATTTGATTGCCGAAGAACTCAACGTCAAAACGGTTCGTCTCCTCGATGCGGATAGCGAAGCCGTGACCTACCGCGTGAAACCTCTCCCGAAACAATTGGGACAAAAATACGGCAGAAAATTCCCCGCGATCCGCAATGCTATTTTGGAGATGGACCCTGCCGAAGCCGCCGCGCGTCTCCTCGAAGGAAAACCGCTGGACATCTCGGTGGACGGAGAATCCCTCTCTATTTTGCCGGAAGAAGTCGAAGTCCACGCGGAAGCCAAAGAGGGCTACGCGGTCGCGTCCGAGGGCGCGTATCTCGTCGCACTCGTCACCGACCTGACGCCGGAACTCATCCGAGAAGGATTGATGCGAGAATTCATCCGACGCGTGCAAGAATTGCGGAAATCCGCCGGATTGGAGGTCTCCGACCGAATCCACCTCTACGCGGAGGGGACGGATGCCGTCCGCGAGGCGGTAGAGGCTTTCCGCGGCTATATTGCGGACGAAACCCTTGCCCTCGAGGTGACATGGGGTGTCCCTGCCGATGTCCAAGCGAAAGAGGAGGTCTCGCTCAATGGCGAGAAAACCCTCCTCGCGCTAAATAAAGCCTCGTAACTTCGACAAAGGAGGAAAAAGGCGCGCCTGAGTTTCGGGCGCGCCTTCTGATTTTCGATGAATATCTTGCGTTTTGACGAAACCGCTTCGGAAGAAGCGCTCCGCCTCGCAATCGTGGAATGTGGACGGATTCTCTACGAGCGCGGATTGACGACCGCGAACGATGGCAACATTTCGATTCGCCTCGACGCGCGCCGTGTCCTCTTGACACCCTCGGGAGTATGCAAAGGACGAATGACGCCGGAGGATTTGTTGATAGTAGATTTGGATGGGAAGATTCTCGAACCGGCGGCGGATTCCTCCCTCGCCGCGTCCTCTGAAACGCCGATGCATCTCGAAGTCTACCGGATTCGCGCGGATGTCCGCGCGGTGCTGCACGCGCATCCTGTTTTCGCGACGGCGTTGACCGTCGCGGGAATGAATCTTCCCGATGATGTTCTCCCCGAAGTCGCGTTGACGATGAATTCTGTCCCGACGACGGCGTATGCGCGCCCCTCCTCGGATGAGAACGCGGTCGTTATTCGCGACTTGATTCGTGACCACGACGCGCTTCTCCTTCGTCAACATGGTTCGCTGACCGTAGGGCGCAATTTGGACGAGGCGCTCATCCATCTGGAACGAATCGAGCATGTGGCGCAAGTGTTTTGGCGGGCGAAACTTTTGGGTCATGTCGAGCGCATTCCGCCGGATGAAATGGCGAAATTAAGACAAGGTTGAACATGGACATTCGGCGGGAAACGCATTTGACGGATGTGCTCTACGAAGCCTTTCTGCGGTTGCTTCCGCAATTGAGCGCGCGTGCTGAAATTCCCTCCCGCGCCTATTTGGATGAGATGCTGCATTCCGATTCCTCGGTTCTCCTCGCAGCATGGGAGGGAGATGTCGTTTTGGGATTGCTCACCTTAGTCCTTTTTCGCGTGCCGACAGGCGTGCGCGCCCATATCGAGGATGTCGTTGTGGACGCCTCCGCGCGTGGACGTGGAATCGGCGCGGCGTTGACGCGCGAAGCCCTCCGTCTCGCGCGGGAAGCGGGGGCGGATGGGGTTTCGCTGACGTCGAATCCGCGCCGCGAGGCAGCGAATCATCTCTATCGAAAATTGGGATTCAAACGCTGGGAGACAAATTTGTATTTTTACGAATTCGA
>CAZDGZ010000133.1:0-4984 GCA_964505165.1 uncultured Anaerolineaceae bacterium | reverse complement strand
GACCCCGCGGCGGGCGTGGGCGTTTTCCTTATCCAGCACGATGATAGCCGCCGGGATACCCGTCCCGTAAAACAGGTTGGGCGGCAGTCCGATGATGCCCTGGACGAAGCCGCGGCGCACCAGTTCCCGCCGGATGCGGGCTTCGGCATTGCCCCGGAAGAGTACGCCGTGCGGCAGAATCACCGCCGCCCGCCCGGTGCTTTTCAGCGATTTGAGAATGTGCAGCAAAAAGGCGTAATCGCCGTTTTTGGCGGGCGGCACGCCATACTCGAAACGTCCGAATGCATCGTGGGCGGGGTCCAGCCCGCTGGTCCAGTTCTTCTGTGAGAAAGGGGGATTGGCGACCACGAAATCGAAGGTCTTCAGCCGATTCGGGTCTTGCGGATGCGTCCAGTGGGGCGCGGCCAACGTGTTGCCCTGCCAGATTTCCGCCGTCTCGTAGCCGTGCAAAATCATGTTCATGCGCGCCAGGGCGGCGGTGGCGTTGTCCATCTCCTGCCCGTAGATGCTCAAGCGGGTGGGGGCTTCGTCGGCGACCTTGATGAGCAGCGAGCCGGAGCCGCAGGTCGGGTCGTAGACAGTGTGCCGCGGCGTGGTCTGCCGCCCGGCGATGACGATTTTCGCCATCACCCGCGAGACCTCGGCGGGGGTGTAGAACTGTCCCTTGCTCTTGCCGCTCTCCGTGGCGAAGTGGCGCATCAGGTACTCGTAAGCGTCGCCCAGCAGGTCGTCCCCTTCGGCGCGGTTGGCGCGCAGGTCAATCCCCTCGAAGATGCCGACCAGTTTGCTCAGGCGGTCCACCATCTCCTTGCCGTCTCCCAGTTTGTTCTTGTCGTTGAAATCGGCAACGGCAATCACGCCGCCCAAATCGTTGGCATCCGCCAGCGCGCGGATGATAATGTTGATTTTGTCGCCGATGTCCTTGTCCCCCTTCAGGCGCACCATATCCCTGAAAGAGGCGCCCTCCGGGACCTGGATGGTCGCCAGCGGGTCGCCCTCGTACTTGTCCGAGACGTATTTGACGAAGAGCAGGGTCAGGACGTAATCCTTGTACTGCGAGGCGTCCATGCCGCCGCGCAGTTCGTCACAGGATTTCCAAAGCGAAGCGTAAAGTTGGGATTTTTTGAGTGCCATAAGGTATCCGATGAAAAACAAACCGCCCGTCGGCGAAGGTCTCCCTTTTGAGATGTGCTATTTCGAGGAGGGTTTGCTATTCTCGCTGACAAGGACGGGACATTCACCTCCCGTTTTTTTGAAAATACAAAGAAATTATAGCATACCCACCCTTTTTGTTTTTTCCTCCTCTTTTCCAAAATTTCACGAAACCGTCACGACATCTTTGCACACTCTGGGCTATAATCAATTATGCTAAATTTCGAGACTCCGCGAAAGGAAGGATGAGCATGCCTTTTACTGCCGGTGAAAATATCGGTCCTTACCGAATAATCGAACAATTGGGGCAGGGCGGCATGGCTACGGTGTACAAAGCCTACCATCCCGCGTTGGATAGATATGTGGCGCTCAAGGTGCTGCATCCCGCTTTTTTGGAAGACCCGAATTTCCTCGCACGGTTCCAGCGGGAGGCGCGGTTGGTCGCCAAACTGGAACATCCGCATATCGTTCCGATTTACGATTTCGCGGAACACAACGGGCAGCCTTATCTGGTGATGAAATTCATCGAGGGCGAAACACTCAAGGCTCGGCTGGTGCGCGGCGATTTGACTGCGGAAGATATTTCTCTCGTGGTGGAGGCGGTCGGCACCGCGCTGGACTACGCGCATCGTCACGGCATTTTGCATCGGGACATCAAACCCTCTAACGTCATCCTTTCCTCGGACGGAGAAATTTATCTCGCGGATTTCGGATTGGCGCGCATCGCACAATCGGGAGAGTCGACTCTCTCTTCCGATATGATTTTGGGCACACCGCAATATATTTCCCCGGAACAAGCAATGGGGACAAAGGATTTGGACGCGCGCACGGATATTTATTCTTTCGGCGTGATGTTGTACGAGATGGTCGTCGGACGCGTGCCCTTTAGTTCGGATACGCCGTTTTCCATCATCCACGACCATATTTATTCCCCGCTCCCTCTCCCGCGTGAAATCAACCCCGATATTTCGCCGGATGTGGAACGCGTGCTGCTGAAAGCCCTCGCCAAAGACAGAAACGACCGTTACGAATCGGTCTCGGAGATGACCGCGGCGTTTCGGAAAGCCTGGACAGGGCAAGAAGCCCTTCCCGCACGACGCGTCCCGCCGCCTCCACGCGAAGCCGCGACGCTTCCGCCTTCGCCGCGCGGAGATTCCGCGACCCTGCCCGCGTCCCCCGAAACAACGGAATCAGGTGCCGCTCCCGCGCGCTCGTCGGGGAAATGGGGGTGGATCGCCGCCGGACTCCTCCTCCTCATCCTCGCCGGATTCGTCTTCTTCGCCTTGCGCCGTCCAGTGGCAAAACCCGAACCCGGAGAGTTCTCCCCTCCGCAGGATATGCAAACCGAAGCGCCGAATCCTCCCCAAGAAAACGAACCCGCCCCAAATGCGGACCCGTGGGATTTCGAGCAGAAGGCTGTCTTGCTATGGCTGGACGGGAATTTCGAAGAAAGCATGCAGGAGGCGACTCTCGCAGGAGATGCCGCAGGCGAGGATATTCGTCTCCTGCGAAAAATGGCAGATGACGCGCTCGAGACCGGCGCGTTTCCTCCTGCCGCGTATTTGTACGGGCAATATCTGAAATTCGCTTCGCCTTCGGAAGTTCCTTTCGAAGTCTACGACGCATTGGACGAAAGTTTGTACGAAACCGCGATTTTCCCGGAGGCAGCGAAATATCTCAATTGGGAAGCCTATCTCCGCTTCAATCATCTGATGGGATTGGTCGCACAAGCCCGCTACTATTATTTCACCCAAGACAACGAGAAAAGCACCGCGCTTCTCGATGAAGCCTTCGGCATCGAACCGGAATATCCTCCCGCGCTGCTCCTCAGCGCAGAAATCGCCGCGAACGATGGGCGCGTGGAAGATGCCAAAGCCTTTTTGGAGAAAATAAACGAACTCGCCCCTCCGCCGCCGGATTGGATTCTCGTCCGCGCGGAGGATATTTCCAGACTCATCGGAAAATGACCTCGGAGAAAACGACCATGCGAACTCCTCTTGTCGCCGGAAATTGGAAGATGCACAATACCGCTGCGGAAACCCGCGCGCTGATTTCGGAGATGCTCCCCGCGCTGGACGCGCTCGACGGCGTGGAAAAAGTCGTCTGCCCTCCCGCGACCTCCCTCGCTGCCGCCGCCTCCCTTTTACGCGGGTCCTCCATCGGGCTGGGCGCGCAAAATATGCATTGGGAAGAAAAAGGCGCGTTCACAGGAGAACTTTCTCCCTCGATGGTCGCGGAGTTTTGCCGCTATGTCATTTTGGGACATTCGGAACGGCGAAAATACTTCGGTGAAACCGACGAAACCGTCAACCGAAAATTGCGCTCCGCGATATCCCATGCTCTCGTGCCTATCGTCTGCATCGGCGAAACACTGGAAGAAAACGAAGCCGGAAAAACCGGCGAGGTCCTCGCCCGCCAAATCCGCGAGGGATTTCGCGGCATCAGCCCCGCCGACGCGCCCGGCATTGTCGTCGCGTACGAACCCATTTGGGCAATCGGCACAGGACGCGCGGCAACAGGCGAAGACGCGAACCGCATCGTTGCGGAGACCATTCGCCCCGCCCTCTCCTCCCTCTTCGGCGAGGCCGCGCAGCGCATCCGCGTCCTCTACGGAGGGTCTGTCAAGCCCGCGAACGCGGCGGAATTCTTCTCTCAAGAAGAGATAGACGGCGCGCTCGTCGGCGGCGCAAGCCTACGCGCGGCAGATTTCATCGAAATCACGCGGCAAGCCCTTCCGTAACCCTGCGGAGTCTCCGTGTCCTCTTTTGGCGGAATCCTCTGGCTCTTGCTGGCGTTGATTCCGCTTTTGTATTTGCAACACGCGTTGCATCGTGAAATTCAAATCGTTTTTCTTCTTCTCACGCGAAACCAAACCATTGCCGCCGCGATATTCTCCCTCCTCTTCTTCCCCGGCGTTTTACTCCACGAAGCAAGCCATTATGTCATGGCGCGGATTCTGCGCGTCCAAACGGGACGAGTTTCCCTCCTCCCCCGCTCTCTTCCCGAAGGACGGCTGCAACTGGGCTATGTGGAAACCGCGTCCAGTGATATTTTGCGGGATTCCCTCATCGGCGCCGCGCCGTTGATTTCAGGAGGCGCGTTCCTCGCCTACGCAGCGATTCGCCCTCTCGGACTCCTCCCGTTATGGGAAGCCCTCCGCGGCGCGCGTATGGACGCGTTCCTCCTGGGCGCGAAGGCGCTGCCGCAGCGTCCTGATTTTTGGGTGTGGTTCTACCTCGCCTTCGTCGTCAGCAGCACCATGCTCCCCTCCGCGTCGGACCGGCACGCGTGGAGGCCGCTTGCGTTGAGTCTCGCGGGGCTGGCGGGGCTTGCCCTCCTCGCGGGCGCGGGGACGTGGATGCTCGAACATCTCGCGCCGCCGCTGGACGCGTTCTCTCGGTCGGTTGCGCTGCTCTTCGCCTTCAGCGCGGCGCTCCACGCGATTCTCTTCCTCCCCTTTTGGCTCATTCACCGCATCCTCTCGCGGCTCACGGGGCTAGACGCCGCGTAACTTCTCCTCCACACTGCGGATTTTATCGTCCATATGCTGCTCTTTGTCCACGCGCGTGGCGTATTTCATCACCGTATACACGCGCGGGACGCCCATCTCATGCATCCGTTCATGGCACGCACGGATGAGCGCGTTGACCTCGTCCCATTCGCCTTCCACATTCGTCCCGTTTGCATGGAGTTCGTAGGTCAATCCGCTTTCTTGCAGCATCTTCTCACATTCCGCGACATACGCGGAGAGCGAAACCCCCACACCGATAGGCACGATAGTAAATTCAGCAATCGTATACATGGGCTTCACCCTGTTCCGAATTGACGGTCG
>CAZDGZ010000132.1:0-5026 GCA_964505165.1 uncultured Anaerolineaceae bacterium | reverse complement strand
TAGGAGGACGCATGGGACTAAAACCCGACCATTGGATTCGCAAGATGGCGAGGGAATACCGGATGATTGAGCCTTTCGCGGATAGGCAGATTCGCGATGGAGTCATTTCGTACGGCGTTTCTTCGTACGGCTACGATATACGCGTGGCGGACGAGTTCAAGATTTTTACCAATGTCTTTGGCGCAACGGTAGACCCGAAACATTTCGACCCCAAAAGCATGGTGGATTTCAAAGGGGAGGTCTGCGTCATTCCGCCTAACTCTTTCGCATTGGCGCGGACGGTGGAGTATTTCCGCATTCCGCGCGGTGTGTTGACGGTGTGTTTGGGGAAATCTACCTACGCGCGATGCGGAATCATCGTCAACGTGACTCCTTTCGAGCCGGAATGGGAGGGATATGTGACGTTGGAAATTTCCAACACGACGCCGCTCCCCGCGAAGATTTACGCGAACGAGGGAATTGCACAGGTGCTTTTCTTTGAAGCCGATGAGGAATGTGAGATTTCGTACGCGGATAAGAAAGGCAAATATCAAAAGCAGCAGAACATCGAGTTGCCGAAGTTGTGAGTTTCAGGAAGAATGTTTCGACAAGTTTCTCTTCCTGCCGCATTGCGCGGCGCGTTGTATTTGCACGCGATGCCCGCGCGGTATGAATCCTGGGACGCGTTCACGGAAGAACTCGCGCGCTGCCGCGTGGAGAATGTGGTGAGCCTCGCGTCGGCGGAGGAAATACGAGAGAAATCGCCTGCCTACGCGGAGGCTATCCAACGCGGCGCGCTCCCTTTTCATCTGGATTCGTTTCCCGTTCCAGATTTCGGCGTGCCCTCAGATTTCGCCGCGTATTTCGCCTTCGTCGCGCGCGCGGCGCGTCGAATCCGCATGGGAAAATCTCTTCTGGTGCATTGCGGCGCGGGAATCGGTCGAACCGGAACTTTTGCGATTTCCCTTCTCCTTGCGTTGGGGAGTTCGCTCGATGACGCCTCCCGTCTCGTCGAGGCTGCGGGGTCTCATCCCGAAACCGATGCCCAGCGGGATTTCCTCGTTTTCACGTCGAAATTTTTCCGCGATTTTCCTTTACGCTCCGATACTCCCGTGATATAATGCGCCCTCGCGTTAGAAATTATCGAAAGACCTGAGGAAGAAAACGATGGATATGATTAAAGCCGTTGAGGCTCCTGTAAATGAAAATATTCCCGAATTAAGACCCGGCGATATTGTGAATGTGCATGTCCGCATCAAAGAAGGCGAACGAGAGCGTATTCAAGAATTCAAAGGTACGGTGATTCGTCTCCGCAAAGGCGGGAACAACGCGAATTTCACGGTGCGCCGAATTGCCAGCAATGGGATTGGTGTCGAACGCACGTTCCTGCTTCGTTCCCCCCGCGTGGAAAAGGTAGTAGTCGAGCGCCATTCGAAAGTCCGCCGCGCACAACTCTACTTCTTGCGAGAGCGCACGGGCAAGAGCGCACGCCTGAAACAGAAATTCGACTAATTCCCTCATCACAAGACTCAGAAAGGACGCAGAAACTTCCTGCGTCCTTTTTGCATCTCCCAAAGGACTTACGCAGTGGGTCGCAAGCCCCCTCGTTTTTATGTCATGGCGAGCCGCCGTAGGCGCCGGAGCCATCTCCTGCCCTCTGGAGGAAACCGCTTCGGCGGGTTTCGACTACGCTCAGCCCGCCTCGCGGTGACATGAGTCGGGGGAACTGTGTAATTCCTAATCCCAATTGGAGGCTGCCATGTCCCTTCCCGTTATCGGAATTACCCTCAACGATGCGAAAAACGCCACCGGACTTCCTGCTGCGTTGCTCTTGAAAGTCTACATTCACGCGGTCACTCACGCAGGAGGCGCACCGGTCCTCATCCCCTCGGATGTGACGGAGGAGGGATGGCGTTCGCTCTATGCACGTCTTGATGGTATCGTCTTCTCCGGCGGCGGCGACATTTCTCCCGAAGAGTACGGCGGCGAGGCGCATCCGAAAATTTCACGCGTAGACCCGCCGCGTGACGCGCTCGAACTCGCGATGATTCGTCAATCTCTCGAAGATGGAAAACCCATCCTCGGAATCTGCCGAGGAATCCAAGCGATGAACGTCGCATTAGGCGGTACGCTTTTCGAGGATATCGCCTCGCAAAGACCCGACTCCCTCAAGCATGACTACTATCCCGATTACCCGCGCGATACCCTCGCCCACGAAGTATTGATTGAACCGAAATCCCTCGCGGGGCGCATCCTCAACGCGGAACGCCTCGAGGTGAACAGCCTGCACCATCAAGGAATCCGCACTCTCGCCGCGCCCTTCCGCGCGACCGCTTACGCCCCCGACGGCCTCGTCGAAGCGATAGAAATTCCCGAGCATCCTTTCGCGCTGGGGGTGCAGTGGCATCCCGAATGGCTTCAAACCCAACCGCCGATGCGCGCGCTCTTCCGCGCGTTGGTCGAGGCGGCGTTATAATCATGTCATGTCTTCCCCACGAAACGAAGCGCCTATCGGGATTTTCGATTCCGGCGTAGGCGGATTATCGGTTTTACGCGCCGTCCGCGCGCAATTTCCGCATGAGAACCTTCTGTACTTCGCCGACCAAGCGCACGTCCCCTACGGACCGCGCCCCTTGTCGGAAGTTCGCGGCTTTGCGGAGGAAATCACGCGTTTCCTCTTATCGCAGGGGGCGAAACTCATCGTCGTCGCGTGCAATACCGCCTCGGCGGCAGCGTTGCACTTCCTGCGTGAGACTTTCCCGCGCATCCCGTTTGTGGGGATGGAACCTGCCGTCAAACCTGCCGCAGAACGCACACGCAGCGGCGCGGTTGGCGTTCTCGCAACCCCTGCGACCTTTCAGGGCGCGCTCTACGCCTCCGTCGTCGAACGCTTCGCGCAGGGCGTCCGCCTTTTTCAGCATACCTGTCCCGGGCTTGTGGAACAAATCGAACGAGGCGAACTCGACACCCCGGCAACGCGTACCATTTTAGAAGATGCCCTGATGCCGATGCTGGAAGAGGGGATTGATACCGTTGTTTTGGGATGTACACATTACCCCTTCGTTATCCCGTTGATACAAGACATCGTAGGCGAACCTGTCCGTGTCATTGATCCCGCGCCGGCAATCGCGCGCCAAACCGGACGCCTTCTTGCCGCATACGGCTTACGGAATAAATCTGCCTTCGATGGACGCGTGGTATACCTGACCTCTGCGGACCCCGCCTCCCTTGCCGCAAGCGTTTCCCGTTTACTGGGAGAGACCTCCCCCTTAACGCGCGGAGTGCGCTGGGAGGACGGGAGAGTGACGTAGTGCGATAGGCTCTATCTTCCCTCCGGCGGCATCTCGCGGTAGGGGAGTTTCTTCTCCGCATCAATCTCGTTCGCCGCGGCGAGGGCGCGGTCGCGTTGGATGTCGTCCAGCAGGGCGGCGGTGGTGCGGTCGTCGCGCTCGAAGCGGGCGGCGATTCCGTCCGAATCGGGGCGGGGATGCGGGAGTCCATCCGCAGGAGCTCTTCCCCGCACAGAGCGCTTTCCTCACCTGCTCCCTGGTCTCCACCGCCGTCAACCCTGCAGCGAGCAATCTCGCTTTGTCCAAGCCGACCACCACTCACCAAAGTGACGCAACCCACCTCCTATCCTAACTGGTATCAGGCTGTGCTACTTTGTATTAGATGTGACGAGACATTACCTGTCGGTTTCTGGTAACCAATCTGCATCCAGGAAATAGTAAGGGTCTCCCGGTACAGGAAAAGGATCGAGAGATAGAATCTCCCCTGTTCTCACATCCAAACGTATTAGGACCTCTGGAAAAAGGTCCGCAGCGCAACTTGTCAAAGGGTATAGGCGTGCTCTAAAAACAAGATAATGTCCATCTGGAGACCACGATAACCGTTGAGGGCGCTTAGTCATATATTCCAGGGTGAGCGCGTATCCAGGAATAGTAAGCGCCTCTGTAGAGTCATCCGTGAGATATGCCCAACGTTTGCCCGAACCGTCGCGTTGCACAATCTGTATTCCAGGGAGGGTGTGACCGTACTCGGTTATTGACGGTCGCGAGAGATAAGCAATTTGTTGCCCGTCTGGAGACCATGATGGCGCCCAGCCATCCGCAAGGCATTTGAAGGCATCTCCTTTAAGATTGTACAAACAAATCTCACCGCTTCTGGCTACAACCATTTCATCCCAATCAATGGGCGACCAATCAAAAGAATCTACCGCGATTTCCGTACAGTCTATGTAGCCATTCTGTAAAGTCATGGTGCAAATTTCATTTTTACACCCGAAAGCAATTGCACTCCCATCGGGTGACCAACTCAATGAGGTAAAGAATTGAGGACCCTTGACCTTGGGAATGTCAATTTGGTTCAACTGACATTCGCTCGGAATCGAAAACGCTTGCACATGAACATCGGTGGCAACATAGGGAGAGTCCCTTAGAGGGAGAACCGTCAGGTCAGGTATACTACTCGTTGCCATAACGCACAACCTGATTTCCCCGTCATATTCGCAAGCAAAGCCTATTTGGCTGCCATCAGGATTTGCAGTTGGGTTGCTTATCTTGCCTATGCGAGACCAAAATAGTACGGGTTGTCTCTTGCTCCCATCGCCATTCATAAGGTAAAGGTATGCCCCTCTCTGAAAAATGATTTTAGGAAGTGGACGCAAAAAACGCTTTACAGGCATCAACCGGGCAATGAAAATAGCGCAGATCATAACGAGCAATAGGCATCCTATTGTTGCCCTACGCTTAAGAAAAGGGGGCGATATTCTAGTGTGGTCCATCGTAATGTATGTCTCCTGGTTGATATATTTGACATAATCCTGGTGGAGAATTGATTTCCAACGAAGATACATCAAAAGTGATAATGGAAACCTCAGCGAGCCCCGATAGAGTGTCATCAATGGACCGTACCTGAATCTGATCACTTGGCCAGTCTAGATAAACCTCTAGAGGGCCGCTTTGTTCCACAACCAATGGCCTATTACCAACGGAAACAGATTTCAGGAGATGATAAGTGGGATCCGCCTCGGAGTCGCCGATTATGG
>CAZDGZ010000131.1:0-5114 GCA_964505165.1 uncultured Anaerolineaceae bacterium | reverse complement strand
CGGAACACCGCCGCCCCGGTCCTCCGCTCCAAGAAAAATCGCTTGCCTTAAAAGAACGGCGCGGGGTAGAATACACTTATGACCCCCTACAAGATTTTCGTTTCAGATAAATTGAGCGGCGATCTTCAACAGATGGTTGGAGATGCCGCACAGGTGGACGACCGCGCGGGAATCGACGCGGAGGCGCTCCCCGATGCGCTTCAAGGCTGCGATGCGCTCATTGTCCGCAGCCGTACCAAAGTGACCGCCGCGCTCCTCGATGCTGTGCCCTCCCTCAAGGTGGTGGGACGCGCGGGCGTCGGCGTGGACAATATTGACCTCGACGCGGCGAAAGCGCGCGGCGTTCTCGTCGTCAACGCGCCGACTGCGACGAGTCTCGCGGTCGCGGAATTGACCGTCGGGCTGCTCTTTGCCCTCGCGCGTCATATCCCCCGCGCCGATGCCTCGATGAAACGCGGCGAATGGGCGAAGAAATCCCTCAAAGGCGTGGAACTCTACGGGAAGACGCTGGGTATCCTCGGATTTGGGAGAATCGGCGTCGAAACGGGAAAGCGCGCCGCCGCGCTGGGCATGACTCTCCTTGCCTATGACCCCTATCTCTCGCCGGAAGAAATCGCCCGACGCGGTGCGGAATCCCTCTCTCTGGAGGCGCTGTACCGCCGCGCGGACTTCATTTCTTTGCACCTCCCGCTCACGGAGGAGACGAAGGGACTTCTCGACGCGGCGGCTTTCGACGCGATGAAAGAGGGAGTCCGAATCGTGTGCGCGGCAAGAGGGGGAATCATTGACGAATCCGCCCTCCTCGACGCGCTCGAACGCGGAAAAGTAGCCGGCGCAGCCCTCGACGTTTTCGCGCAGGAACCGCCCGGCGCATCCGCGTTGGTTGCCCACCCCAACGTCATCGCCACCCCGCATATCGGCGCGCAGACCGCCGAATCCCAAACGCGGGTGGCGGAACACATTCTCGAAGAAGTCCTGCGCGCGCTTCGCGGCGAATCGCTGCGCTGGCGTGTCGTGTGACTTCTTTCTCATTTTCTCACCAAAGGAACGGATATGTCGAAAAAATTGGATGAACTGAAACTTCGATTGGGCGAAATTGCGGATTTGAACCATGCCGCCGCCCTCCTGGGCTGGGATCAGCAAACGTATATGCCGCGCAAGGCAGCCGAATCACGCGGCAATCAGTTGGCGACCCTCAGCCGTATTTCGCACGAGAAATTTACCTCCGAGGAAATCGGCGCGCTCATCGAAGCGGCAAAACAAGAAACCGCCTCGATGGATCCCGATTCCGATGAAGCGCGCCTCGTGGAGGTCGTTTCGCGGGATTACGAAAAAGCCACGCGCGTCCCGGCGGAATTCGTCGCGCGGTTCGCACAGGTGACGAGCGCGGCACACGAGGCATGGGCGGAGGCGCGGAGCAAGTCGGAATTTCCCGTTTTCCAGCCTCATCTCGAAAAAATCCTGGAGATGCAAAAAGAATTCATCTCCTTCTTCCCGCCGAAGGATCATCCTTACGATACTCTTCTGGATATGTTCGAGCCGGGGATGACGACGGCGGAAGTGCGAGAAATTTTCGACATCCTGCGGAAAGAACAAGTCCCGCTTTTGCAGGCGATTACCGAGAAGCCGCAAGTGGACGATTCCTTCTTGCATTTGCATTTCGACGAGAAGGAGCAGGAGGCATTTGGCGTCGCGGTCGTGACGAAATTCGGCTACGACTGGGATCGCGGCAGGCAGGACAGGTCAGCGCATCCTTTTACGACCTCTTTCAGCATTGACGATGTGCGGATTACGACGCGTTTCATGGAAGATTTCCTCCCCTCCGCGCTCTTCGGGACGATGCACGAGGCGGGGCACGCGATGTATGAGCAGGGCGTGAATCACGCGTTCGAGCGGACTCCGCTGGAAGGCGGGACCTCGCTGGGTGTCCATGAGTCACAGTCGCGGCTGTGGGAGAATCTCGTCGGGCGTTCTTTGCCGTTTTGGGAGCATTTCTATCCCGATTTGCAGGCGCGTTTCCCCTCCCAACTTGGGAATGTGGATTTGCAAACCTTCTATAAGGGCATCAACAAGGTCGAGCCTTCGCTCATTCGTGTCGAAGCGGATGAAGCGACGTACAACCTTCACATCATGCTGCGCTTGGAATTGGAAATCGCGATGGTGGAAGGCGCTCTCGAAATCAAAGATTTGCCCGAAGCGTGGAACGAGAAGATGCGCGAGTACCTCGGAATCACGCCTCCCAACGACGCGCAAGGCGTACTTCAGGATATTCACTGGTCGGGCGGCATGATGGGGTATTTCTCCACTTATGCGCTGGGGAATCTCATCTCCGTGCAGTTGTGGGAGAAGATTTCGGAAGATATTCCCGATTTGTCGGAGCAAATTCGTCAAGGGAAGTTCGACGCGCTCCTCGGCTGGCTTCGCGAGCATGTTCACCGGCATGGACGAAAATTCAAGCCGCAGGAACTCGTCGAGCGCGCGACCGGTTCGAAGATTACGCCGCAGCCCTATTTGCGCTATCTTCGGGAGAAATATGGCGAGATTTACGGGTTGTAGCGTTTCGTTTTCAACCTGAACCCTTCAGGGCGTCTTTCATGGGACGCCCTGTTTTTTTCTCGGTATAATGTGCCCCATGCGTAGGTTTCTTTTTCGCGGCGTTTCGCTTTTCTTGTTGATGCTGATTCTCGGAGGCTGCGCGCTTCCCTTCGTTTCGCAGCCGACTCCGATTCCCGAAGCGTATCTCCCGACTGTTGTCGCGATGACCGCTGCGGCGGTCGCGCGGGAAACGCTGGTTGCCGCCTCCCCTCCGACGGCGACGTTTACGCCGCTGCCGGATACGCCGACTCCCTCCCCGACGCCGACTCCCTTCCCCACCTTTACGCCGACGCCTCCTCCGCAGATTCCGCTCGCTCCCATCCGAATCTTGTCTCCGGGTCCGATGTCGCGGGTGGTGTCGCCCATCGTCGTCAAAACGGAGTTGATTCCGGGCGCGGACGGGAAATTCCGAATCGAGTTAATTGGCAAAGACGGCGCGATTCTCGCACGCGAGTTGATTCATCTGGTGTCGTATTTGCCGACGGGCGCGTACATCACCCAAAAACTTTCCTTCGAGATACGCGGCGACGCGGAACTTGCGCGGTTGCAAATCATCACCGAAGACGAATATGGACGCATTCAGGCGCAAACCTCGGAACATGTGCTGCTTCTTTCGCTGGGAGAGAATCAACTCAATATCCCGGACGCGCCCGAAGCGCGGTGTTTCCTTTCGTCGCCGCGCGCGAACGAGGATATCCACGCGGGCACGCTTTCGTTTCGCGGCGAATTCGTCCCCTTCAACGAGAGTCCTCTCGTCGTCGAGTTGCTGGACGAAGCAGGGAAGCCGCTCGCGACCAAGATTTTATACATGGACGGGATGACGCGTCAGCCGATTTCGGGAACATTGACCTACACCGCAGAGGAGACCATTCACGCGCGGATTGTCGTCCGGCAAGCGGATGATGAAATTCCGGGATTGATGCAGGTTTGCACGCAGCCGGTGATTCTCCATCCATGAGAGCCTTGTCACCCGTTTGCAAGCGCGCTATAATCTCGCCGGTTTATGGGATGTTGAATTAGGTTTTTAGAAAGTAGAGGTAAGAAAGATGCCCATTTACGTATATCGCTGCGATAATTGTGGAATTCAATTTGAGCGGCAACAAAAATTTACCGACCCGCCGCTCACCCGCTGCCCGGAGTGTGGAAAGAAAGCGCTGCATAAAGTGTACGCGCCGGTTGGAATCGTTTTCAAAGGCTCTGGCTTTTACGCGACCGACCATCGTTCTCCTTCCGGCGGAAGCGGACGCGGCGCGGCGTCTTCTGCCTCCGGGACGGAAAAGAAAAAGGCAGAAAAGAAGGAATCGAGCGGCGGAAAAAAGGATACCTGAATCGAGAACTTCGCGGGGTTCCCGCGAAGTTCGTTTTTCCCTGCATCAAATCCCTGACTTCTTCAAGGAGTTGGGGATTTTGGTTTTCGGCGCGAACGCGTTATTCCAGATTTTTCACGCGCGCGTCATCCCACGAGAGAAATTCTCCGCTCCACGCGTGGGGCGCAAACAGGGCTAACGCCGCGATTGCCTTCCCCGGAATTTCTGGAGGCATGAGCATCCCCGCTTCGTAATAATGGAGGAAGCGGGCATAGTCTTCTTCGGGCATATTGCCGCGCCCTTTTTCTCGCAGCGTTGCTTGCATGGGCGTATCTACAATTCCGGGGCGAACCGCAAGGGCAGTGATGTCCGGTTCTTCGGCGGCGAGAACGCGGGTGAAATGATTGAGCGCCGCTTTCGATGTGCAATATGCTCCCCATCCGCGCATCGCGGAGACTGCCGCGCCGCTGGACACATTGACGACGCGTCCTCTCGTTTCGCGCAGCGCGGGGAGCGCGGCTTTCGTCAGATTTACCGCGCCGATGAGATTGATTTGAAAATGACGAAGCCATGCGCTGCTGTCGGCGTTGGCTATCGGCGCGATAGGCTCGATGACGGCGGCGTTATTGATGATGGAATCGATTCTCCCGAAACGCGCGCGCGCCGCCTCGACCATACGGGACGCGGTCTCCGGGTTGGCAATATCTCCGGCGACGACCTCCGCCGCGTGAATCTCCGCCGCGAGCGCATCCAGAGCGGATTCATCTCGCGCGTTCAAAACGAGCGCCGCGCCCCGCGCGGAGAGGATTTTCGCAATCGCCGCGCCCAATCCGCGTGACGCGCCGGTCAACAAAATCACAGGGGAATTCATCCTACGAAATCCTTTCTACAAACAAAAACTCTCCGCCAAAGCAGAGAGTTTTGTGTAACAGAGAAAAACGGTTATTCCTTTTTATCTTCTTCGTCTTGTACAGGCGGTGCTGCGGATTCCTCTTCGCCGTTCAACCCTTCTTTGAAGGCGCGAATACCTTTCCCTAACTCACCGGCAACTTTGCCCAAACGTCCCGGACCGAAGAGGAGCAGCACAATGACCAGGATAATCAGCAGTTCTGGAAAACCAAATTGATTGAACATACCACGCTCCTATGGGTAAGTAAGTTTGCCCGCTTACTTTACCATACTCCAGAATGTTTGACCATAGTTTGGATGCGA
>CAZDGZ010000130.1:0-5169 GCA_964505165.1 uncultured Anaerolineaceae bacterium | reverse complement strand
TATTTTTCCAGCGGCATGGAAGGAACTTTGATACTCGTCGCGGCAGGAAGCATCGCTATCGCCGCCATAGACCGGCTTCGACATCCTCGCCCCCTTGATTCGCTTGGAGCAGGATTGCTCGTTTCGCTTGCAGCAACCCTGCTCAATTTCATCGTCGCGCGCATCTTGCTTGAAACGGGAAAAAAGCGCCACTCCATTACACTCGAAGCGGACGGTTGTCATCTGATGACGGATGTTTGGACTTCGCTCGGCGTTTTCCTCGGGGTCGGCGCGACAGCGCTCACCGGATGGCAGATTCTCGACCCTATCATCGCGCTCGCGGTCGCGGCAAACATCGTCCGAACCGGAACCCAACTCATTCGGCGTTCTGTCGCAGGATTGATGGACGAAGCGCTTTCTCTCGAAAAACGGGATGCGGTCGAGCGCGTCCTCGATAAATACCGCGCTTCACGCGGCATAGATTTCCACGCGCTGCGAACTCGGCAAGCCGCCTCGCGGCAATTCGTCTCGGTACACATGCTCGTCCCGGGCGCGTGGACAGTTCAGGACGCGCATACCCTCGCGGAGGAAGTCGAAGGCGAAATCCGCGCTGCGCTCCCCAACACCGTCGTTTCGACTCATCTCGAACCTATCGAGGACGAAATCTCGCATCAAGATATTTGTCTGGATAGATGACCCCGCGTCCTCCCAGAATTTCATTGCTCATTCGATGAAAACACCGCTCAGGTCAAACTCAGGTTATAATA
Organism: uncultured Anaerolineaceae bacterium; assembly: GCA_964505165.1. GTDB lineage: Bacteria > Chloroflexota > Anaerolineae > Anaerolineales > Villigracilaceae > CAZDGZ01. Next base: position 4,423 of record CAZDGZ010000130.1, on the reverse strand, counting down.
CTCCTGATGATTAGTTTCGAAGATTTGCAAAAAAGACTCTTCGCGCTCCACGATGCCAGCCTGGAACTGGTGAAAGATACCTCGTTGGAGACGCTGCTTGAGAGAATCGCCACGACCGCGCGCGAACAAGCAAACGCGCAATACGCCGCCCTCGCCGTGCTGGACGAAGAGGGAAAAATCTCGCAGTTCATCCCCGTCGGCATGACGGAGGCACAAATCAACGCCATCGGACGGCTTCCCGAAGGGCGTGGACTGCTCAAAGCCATTCTCGAAGAAAACGCTCCCATCCGAATCCCGAACATCACAAAAGACCCGCGCAGCGCGGGATTTCCGCCGAATCACCCGCGCATGACCTCGTTCCTCGGCGTGCCGATTCGTCTGGGAGAATGCCGCCTGGGGCAACTCTATCTCACCGACAAACTCGACAGAGAATCCTTCACCGACGATGACGAGGAAATCATCCAAGTTCTCGCGTCATACGCAGCGGTAGCCATTCAAAACGCCCGGCTCTGCAAAGAATTACGAGATAGAGATATCGCCCTCACCCGCCAAAGCGAAAATCTCTCTCTCCTGAACGATGTCGCCTCCGCACTAGCCTCTACACTGGAATTGGACGAAATTCTGGATAAAACGCTGGGGCTGGTCATGGAATATCTTCATGTGGAAGCAGGAGAAATTTTCCTCCTCGACCACAACCGCCAAACGTTGAGTCTCGTCTTGCATCGCGGGGAAGCCGCTGAAGCATTTTGGACTCGAAGCCAGTTCAAACTCGGAGAAGGCGCAATCGGGCGGGTCGCGGAGAGCGGCAAACCCATCGTAAGTGCGGATTTTTCCAACGAGATGGGATATCTGCGTCCGGCGGTCAAAGAAGCAGGATTCGAGCAATTTTTATGTATCCCTCTCCTTTCCGGCGAAAAAACGATTGGCGTGTTGGGCGCAGTAACGCGTCGCAAAGCCCCCCTCGATGATAGAAGCGTGCAACTTCTCACCGCCGTTGGCAATTGGGCCGGGCTTGCCATCGAAAACGCGCGGCTTCACAGCAACGCGCGGCGCCTCGCCGTCCTCGAAGAACGAGAACGCATCGGCATGGATTTGCACGACGGCGTCATTCAATCTATTTTCGGCGTAGGGCTTTCTCTGGAAAACATCTACCATCTCATCAACGAAGACCCCGCCGAGGCAAAACGCCGAATCCAACAAGCCATTGACGGGCTGAATCAAACCATCCGAGATTTACGCACCTATATCCTCGACTTACGTCCCCGTCAGCTTGGCGACGAAAATCTCATGGAAGGCTTGAAACGCCTCGTGCGTGAATATCGCGTCAACACCCTCGCAGAAGCAATGCTCAGCGGCAAAGCCGAAGAGTTGGAGAATCTCCCTCAGGAACAGGCTTTGGCGCTTTTTCATATCTGTCAGGAAGCGCTAGCAAACACAGCCAAACACGCACATGCCCGCCGCGTCAGCGTCACATTGTGGACGACGCCGGAACGCGTGCTCATGGAAATCCAAGACAACGGACGCGGGTTCGACCTGGACAAAATGAGCATGACTCTAGGACACGGACTCGCGAACATGCACACCCGAATCCGCAACGTGGGCGGCGAGGTGGACATCAGTTCGGAACCCGGAGAGGGGACGACGATTCTCGCGTGGGTGCCGCGTAATCCTACTCCTTAAACGGAATCAGGCGGAAAGTCCCGCGTTTGACTCGGAATCCCCGCGAAAGATTTTCTTGAATCCCCAAAACGCGTGTTTCACAAAGAGGGTTCCCTCTCTCTTCTTCCCCAAGAAATTTTAAGAAAATCCATTAGTACCAGACCTTTTCTTGCGTTCTCCCCCCAGATATGGGGGTATGCCGCGAGGCTTCGGAGGTCTCTGGCTGAAACAACCGTTCTAAGTCTTTTGATTTTTCGCAGAGATTTTTTAAGTTTCGCTAACCTTAAAAAACACGAAGTTTTTAAGATTGCGTAGGTTTCCCGCCTAGCAAAGGGAAGTTTTTTTTGCTAGAATGGGGACGCTTCGGCTGGACGTGTTGGGGGGCGCTCGTCCTTCCCAAAGAAAAGCACAGGCAGAAAACGACTCCCGCCCCTGCTTTGTATGCAGGCGGTTTATTTTCGTACATTATTCGCAGCAGGAGGTTTCGCATGGATGCCAATCAAGCATGGCAAACGGCACTCGCCCAATTGGAAATGGAAATGCCCAAAGCCTCATTCGATACCTGGGTTCGTGATACCCACGTCGTATCGTATGAAGAAGGGGTCTTGACGATTGGGGTCCGTAATGCTTACGCCCGTGATTGGTTAGAAAGCCGTCTCGAAAGCACCGTAAGCCGCCTGCTGATTGGTATTTTGAATCGAAGGGTCAAGGTCGTTTTCATTGTCTCGCAAGAGGAATCTATCTCCGAAACTACGGAATCCGCCGAGCCGGAGGAGGAGGGTCTTCCCTCTATCCCCGCTGAACGTGGACGAGCGAATCTGAATCCGCGCTACACATTCGAGAGTTTCGTTGTCGGCGCGGGGAATCGTCTCGCGCATGCCGCGTGTCAGGCGGTCGCGGAAAAGCCTGCCCGCGCGTACAATCCCCTTTTCCTCTACGGCGGCGTCGGGCTGGGGAAAACGCATCTTCTCCAAGCCGTTGGAAACGCTTGTGTGGAACGCGGGCTGAACGTCCTCTACGTTTCTTCCGAAGAATTCACCAACGACCTCATCAACGCCATCCGCACGCACACCACGCAGGCATTCCGAGATAAGTATCGCTCTACCGATGTCCTCCTCGTGGATGATATTCAATTCATCGCGGGGAAAGAATCTACGCAAGAAGAATTCTTTCACACTTTCAATACCCTGCACGGGCAGGATAAGCAAATCATCCTCTCCTCCGACCGCCCTCCCAAAGCCCTCATCACGCTGGAAGAACGGCTGCGTTCGCGCTTCGAATGGGGATTGACGGCAGATATTCAACCGCCGGATTTGGAAACCCGGCAAGCAATTTTGCGCTACAAAGCCGAACGAGCAGGAAAATACGTCCCCGAAGAGATTCTGGAAATCATCGCTCGGCGCGTGCAATCCAACATCCGCGAATTGGAAGGCGCGTTGAACCGCGTCGTCGCGTTCGCGGAACTCAGCGGGACGCCCGTCACGCCGCAACTCGCGGAAGTGGCCCTCGCGGATTTGCTCCCTCAGACCGGCAGCATCGAACCCGAAAAAGTGGTGGACCTCGTCGCCCGCGCGTTCAACGTTTCGGCAGAACGCCTTTTGGGACGCGATCGCTCGCGGGCGGTTGCACTTCCCCGGCAAATTGCCATGTACCTCCTGCGACAGGAGGCAAACATCTCCCTCCCGCAAATCGGAAAGGAACTCGGCGGGCGCGACCATAGCACCGTCATGTACGCCATCAACAAAGTCAGCGACTTACTCGAACGAGACGACCGCCTGCGCCGTCAGGTCGTGCAAATCCGTCAGCAACTCTACGGGCAAAGTTTCGCCGCCTAAACGGATTCAATTCACATCTCCGCGTATGACAAATTTCCTCATCCGCGCGTCTCTTGCTCCGCGCGGAGGGAAGTTGCAGTAAAATAAGGGCATGGACAGCATTTCTGCCGTTATGCTTCTTACGCGGTTCGTTCGTCTGTCCACGCGCGTACCTTTCGGTCTTTCAAGATCTTCCGCAAGACTTTCGCAGCCTTGACGGAAGATTTTTTTATTTCTCACATTTCAATCCTTTACGAGGAGAAAACCATGAGCAAAGAAAGCCAAGCCGTACTTCTCAGCGCAGTCCGCACCCCCATTGGACGATTTCAAGGCGGATTGAAAAGCATCCCCGCACCGAAACTCGGCGCAATCGCCGTTCGCGAAGCCGTCAAACGCGCGGCGCTGCCGAACCTCGAAGAAATAGACGAGGTGATTATGGGCAACGTCGTCACCGCCGGATTAGGACAAAACCCCGCGCGTCAGGCAGGGATCTTCGGCGGAATCCCGGAAACGGTCGGCGCGTTCACCGTAAACAAAGTCTGCGGTTCGGGACTGAAAAGCGTAATGCTCGCGGCAGGCATGATTCGCGCAGGCGACGGGAAACTTTTCGTCGCAGGCGGGCAGGAAAACATGAGCCGCGCGCCCTTCCTCGTAGACGGACGCACCGGCGCACTCCGCTACGGGCACGCCCAACTCACCGACTCCCTTCTTTTCGATGGACTTTGGGATATCTACGAAAACTGGGGCATGGGAGACGCGGCAGAATTCATCGCCAACGAATACAACGTCACCCGCGAGGCAATGGACGAATTCGCTTACCAAAGCCAGATGAAAGCCATCGCAGCAATTGACGAGGGACGTTTCAAGGACGAAATCATCCCCGTCGAAGTCAAAGGGCGCAAAGGAAAAGTCACCATCGTAGATACCGACGAAGGCCCCCGCCGCGATAC
>CAZDGZ010000129.1:0-5189 GCA_964505165.1 uncultured Anaerolineaceae bacterium | reverse complement strand
GAGATGATTCCCCGCTCGGCGAATCTCGCGGCAGGCGCGAATGAAACGGGGTTCCACTTCGTGAACACCAATTACGGGCGCGATTATACGGCGGATATCGTCGCGGATCTTGCTCTCGCACAGGAGGGAGACCGCTGTCCCGAATGCGGCGCGCCGCTTCGCCGAGAAAAAGCCGACCTCCTCGCTCGCACGGAGGGCGAATCCGTTTCGCTCGATGTCTTTGCTTGTCTTCATGCTATCGCCGAGACGCATCATGATGACTATGGCTTGATTTTGCCGGAAGCCGTTGCGCCGTATGACCTCGCGTTGTTGTGGCTCCCCGGACGAAAGACGGATACGCGTCCCGCTGCGGATGCGCTCTACCGCGACCTGCAAAATGCGGGTTTTCGCGTGATGTACGATGACCGAGAGGCGCGTGCGGGGGTGAAATTCAATGATGCCGACCTTCTTGGGATGCCGATTCGTATTACGGTTGGCGAGCGCGGTTTGAACGAAGGAAATGTCGAAGTCAAACGCCGCATGGAGAAAGAGCGGCAGACCGTTCCCCTTTCAGAGATTTTGGATTTTCTACACCGATGACCATTTCAATGTCTTCTCCCGATTTGACCGACGCGGAACGCGCGGCGGTGGCGGAGGTATTGCAAACTCCGATTTTGAGCATGGGAAAGTGGATTCGCGCGTTCGAGGAGGCTTTCTGTAAACTCACCGGCGCGAAACACGCGATAGCCGTCAATTCCGGCACGGCTGCATTGCATCTTTGCGTCCGTGCGGCGGGGATTGGCGCGGGCGATTTGGTGATTACCACGCCGTTTTCTTTCGTCGCTTCGACGAATGTTCTCCTTTTCGAGAATGCGGTGCCTGTTTTCGTGGATGTGGACGCGCGTACCGGCAATATCGATCCCGCGCTCGTCGCGGACGCGGTGGCGCATGTGGATTCCTATCTTCCACGCCGCGGCGTTCGGCGGGACGCGCCTCTCAAGGGAATCTTGCCGGTAGATGTCTTCGGGCAGCCTGCGGAGATGGATTCTATCCGCGCGGCGGCGGAGACGCGGGATCTCATCCTTATCGAGGATTCTTGCGAGGCGCTGGGCGCAATGTATAAGGGGCGTCCTGCCGGGATGTTGGGGGATTTCGGGACCTTCGCGTTCTATCCGAACAAGCAGATTACCACCGGGGAAGGCGGCGTGATTGTGACGAATGATGACGCTGCGGCGGATTTCATGCGCGCGCTGCGGAATCAGGGACGCGCTCCGGGTGATACCTGGTTGACGCATACTCATTTGGGCTACAACTATCGTATGGATGAGATGTCCGCTGCGCTGGGGACGGTGCAGATGAGTCGTCTGGAGGAACTTCTCGCGAAACGGGAACAGGTTGCCCGCTGGTACGAATCGAGGTTGACTCGTGTCGCGGGGGTGGAGGTGCCGGTTATCTTGCCTTCTACGTCGAGGATGTCGTGGTTCGTGTATGTCATCCGTTTCGAAAAAGGCATAGACCGCGACGCGGTGGCGGCGCGGCTGAAGGCGCGGGGGATTCCGGTGCGTCCGTATTTCGCGCCGATTCATCTCCAACCCTATATGCGCGAGCGGTTCGGCTACCGTGAAGGGGATTTCCCCGTGACGGAGGATTTGGGACGGCGCGGTCTGGCGCTGCCGTTTTCCGGTGTGATGCGCGAGGCGGAGGTGGAGGAAGTTTGCCGCGCGATTCGGGAGTGTTTGTGAGTTCCGAGACGCAATTTTTTCTTCCTTCGAGACAGCGCGGGATGTGGGCGCATGGGGGCGCGTTGTTCGCGCTTGTTCTTCTTGCCGCGCTGGGCGGGTGGCGCGCGTCGTATGAAAGCGCGGGTCCCGCGTTGGTGGGGTATTTGCTCCCTGCGTTGGCGTCGGTGTTGTTGATTCCGCCGCTTGCCTATCGGATGTACGCGCTTTGGGGCGCGTATTATCGTTTGGATAGGGATAGTTTGACTCTCCATTGGGGGCTGCGGGAGGAGACGATTCCGATTTCGGAGGTGGAATGGGCGCGTCCCGCGTCGGATTTGACGACTCCCCTCCCGTTGCCGCGTCTGCGGATGCCGGGGGCGTTGCTGGGCGTCCGCATTCATCCCGATTTGGGCGCGGTGGAGTTTTTGGCTTCGGAGGCGGATACGTTGTTGCTGCTCGCGACCGCGCGGCGGGTTTTCGCGATTTCTCCCGAATCTCCTGCGAAATTTTCCGCGGCTTTCCAGAGGGTGATGGAGTTGGGGAGTTTGACTCCCGCGAAGCCGCGTTCGATGTATCCTTCCCTCGTCGTCGCGCGGGGATGGGAAAGCCCGCTGGCGCGGTATTTTTGGCTGAGCGGCATTCTTCTCAATCTCGGCTTGTTTGTGTGGGCGGGGATGCTGATTCCTTCGACCGAATCGGTTGCTTTGGGGTTTTCTCCCTCTCTCGCGCCGTTGGGGGACTTTTCGCCTGCGAGTTTGATGCTTTTCCCTTCGTTGAGCGCGGCGCTTTTTGCGCTGGATTGGCTGGCGGGGTTGTATTTCTATCGAAAAGAGGACACGCGCCTTCTCGCGTTTCTCGTTTGGGGGGTAGGGATGTTGACGAGCGCGCTTTTTTTGCTTGCGATGAATTTTTCGATTCGGTAATGTGCTTTTTGAGTATAATTTTTTCGCCGAATCTTTGGAGACTGAAACGTGATTGAAGATAGAGATTTATTGACCATACGAGAAGCGAGTCAATGGGCGACGGAGTATTTAGGGAGGAATGTGTCGGCTGCGAATATCTCCTATTTAATTCAGTATGGCAGAGTCAAGAAATATAATGGGCATAATACGGTTAAGGTCTCGAAACGAGATTTGCTCCGATATTACGAAACTCATGTGAGCAGAAAAGAGTCCGAATGGAAAAAAGAGTTGGGGGAAGATTTGAATTGGGCCTTGTCTTTCGACCATCTCACGGAAAAAGAGCGGACGAAGCATGTACATCGTTTGCATCCGTATAAAGGAAAGTTCATTCCGCAATTGGTGGAATACTTTTTGGATTCGCATACCGATGATTTCAAGCGGGAGGTATATTTCTCTCCCGGCGATATTGTGCTGGATCCTTTTTGCGGAAGCGGGACGACGTTAGTTCAAGCGAACGAGTTGGGGATTCATGCGATTGGCGTGGATGTTTCGGCTTTCAACGCGATGATGAGTAATGTGAAGGTGAGAAAGCATAATCTTTTCGAGTTGCATGGAGAGATACGAAGAATCACGATTGCTTTGAAAGAATATATCGCGGGGAAATCGTATGTTCGCTTCGAGGCGGAACTTGCAGAGGCGTTGACGCGTTTCAATCAACAATACTTCCCTTCTCCTGAATTCAAGTATCGGGTTCGACGCGGCGAGATTGACCAGATGGCGTATGGCGCGGAAAAGGAGGAGGTGTTTTTGAAAACTTTCGAGGCTCTTGTCGAGAAACATCAGGTGAAAATTCGGCAGGAGAACCCGGGAGATTCTTTCCTCGAGCAGTGGTACAACTTGCCTGTTCGGGAGGAAATCGAATTTACGGCTGCGTTGATTCAAGAAGTCAAAGACCCGGATATCAGAATGGCGCTCGCGGTGATTTTGAGCCGCGTCATGCGTTCGTGTCGCGCGACGACGCACGCGGATTTGGCGACGTTGGTTTCTCCGGTATTTGCTCCGTATTATTGCCGTAAGCATGGAAAAATCTGTAAACCCTTGTTTTCTACCTTGAAATGGTGGGAAAGGTATAGCAAAGATACCTTGAAGAGATTGTCGGAGTTCGATACTTTGCGAACCTCGACTTTTCAGCATTGTTTCGCGGATGATTCTCGGAAGGTGAATCTTTTCGACTCTTTGCAGCGCGTGGACGAATCTTTTGCGAATCTTGCCAGAGAGAAAAAGATTGCGGGAGTGTTTTCGAGTCCTCCGTATGTGGGACTGATTAATTACCATGAACAACACGCGTACGCGTATGCGTTATTCGGCTTTGAGCGCCGCGATGAACGGGAGATTGGTCCCTTGTATCGCGGACAGGGACGCGAAGCGCGAGAATCGTATGTGATTGGAATCTCGGACGTTCTGCTGAATCTCCGTCCCTATTTGCGGGAGGATTTCGATATTTTTCTTGTGGCGAATGATAAATTTGGCTTGTATCCGCGAATTGTGGACCGTGCCGGCATGAAGATTGTCAACGAGTTCAAGCGTCCGGTTTTGTGTCGAACGGAAAAGAACAAGGCTCCTTATTCGGAAACGATTTTCCATATCAAGGCAGGATAACCCATGACATTATCTGCAAAGAAAAAAGCGCAAGTCAAAGAAGTCATCAAGCAGAGTTTGAGGGAGAAATTCAAGCGATACAAACCGGAAACGAAACATATGCCCTTTCACTATCGGCTTTTGGGAAAAGATAGAATGGCATTGTATTCGTTTATTCAATCGCTGAATACGACATTTGGCGTTTCGATTTACGAGCCGGTCGCGTTGGAGTTAGCCAAAGAACGGTTTGCAGAAGCGAAATTACAAGTCTCTCCTTCTCCTGCGATTTACGCTGCTGCACATGCGAAAATTCAGGAGATTATGAGAGAGTTGGAAATTGCAACGAGCGCGCCGAATAAAGTACAAGAAACAGAGGCATTGCGGAAGATATGCCGAGAGGGAGGGGAAATTTCCAAAGTCCGTTTGATGAACGTGGATCTTTGGCTGAAGGGACTTGACGGGAAAATTTTCATGGTGGAAATCAAAACCGTGAAACCAAATATCGGAAGTTTCCAAAAGCATAAACGGACTTTGTTGGAATGGGTAGCCTCCGAATTGACGAGAAATCCAAATGCTCGCGTGTCTTCATTTCTTGCCATTCCTTATAATCCCTACGCGCCCTCTCCATATAAACGGTGGACCATGAAAGGCATGTTGGATTTGAGAGAAGAGATTCTTGTTGCGGAGGAGTTTTGGGATTTTCTTGGGGGCGAAGGGGCATACCGTGACTTGCTGGATTGTTTCGAAGAAGCGGGGATAGAATTGCGACCGGAAATTGACGCGTATTTCGCGCGGTTCAATGGAACACCCTCGCGCGGAAGCGAAAATTAAAAAGAATGGAAAACAATTGAATTCATGGAATCTTTTTCGTATGTGAAACTTTTCTTTGGCATTCTCCTCGCGCTTTTCGTCGCGGGGGCGGCGTACCGCGCTCATTCGTTGGATAAGA
>CAZDGZ010000128.1:0-5393 GCA_964505165.1 uncultured Anaerolineaceae bacterium | reverse complement strand
GCAATTTTTTCCCTCAAAGGGGATATACACATTCGCGCGGGGATTGCTTCGCCCCTGCGGGGGCTCGCAATGACATGGGGCGCGTATGCCTCGGCAGGATCGGCAGCCTGTCAAAATCACCAGCCCGCCTCGAACCTCCTTCCGTTAACAAACTTCTTAGTTGACTTGCATTTTTCCTCATGGTATCATGGATTGCAGAAAATTAGCGCTCTCGACCTGAGAGTGCTAAAACGCGGATATGGCGATGAAAGACCTAAGCAAACGGCAAAAAATGCTCTTGATGATGGTTGTACGGGATTATATAGATACCGCACAGCCTGTTGGCTCGCGCCGATTGGTCGAGCGCTATCATTTGGGCATCAGTTCCGCGACGGTGCGGAACGAACTTGCCGCGTTGACCGAAATGGGATACCTTCGCCAGCCGCATACCTCCGCCGGACGCGTGCCAACGGAGGAAGGGTATCGCTATTTCGTCAGCGAATTGATGAATCAGGCGGAATTGCCGCCTTCGGTGCAGCACACCATTCGTCATCAATTTTTTCAGGCGCGGCAAGAAATCGGGCAGTGGATGCACCTCGCCGCCTCGATACTCGCCCATCAATCTCAAGCCGTTTCGCTGGTCACTGCACCACATCCCCAAAAAGCGCGATTCAAACATCTGGAATTGATTTCCACGCAAGGGCGTCAGGTTCTCATGGTCCTCGTGCTGGTTGGCGGAGAAGTTTCTCAGCAACTCTTGACTCTCGCGGAACCCGTCACGCAGGAGCAACTGAGTCAGACTGCCACTAGGATGAATCGCATCTACGAAGGGATGAGCGTGGACGAAATCGCCGCAGCCCCCGCCCCTCAAGACGCGTTGACCGGCGATGTCCTTCCCCTCGTTTTGCAAGATATGAGAAACGCCGACGAACGCGTCGCGGGAGAAATTTACATAGACGGCATCTCCAACGTCCTCGCTGACCCCGAATTTACAGACTCGGAAAACGCGCGGCGCGCCCTCCGCCTCTTCGAAGAAGAATCGTTATTGCAAGACCTTCTCTCCCGCACGATTTTGGATAGTCACGTCGGCGCGCTGCAGGTCCTCATCGGCGGCGATGAGATGTGGGAGGAATTACCGCAATGTTCCCTCGTCCTCGCGCGGTACGGAGTGCCGGGAGAAACCACCGGTACGCTTGGGGTTTTAGGTCCCATGCGAATGCCCTACGCCAAAGCGATTCCTACCGTGCGATTTATGTCCGACTTGCTGAGTAATCTCATCGTCAGCCATTTCGTCGTCTGACCCGCCGCACACGCGGCATTCTCTTGTACAAAAATTTCCCCTCTTTCCGCGTCTTCGCGGAAACGAGCATAACATGGAGCGCATTATGAGCGAAACCAAGAAAACGAAAAAATCCAAAGCGAAGAAGAAAACCCAAAAAATCGAAGTTCCCGTTGAGGAAGTTCAAGCGAAAACTCCCGAGGACTCTCAGGAGGAATCGCCCTCTTCTCAAGAAGAGATCTCTCAAGAAGAGACCCTTTTAAAAGAAGAGGAAACCATCTCGCGCGATGCATACGAAACCCTCCAGAAAGAACTGGAAGAAAGCCGCGCCAAAGCCGATGAAAACCTCGAAGGCTGGCAGCGTGAACGCGCGGAGTTTGCCAATTATCGAAAACGAATCGAACGTGAACGGGAAACCCTCCAGCAGGAAATCACGGGAACTCTCGTCAAAAAATACCTCGATGTTTTGGACGATTTGGAGCGCGCCCTCCAAAACAAACCCGATGACCCCTGGGCAGATGGAATCGAGTTGATTTACAAGAAACTTCAAGATATTCTCGAATCGGAAGGAATTCAGCGAATCGAAGCAGAAGGGCAGCCCTTCGACCCGAATTTCCACGAAGCCATCGCGCAGACCCCCAGCGAGGAACACGAAAGCGGCGCGGTCATCGAGGTGGTGCGCCAGGGATACATTCTCGGCGAAAAAGTCATTCGTCCCGCGTTGGTGCGGGTTGCGGAATAATCATCGGCGCGGTTGCGCTGAACAAAAAGAGGAGCAACTATGGGCAAAATCATCGGCATAGATTTAGGGACGACAAATTCCGTCGTCGCGGTGATGGTCGGCGGCGAACCCGTCGTCATCCCTTCGGCAGAGGGAGAACGGCTTATCCCCTCCGTCGTCGCGGTCAACAAAAACCACGAACGGCTGGTCGGGCGCGTGGCGCGAAACCAAGCCATCATCAATTCTAAAAATACGATTTTTTCTATCAAGCGCTTTATGGGACGAAAATACGACGACCCGGAAGTGCAGCGAACGAAAGCGCGCGTGCCCTACGAAGTCAAAGCCGCGCCGAACGGCGATATCCGCGTCGTGCTGGACGGGAAGGAATACTCTCCGCCGGAAATTTCCGCGATGATTTTAGCGAAAATCAAAGCCGATGCAGAAGCCTACCTCGGCGAACCGGTGACGGAAGCCGTCATCACCGTCCCCGCTTATTTCAACGACGCCCAGCGCAACGCCACCAAAGACGCGGGAAAAATCGCGGGTCTCGAAGTCAAGCGCATCATCAACGAACCGACCGCCTCCTCCCTCGCCTATGGCATGGACAAGAAGAAAAACGAAATTATCGCGGTCTATGACCTCGGCGGCGGGACTTTCGACATCTCTATCCTCGATGTCGGCGAAGGAGTCTTTCAGGTGCGCTCCACCAGCGGCGATACCTTCTTGGGCGGCGACGATTTCGACCAGCGCATCATGGATTATCTCATCGAGGAATTCATGCGAGATACCGGCATAGACCTAAAGAACGACGCGCAAGCCCTCCAGCGTTTGAAAGAAGCCTCCGAAAAAGCGAAAATCGAACTTTCGACCATGATGCAGACGGAAATCAACCTCCCCTACATCACAGCGGATTCGACGGGCCCGAAGCATCTGGTCACGACTCTCACCCGCGCGAAAGTGGAGCAACTCACCTCCGACCTTGTGGAACGCACCATTTCTCCGCTCAAACAAGCCCTTTCCGATGCGGGATTGACGGCAGGAGATATTGACGAAGTCGTCCTCGTCGGCGGCATGACGCGTATGCCCGCCATTCAAGACGCGGTACGAAATTTCTTTGGCAAAGAACCGCATAAAGGCGTGAATCCCGATGAAGTCGTCGCAATCGGCGCGGCGATTCAAGCGGGAGTCCTCGGCGGCGAGGTCAAAGACATCCTGCTCCTCGATGTCACCCCGCTGACTCTCTCCATCGAAACGCTGGGAGGCGTCGCGACCCCGCTCATCGAGCGAAACACGACAATCCCCACGCGGAAGAGTCAGGTCTTTTCCACCGCGACCGACAGCCAGACTCAAGTGGAAATCCACGTTTTGCAGGGCGAGCGTCCGATGGCGGCAGATAATAAATCGCTGGGGAAATTCATCCTCGACGGAATCCCGCCTGCCCCGCGCGGCGTCCCGCAAATCGAAGTGACCTTCGATATTGATGCCAACGGAATCTTGAAAGTCACCGCTCGCGACAAAGCCACCGGACGCAGCCAGAACATCACCATCACCGCGTCCTCCGGGTTGAGCGAAGCGGAAGTGGAACGCATGAGAAAAGAAGCCGAAGCCCATGCGGAAGAAGACCGAAAGCGAAAAGAACTCATCGAAGCGCGCAATCGCGCTGACAACACGCTCTACACGGCGGAAAAAGCCCTGAAAGAGTTTGGAGAGAAAATCCCCGCCGAGGTCAAAACGCAAGTGGAAGAAGAAATCGCGAAGACCAAGAAAGCCCTCGAAGGGGATGACATCGAACGCATCCGCAAAGCGACCGACGCGCTGGGAGAAATCATCCAGAAAATCGGCGCGAGCGCCTACGAACAGCCGAGTGCCGCGGCAGGCAGCCCTCCTCCCGGCGACTCGGACGATGATGTCATTGACGGCGAGGTCGAAGACGCCTCCTAAACGAATATGACTCAACGAGACTATTACGAAATTCTCGGCGTATCACGAAACGCGAGCGAAGGCGAAATCAAAACCGCCTTCCGCCGTCTCGCGCGCCAATATCATCCCGATGTCAGCAAAGAAGCGGGCGCGGAAGAAAAATTCAAGGAAATCAACGAAGCCTACAGCGTCCTCTCCGACCCGGAGAAACGCGCCCGCTACGACCGCTTCGGTCACGCGGGACTCGGAGATATGGGCGGCGCGGGCGGTTTCAACGCGGATATCTCCGATATTTTCGAGGAGATTTTCGGTAGTTTCGGGTTTGGTTTCGGCGGAAGACGGCAAGCCGCCAACGCGCCGCGTCAAGGGAACGACCTTCGCGTGGATGTGCGTCTTTCTTTCGAGGAAGCCGTTTTCGGCGTGGAAAAAGAGGTCGAATTCAGCCGTCATGAGCGATGCAGCGTCTGCGGAGGGACGGGCGCCGCGCCCGGAACCTCGCCCAAAACCTGCCCTACCTGTCACGGGCAGGGACAGGTGCGCCAAATTCGGCAATCTTTCTTCGGTTCGGTCGTTCAGACCTCCACCTGCCCCACTTGTGGCGGACGCGGCGAAATCGTCGAAACGCCCTGTCCCTCGTGTCACGGTTCGGGGCTGGAGCAGAAGAGAGTCAAACGCAAGGTCAAAATTCCCGCAGGCGTGGACAACGGCACGCAAATCCGCCTTTCAGGGGAAGGCGAACCCGGCGTCAATGGGGGCCCCAATGGCGACGTATACCTTCGGATACGCGTCAAACCGCATGAATTCTTCCAGCGCCGAGGGGACGATATCCTCCTCAACCTCGATATCAACATCGCACAAGCCGCGCTCGGCGCAGACATCGAAATCCCTACGGTTGGCGGGAAAGAAAATCTCCACATTCCGCCGGGTACACAGCCCGGGAAAATCTTTCGCCTGCGCGGACGCGGCGTCCCGCACCTGCGCGGAAGTGGACGCGGGGATGAAATCGTCGTCGTCAACGTGAAAATCCCCACGCGGCTCACCGAAGAGCAACGCGACCTTCTCGAAAAACTCGCGCGCACAATGGGCACAACGCCGCAGCCCCGCGCAAAAGGATTCTTCGACAAACTCAACGAATGGCTGGGAGGCTGACCCGTGAACCATCCCGCGCAATGGATGGAAGTTTCCCTCACCGTAGACGGCGAACTTGCGGAAGCCGTCGCGGATGTGCTGGCGCGGTTTGCTCCTGGCGGAGTCGTCGTCGAACGCGGAATCGGTTTCCGCAACGCGGATGACCCCGGCACGCCCCTCCCGCACGTCCGCGTGTGCGCCTATCTTCCGGCGGATGACGGGCTTGAAGAAACTCGTCAGCGTTTGGAAGAATCCCTTTGGCATTTGGGACAAATTCAGCCTCTCCCCGCTCCCCGCTATACCGCCGTCACGGAAAAAAACTGGATGGAGGCGTGGAAGACTCATTATCATCCTCTCCCCATCGGG
>CAZDGZ010000127.1:0-5399 GCA_964505165.1 uncultured Anaerolineaceae bacterium | reverse complement strand
ACGAACCGCCGGTTCTTCTCTTGGATGAACCGACCTCGGCGATGGATCCCGAAAGTGCGCAACTGGTGCGGCAGGAGATTCTCTCTTTGCGTTCCGAGCAGCGTTCCATTATCGTTTGTACGCATAATTTGCGAGAAGCGGAAATCCTCGCGGATAAAGTGGCTATTATCTATTATGGAATGATTCTCGTCTTTGGGACGCAAAGTGCGGTCAAAAGTAAATTCTTGGGAAATCCAGTGTACGAAATCCGGTTTTCGAGGCCCTGGCATCCCCGAAAATTTTATCTTCCGAAAGGGGTGCGTATCCGAAAACATACTCCTTCCGTTCTTTTCATCTCGATGGATACGCCTGAGAAGATGATTCCTCTTGTGTTGCGTGTCTTATTGGAGCAAAACGCGCCGATTCTCTCGATTCGGGAGTCGCCTCGGACCTTGGAGCAAGCCTATTTGAAAGCGATGGAAAAAGGCAATGGACACAGGAGAGGGGCACCTCATGCGTGAGAAATTTTATCCTGTCTGGGTGATTGTCAGTCGAGAAATCAATGACCATGTAAAAGATTGGCGTATTATGACGCCGCTGATTATCTTGACCATTGGATTTCCTTTTTTGATGAATGATTTTGCCGCGGCGTCAGTGAATTTTGTCAATAAATACGGCGCTCATTTGATTGTGGATAAGTTAGTTCCTTTCTCTATCTTGATTATCGGCTTTTTCCCTGTGACGGTTTCGCTGGTTATCGCACTGGAATCTTTCGTGGGCGAAAAAGAACGCGGGACTATCGAACCGCTTTTGACGACGCCTTGTGCCGATTGGCAATTGTATTTGGGAAAATTGCTGGTAGGCATTTTCATCCCTCTTGCCGCGAGTTATACTGCCATTCTGTTCTACATTTTTCTTGTTCGTTCGCAGCATTTGCTCATGCCGTCTACGGAGCAGATGTTTCAACTTTTGCTCTTGACATTGGCTCATGCGGTGCTAATGACATCGGGCGCGATTGTGATTTCTTCACAGTCTACGACAGTGCGGGCGGCAAATCTTTTAGCCTCTTTTATCGTCCTTCCGGTCGCGTTTTTGTTGCAGGGCGAGAGCGCCCTCTTTTTCTGGGGGAATGGCGATATGCTTTGGCTGGGAATTGTCGCGGTATTGATACTTGCCGTGCTGCTGGTTAGGATGGGGCTGGCACATTTTCGCCGAGAATATCTCCTCGGTCGAGAAATTGATACGTTGGATTTGAAATGGCTCAAACAAGTTTTTTGGGATGCTTTTCGCGGAAAGGCAACCTCTCTCAAAGAATGGTATCTAAAGGAAGTTCCGGGAGCGATTTCTCAAATTCGAACCTCGCTTCTTTTGACTTTGCTCTTGCTAATCGTGGGAGGATGGGGAAGTTTCGTCATTTCGCAAAAGGTGATTCCCTCTCTTGTGCAGTCGTATAGCCAAGATGAATTAAACGAGTTGCTTCATTCACTTCGTGATGCCATGCGGATTACAACGGGAGATTCTTTCGCCTCGTTCAAAATGCTTTTCACGCATAATCTCGTTTCCCTCATTTTCGGAATGGGGATAGGGGTACTTACTTTCGGTATCGCAGGCGTTTTGATATTCCTTTTGAATCTTTCCTTCGTGGGTGGCGTGCTGGCAGCGTATCAATTTTTCGGATATCCCTGGTGGCTGGTTTTCCTGTATGGCATTTTGCCTCATGGAATTTTCGAAATTCCTGCGATTTTTCTCTCCGCATCGGCAATTTTATATTTTGGCGCGCGAATGGTGACGCCAACTCCCGGCGAGACTTTAGGCGAAACCTTCATCCGCGCGTTCGCGGTGTGGGCGAAGATTTTCGTCGGATTGGTTTTTCCTCTTTTATTGATAGCGGCGTTCGTTGAAGCCTACATTACCCCTCTGATTTTTTTGCCCTTCGTCCGCTAGGTTTTTTGATTTTCAATGGAGGCGTATGGCTGACTTAATTATTTTGGGTTCGTCCAATGCAATTTCGGACGAAGAACACGAAAATACTCACATGGTTCTTGTGGGCGCTTCTCGTGTGGCGCTCATTGACGCGGTTGGAAATCCGGTATCGAGATTGGCGAAGGCGGGGATTCCTTTCGAGAGTTTGACGGATGTGGTGTTGACGCATTTCCATCCCGACCATGTGTCCGGCGTTCCTCTCTTGTTAATGGATATGTGGCTGCGCGGACGACGAAAGCCGTTGGATATTTATGGAATCCATCATACGATGGCGCGCGTGGAAAATATGATGAATCTTTATGGCTGGCAGAGTTGGCCCAATTTCTTCCCCGTTGCCTTTCATTACCTTCCGGCGGAAGAGAAAACCCCCGTATTGGATTGCGAGGATTTCGCGATTTATTCCTCCCCTGTGCATCATCTGATTCCCACGATTGGGCTGCGCGTGGATTTCAAGAAATCGGGAAAGGCGATGGCCTATTCTTGCGATACAGAACCTTGTGAGGAAGTCGTCCGCCTGGCAGAGGGCGCCGATGTCCTCATCCATGAAGCGGCGGGCGCGCTTAAGGGACATTCCTCGGCGGCGCAGGCGGCGGAAATCGCGCGGAAAGCCGAAGTCGGCGCGCTCTACCTCATCCACTACCCGACGGGAAAATACCGCCAGGAGAATTTGGTCGAGGACGCGCGCACGCAGTTTCAGGGAGAAATTGCGCTCGCGGAAGATTTCATGCGTCTGGCGTTTTGAGCGCGGAAGGCGCGTTTTCCTCTTCCGCGAGGCGTTTTGCCTTTTCCCAAATGCTGTCGAACATCTCGATAGTCAATCGTCCCGTTTGAGTGTTTTGCCGGCTGGGATGATACGACGCAAGAAGCCATACGCCGGAGGGGAGTTTGTACGTCGCTCCATGTGAAAACGGATACGACGCGCGGCGAAGGGCATTCAGCCGCAATATCTGCTCGAAGGCGATTTTTCCTAACGCAACGATGACACTGGGATGCAAAATCTCCAGTTCTCGTGCGAGAAAGGGGAGACATCGTGTCAACTCTTCTGCAGAGGGGCGGTTTTTTGGCGGCGCACAGCGGACGGCGGAGGTAATCCACAAATTCTTCAAGCGTAAACTGTCTTCTCGAGAATGTGATTCCGGCTGGGACGCGAATCCCGCGCGGAACAACGCGGGGTACAAGAACGCGCCGGATGCGTCGCCGGTAAATTGACGTCCGGTTCGATTCGAGCCGTGCGCGCCGGGGGCTAATCCCACCGCGACGACTCTTGCCTGAAAATCTCCGAAGCCCGGCACGGGTTTCCCCCAATAAATTTCATCCCTATACGCGCGGCGTTTCGTCTGCGCGACCTCTTCCCTCCACGCGACCAGGCGCGGGCATCGTCGGCAGGCGGTGATTTCTTCTGAAAGCGCGTCGAGAAGATTTTCGCGGGTCATAGAATCAGCATGGCATCGCCGAAAGAGTAAAAGCGATACCCTTCCCGTTTGGCGATTTCGTAGGTTTGCAAAATGCGTTCTCTCCCCGCGAACGCGCTTACCAGCATGATGAGCGTGGATTTAGGGAGATGGAAATTCGTTATCATCGCGTCCACGACCCGAAAACGATATCCGGGCAGGATAAATAAGGAAGTCGTGCCGCTCTCAGGGCGAACGGATTCCGCGTCGGCAGCGGATTCCAGAGTCCGGACGGAGGTCGTGCCGACCGCGAGGACGCGTTTCCCCGCGCGTTTTGCCGCGTTGATAATCTCTGCCGCCTCCGGGGAAATTTCTCTCCATTCCGTGTGAATATGGTGCTGCGCGGGGTCCTCCTCTGTGACCGGGGCGAAGGTATCCAACCCCACATGGAGGGTCACTTCGGCAAAACGGATGCCTTGTGCGCGGAGGGATTCGAGAAGTTGGGGCGTGAAATGAAGCCCGGCGGTCGGCGCGGCGGCGGATCCGGGTTCTGCCGCGTAGACAGTCTGATACCGCTCCGGATTTTCGAGTTTTTCGTGGATGTAAGGAGGCAGCGGCACATGCCCGATTTTCGGGAAAAACGGCTCGATGGGTTCCTCGAAACGCACGAGGCGTTGCGCGCCTTCGAGCACGGCGATAATTTCCGCATTGGGCGCGCCCTCCAGCAGAAGGCGTTTTCCCTCCTTCAGCCCTTTTCCGCCGACCAGACATCGCCACACGAGCGCATCTTCTCGGTGCAGGAGGAGAATTTCCGCTTTTCCGCCGCTTTCTTTTCGGGCGTAGAGCCGCGCGGGAATGACGCGCGTCCGGTTGAGAACGAGGACATCTCCCTCGTGGAGATAGTCGCCGATTTCGCGAAAAATACGATGCTCGATGCGTCCGCTTTCGCGATGTAAAACCAGTAACCGCGAGGAATCTCGCGGCTCCGCGGGCCTTTGCGCGATGAATTCTTTAGGAAGGTCATAATCGAAATCGGAAGTTTTCATCGCCTAATTGTACCCTCCCATTTGACCGCGCGAAAGAGAGACCTCGAATGCTTTTGGACAATTGCCCTTATAATTGGGCGTGGAGGTATGTGATATGGGGCTGCCCTTGGACCAAATTCTTCAAGGGGATTGTGTAGATATTTTGAAGTCTTTCCCTGAGAAGTCGGTGGATTTGATTTTCGCCGACCCTCCTTATAATTTGCAATTGAGAGACGCGCTCCATCGTCCCGATATGACAAAGGTGGACGCGGTCAACGATTCGTGGGATTCTTTCGCGTCTTTTTCCGCGTACGATGCGTTTACCCGCTCGTGGCTGGGCGCATGCCGCCGCGTGCTGAAGCCGACGGGGACTATTTGGGTGATTGGGTCCTATCATAATATCTTTCGCGTGGGGACTATTTTGCAGGATTTGGGCTTTTGGATTTTGAACGATGTCCTTTGGATAAAGACGAATCCAATGCCGAATTTTCGTGGGGCGCGGTTTACCAACGCACATGAAACATTGATTTGGGCGAGTTTTGGAAAGGGCGCAAAATATACTTTCAATTATCATGCCATGAAAGAACTCAACGGCGGGAAACAAATGCGTTCCGATTGGTGGCTTTTGTCGTTGGCGACCGGCGCGGAACGCGTGAAAGACGACGACGGGAACAAAGTTCATTCGACGCAGAAACCGGAATCGCTGTTGTACCGCGTGATTCTCGCCTCGAGTCATCCGGGGGATGTCGTCTTGGATCCCTTTTTCGGGACGGGGACGACGGGCGTGGTGGCGAAGAAACTTCATCGGCATTGGATTGGCATAGAGCGGGAGGCAAGGTACATCGAAGCCGCGAGAAAACGTATCGAGGCGGTGATTCCGGAGCCGTTTGATGAGAAAGTTTTCGATGTGCGGAGCAAGAAGCGCACAGCCCCGAGAGTCGCGTTTTCTGTGCTGGTCGAGAATGGGTGGCTGCATCCGGGACAAAAATTATTCTTCTTGCGAGACAAACGCCGATATGCC
>CAZDGZ010000126.1:0-5402 GCA_964505165.1 uncultured Anaerolineaceae bacterium | reverse complement strand
CCTCCCTTCGGCGGGGTTGTCGGGATGCGGCGATTTCGCTAAAATTGCCTAGAGAAATCTTCGGCTGAATTTTCTATTAGTGGAACAGTGCCTCATCTTATGGTATTTGTGGAGGAAAAATGACACAAACGCAAATATCCGAAGCGGAGTCTCAAAAACGCCCAACGCCTCTTTTGGAGATGGCGGCGCTTCTTTTCATTTTGGGTTTGCTCGATGTAAGCGGCGCCGTGTTGGATTGGGTAACTGTACACAACCCGAATGCCCCCTCGTTGATACCGCAAGACCTCCTACACGCTTTCGCGGTGACGGGAGTATCGAGTTTTGTGGTCGGGCTTTTATTTCTGGCAAGCGGGATTTTTCTTTATTTGAGAAAATATCTTTCCCTCACGTTTTTTGTTTTGGGCGTTTTGATTCATATTGCCGTCAGCCTTTTTGCATTCGGAGGCAAGAATTTGGGAATCCTCTCCCTCTTGCTGGATGCGTTCATTTTGTACCAAATCATTCTTTTCAAGAAAAAAGGATGGATAGCCTGAAGTAGATTGGGCGGCGCTCTTACGCCCCGTTGGAAGCGCATACCTTGTCGGCGAGCGCGGGGAGGATTTCTCCGGCTTTGCCTTCGAGGAAGATGTCGGTGATGTGGTGCGTGTATTTCGAGGGCTGAATGTTTACCTCGATGATTTTCGCCCCGTTTTGTTTGGCTTGAATGGGGAGGAAGGACGCGGGCATGATTTCGCCTGTCGTCCCGATGACTAGCCAGATGTCCGCGAAAAGAGTTTCCGCCTGAGAACGCTGATGCGCCGTCGAGGGAATCGGTTCTCCAAAGAAGACGAAATCCGGTTTGAGAATCCCTCCGCAGCGCGGACATCGGGGAGGCATCGTCTCGAACAAATCCTTCGTGTAGGTGACGTTGTGGTGACAGGAAATGCAGGTGAGCCGATGGCTCGTCCCGTGATATTCGATGACATCGCGGCTGCCGGCTTCTTGATGTAGGTTGTCTATGTTTTGAGTGATGACGCCGTGCAACGAGTCGCACGTTTCCATTTGCGCGAGTGCGTAATGCGCGGGGTTGGGACGGGCTTGCCCGAAATAATCGTAGAAAATCTCTTTGATGAGTTTCCACGCGTCTTCAGGATGCGTGGAAAAATATTCGATATCCAGAAAGATGGGGTTGTACTTCGACCACAGCCCATCGGGGCCGCGAAATGGCGGGATTCCGCTTTCGACAGAAATCCCTGCGCCGGTGAAGGCGATGACGCGTTTTCCCGCGCGAATCTGCGCGGCGGCTTCGTCGAGGCTTGATTCAATCTTCGGGTTCATCGCGGCCTCCTGTTTCGCGGATTTTCCGTAAATCTTCTTCCGCTTTTTGGAGATAGGGCGAGCCGATACTGCGGAAGATGGCGATGGCTTCTTGAAGGCTTTCCTCCGCCTTTTCCTGTTCGGTCAGCCGCGCGTGCGAAAGTCCTTTGTTCGCGAGGGCGATTCCCATTTGTTCGAGCGCGCCGATTTCTTCCGCGAGTTTCGCGGCTTTTTTGTGGTATTGAATGGACTTTCGGAGATTTTTCTTGTGGACGTAGATTCGCCCCAGCAAATCCAGCGCCATGATTTCCGCGCGGCGGTTTTCCAGTTCACGCGCCAGGTCGAGCGCGACGAGTGCGAATCCCATAGATTGCGTGTATCGCTTGTCTTGGAAATAAACGTCCGCGATGTTGAGTTGGGCTTGTAGTTCCAATTGCGAATCGCCGAGTTCGATGGCGGTATCGAGGACTTCGTGATGGAATTCTGCCGCGCGTTCGTAATCCTGCCCGATGGCATAGGCGAAGCCGAGGTTTCCGTTGATGATAGTCTCGAGCGGGCGGTTTTGAATCTCGATGGCGATTTGGAGCGCGTGCTGCAATTCTTCGATAGCGGACGCGGGTTCTCCGGTGAGCGCCAGGACGATTCCGAGATGCGTGCGCGCGCGGGCATGTTCGCGGGGCGCGGCGTCTCGTGGAAGGGAGTCCACGGCTTTTTGGAAGTACGAGATGGCTTGCGCGTACTCGCCTCGCTCTACGAGATATTCTCCGAGTGCGAGAGACGCGCTCCCGATTTCGCGCGCGTCGCCGCGTGATTCTGCAGATTCGAGGGCTTGAAGTAAATCGCGAGGAAGGGATGTCATTGTTTTGCCTTTGTCAAGAAGATGCCCGAATCATACCATGATGTGCCTGTATAATTGCGTTTAAGTTTCCAAATGGGCGCTTTCTCTATCGTACCGATGAAATTCAAGTGGTGTTTTGAGTCGTGAAGCGGCGAAGTCTTTCTCGAAATGCAGAGGAGCCGCTTTGCTTTTTTCTCTTCATTTTAGATAAGGATTCGAAGGATGACACTTTTCTATTGGATTGTTGCGTATCTCTCCGGTTCGCTCCCGTTTGGTTTGTGGGTGACGAAAGCCTTGAAAGGCGTAGACCTCCGCGAGGGCGGATCTCGTCATGTAACAACGACGAACACGATTCGCCACGCGGGATGGGCGGCGGGGATTCTCGTCCTCTTCCTTGACATTGGGAAAGGATTTCTCCCCGTCTACGCCGCGTCGAAAGCCGGATTGCCGGTGTGGGCGCTCGCGTTGACCGCCGCGTTCGTCGTTGTGGGGCATTGTTATCCCCTTTTTGCGAAATTTCACGGAGGGATGGGGCTGGCGACCTCCGGCGGCGCGCTCCTCGCACTTTCTCCTCTCGCGTTTCTTCTTGCCCTCGCGACCTTGATTCTTCTGGTCTTGATTATTCGTCACGCGGCGCGCGCGGCGCTCTTTACGGGAATCCTCGCTCCTTTTGTCCTCTACTTTTTCCGCCTCCCGCTGCAAGTCGTGTGGACGATGGCGGCATGCGGCGCGGTGATTGCTCTCCGTTTTACGATTGACTGGAATCGTCAATATCGGGAACTTTGGCTGGATAGGGAACAGGAAACGGGATGACAGATTTTCCGCGGGATTTCCTCCGATTTCTCCGCGCTGCGCGGCGGATTGTCGTCTTGACGGGCGCGGGGATATCCGCCGAAAGTGGATTGCGTACCTTCCGTGACGCGCAGACGGGGATTTGGGCGCAATATCGCCCCGAAGAATTGGGAACTCCCGAAGCCTTTGCTCGAAATCCGAAACTAGTGTGGGATTGGTACGCGACGAGACGCGCGAAAGCGGCGGCGGCGAAGCCAAACCCTGCACATTACGCGCTTGCAGAGATGGCGCGCGCGTTCGGAGACTGGACGATTGTCACGCAAAACGTAGACGGGCTGCACACGAAGGCGGGAAGTCCCAATGTATTGGAACTGCACGGAAATTTGCAGCGCGTGAAATGCTCGCAATGCGGAAAAATTGCCCATTCGTGGAAAGAGGGCGAAGAAGTCCCGCGTTGCGAGGAATGCGGCGGGTTGCTGCGTCCCGATGTCGTCTGGTTTGGAGAAAGACTTCCCCCCGAAGTGCTTCTCGCGGCGGCGGAAGCCTCTCGTTCTTGCGATGTTTTCTTTTCGATTGGCACTTCGGCGGTCGTGCAGCCTGCCGCCTCCCTCTTTGCGCTTGCCGAACAACGCGGCGCATTGCTGATTGAAATCAATTTGGAGCCGACTCCATTCACACCGCACGCGGATTTTGCCTTTCACGGCAAAGCGGGAGAAATTTTGCCCGCGCTGCGCCGCGCGGTAGAGTCCCTGTAATTTTTCGAGCGATGTCTTTTCTAACTCTCACGACGGATTTCGGGCTGGAAGATGGGTATGTGGGCGCGATGAAAGGCGTAATATGGGAGATTTTCCCAGAAGCGCGCATTGCCGACATCAGCCATTCCATTCCGCCGCAAAACCTCGCCGCTGCGGGAATCGTCCTGCTTCAAGCGGCACCCTATTTTCCTGACGGGACGGTTCACGTTGTCGTCGTAGACCCAGGCGTGGGGACAGCGCGGCGTCCGATTGCCGCGCGAATTGGGAGGCATTTTTTCGTCGCGCCCGATAACGGCGTGCTAACGCCTCTTTATGAAGATGCGGAAGCGCGCGGCGCCCTCGTCGAAGTCGTCCACTTGAATCGAGAAACGTTTTATCGTCATCCTGTAAGCGGGACATTTCATGGACGGGACATCTTCGCCCCTTGTGCCGCGCATCTTGCTCGAGGCATCCCCCTGAACGAATTAGGCGAGACGATATCGGACTTCCACCGGATTCCGTTTCCCAAACCGATTCGTGACGGCAACCGAATCCGGGGAAAAATCCTCGCCATTGACCATTTCGGCAACCTTGCGACGAATATCCGCCCGGAAGATGTGCAGGCGTGGCTGGATTCTCCTGAGCGGTTTCGTTTGCGAGGAGATGGATTCGAGATTTGCGGCTTGAATCGGACCTTCGGGGAACGCGCGGCGGGGGAAGCCGTGATGATTTGGAATAGTATGCGCCTCCTTGAAATTGCTGTTGTCAATGGCAGCGCGGCAGAACGTTTCCACGCTCGTGCAGGCGATGATGTGACGTTGACCCTTTCACGGTGCGCCGAGTAAATCCGCATTTTCCGGGTCGCGGACGAAAGACCAGAACACTTCCGCAGGACGTGAAATGAAATTCATGTTATTACGCGCGACATACAGCGCGCGGGAAATGCTCATCCCCTCGACGGGGACGAGAGCGACGCGTTTCGCCTCCAGCGCCATCGAGACCGCGCGCCGCGGCACGAACGCGATTCCAATGCCTGCCGCGACGTTGTAGAGGATACTTTCCAGACACCCCAATTCCAATAGAGGATGGAGTTCGTCTAGCGCGATGTCATGCCGCGCGAACGCGGTGGTGAGAATCCGCTTCATGTCCGAGCCGGAGGGATAGGAGATGATGGTTTCGCCGAATAAATCTTCCGGCTGCGCGGCGCCGCGTCGACTCCAGGGATGGTCCGCGGGGACGATGAGGACGATTTCGTCATGGCAGCAGGGCTGCGTCTCCAGCCCTGGGATGTCGCGTTCTGCACTGGTAATACCCAAATCCAATTCTCCCTGAAGGAGCATCTCGCTGACATCCGGGACGGTGCAGGTTTGGATTTCGATTTTGACTTCGGGAAAACGCTGTCGAAACCTCGCGGCGAGCATGGGGAGGAGGTACTTCCCCGAGGAGACATCGCACGCGAGAGAAAGCGCGCCATACACATTCCGATGCAGCGAATGTGCCATTTGCTCGAAACGATGATACTCGCGAATTAATTGCTGCGCTTTGGGCAAGAGGGTATGTCCCTCCTGAGACAGGCGTAACTTGCCTTTCTCGCGCTCGAAAAGCCGCACGCCCAAATCATGCTCCAATTGCTGAATGTATTTGCTCACCGTTGGCTGGGAAAGATTCAACCGCTGCGCGGTTTTCGAGAAGTTCAAGATTTGCGCCGCGTAGACGAATACTCGAAGATGGTCGAAGTCCAT
>CAZDGZ010000125.1:0-5537 GCA_964505165.1 uncultured Anaerolineaceae bacterium | reverse complement strand
GGGAGCACGCCTCGCGCGCGAGGCTCCCAGCCCCCGAAGCGGGGCTTTGTAGATGCAGCCGGAGGCTTTAGCCCCGGGCGGGAGGTAGTTGGCTTCATGTCATTGTGAGCGCAATCCTCGCTGTCCGAGTGTCCCGAAGGAGTGTATGCCTCGACAGGCTCGGCACGGCGTCGAGGGCAGCGAGTAAAAAAGCAAGTTTTTTCCGCAAAGGGAATTTACTCATTCGTGCGCGTGTGCCCTCTCCCCTAGCCTATCTCCGATTTCGCCGATTTTCGCCAATTTCGGAGTCGCAATGTCCGGTTTTCCCCATTATAAACCGGGGTTCCCAAATAAGGCACATCGCAGTTCCCGGCGCTATTCCTCGAATCGCCCGGCATCTTGAAGGCTCAGCCACGTCGCGGCGGCGGCAACGAGGAGGGCAAGGAGGATAATCCCCGCGACGGTGGGAGCGTTCGAGTTTTTGGCAGGCGTATCCGGCGTGCTCGTCGGGAGAGGCGTTTCCGTCGCGGCGGGGCGCGGAGAGGGCGTCACGGAGGATGTCGCCGTCGAAACGGAATCACGCGTCGGGGAGGGCGTTTCGGAGGGCGTCGGGGTGTAGGGAGGGCGGATGAGGAGGTCATCCCCCGGATGAAGAAAATCGTCCGGCGAGAGTCCGTTCAATTCCCTCAACGCGTCCACTGTGGTTTCGTAGACGGCGGCAATCGTCCAGAGGCTTTGTCCCGCTTGAACGATGTGATGCACCGACCCGTCGGCGGCAGGGGTGTTCGCGACGACCGGCGGAATATAGGTGACAGGCGGCGAGGTCGCTCCCGACGGCGGCGTATACGAAACGCTCCCCGACCCCAAAGGGCGCGCCGCGTCGAGCGTGTAGTAGATGAAGTTCCCGTCCGAGGCAACGCCTGCGCCGACTTCTGTCAAATCCGAGGAGAGCATGGTATGAAGATGGGGAGCATCGCCCTGCCACCATTGGACGGCTTCTTCGGGAGAGAGGTTGGTTCCGCCCGCGATGTTCTCGGAATAAAATCCGCCGAGTGAGAGGTCTCCGGCAACAGGATACCCCGCCGCGAGCGCGCGTTGAAAGGGACGAGACCCATCCGCGCTGTAGTGCGTGACCGTCCCGATGGACGCCTGATACTCGCTATGCGCCTGCGCGACCTGCATGAGAATCGAGTTCACCGCATAGGGAGGGAGTCCATTCGCCGCGCGGAGATTGTTGACGAGTGCAATGAGCGTATAGGGGTCGCCGAGCGCGGGCGAGGCAGAAACGGGAGCGGGCGTTTTCTGGAAGAAAGAGAGAATCCAAAACGTCAGCACCACTGCGGAGA
Organism: uncultured Anaerolineaceae bacterium; assembly: GCA_964505165.1. Taxonomy (GTDB): domain Bacteria; phylum Chloroflexota; class Anaerolineae; order Anaerolineales; family Villigracilaceae; genus CAZDGZ01. The sequence goes on along the minus strand of CAZDGZ010000125.1, from coordinate 4,212 downwards.
AGAGGAGAAATCGGCGCTTCATGGCGCGGATTATATCCCATTTCCGAATTTGCCTTGACAGTCCTACCTCCCTAAAGTAGAATTGCCTTCGCTTGTTTGGCACAGGGGCCTGTAGCGCAGTTGGGAGCGCGCATCAATCGCACTGATGAGGTCGCGGGTTCGAATCCCGCCAGGTCCACAGAGAGAAAATAGAACGCAGGGGCCCATAGCGCAGTTGGGAGCGCGTCTCAATGGCATTGAGAAGGTCGCGGGTTCGAATCCCGCTGGGTCCACTTTTTACGAAAATGGTCTGACGGGACGCCCCTCAGACCATTCGCAAATCAGCGGGTTTTCGAGAGAGGAAGCCCGCGAGAAAAGCGACGGCAGGAGTAGTAGGTCTTCTGCCAGAGAGTCGGGGTCACCGGCTGAAAGCCCCGGCATCCGCGTCCGCAGAACGCGTCAGACCGAACTCGCCTGTCTCCGAAAGGCGCTGCGGCGGTGAAATTTCAGTAGCCGCTGCCGGGTACGCCCGTTATCGCGTCACCGAGAGGCGGACGGCTCGCCTTTGCTCCGAGTCCGTCTGCAATCAGGGTGGTACCGCGGAGTTTCCCCCTTCGTCCCTGACGAGGCGGGGATTTTCATTTTATCGAGAAGGAGAAGAAAGCATGCCTTTGCAAAAATCGAAATGGATTTGGTACAACGGAAAATTCGTCGCGTGGGACGATGCCACCATCCACGTCTCGGTTCACGCGCTGCACTATGGTTCCAGCGTTTTCGAGGGGATTCGCGCATACGAAACGCCAAAAGGACCCGCCATCCTCGGGCTGGAGCCTCACGTCCGGCGGCTTTTCGATTCCTGCAAATTGCTGCGGTACAAAGTTCCGTATTCCGAAGAAGAGATTCGGGAAGCGATTCTCGAAACGGTTCGGCGGAACGAACACAAAGCCTGCTACATCCGCCCGCTCGTTTTCCTCGGCTCGGAAACCATGAGCCTGGATGCACGAACCGCTCCCGTCGAAACGCTCATTATGACCATCGAATGGGGACGCTACCTCGGCGCAGAGGGAATCGAAAAAGGGGTAGATGTGCAAGTGAGTTCCTGGCGTCGCATTGCTCCCAGCACCCACATGACGATGGCGAAAGCCGGCGGCAACTACATCAACTCCCAAATGATTATCCGCGAGGCGAAAGAAAACGGCTACACGGAAGGCATCGCGTTGGATATGCAAGGATTCGTCAGCGAAGGCAGCGGCGAAAACATCTTCGTCGTTTATCGCGGCGAAATCTACACGCCGCCCGCGTCCGCTTCGATTTTGCTGGGAGTGACGCGCGGCTACCTCATCACCCTTGCGAGAGAAATGGGCTACACGGTTCGCGAGGAGAGAATTCCCCGCGAAATGCTCTATGTTGCAGATGAGATTTTCATGACCGGAACCGCCGCAGAGGTAACGCCCGTCCGCTCGGTGGATAAAGTCCCTGTCGGAGAAGGCAAACGCGGTCCCATCACGAAGAAATTACAGGAAGAATTCTTCGCCATCGTGTCCGGCGAAAAAGAGGACACACACGGCTGGATGACATACGTCTCCTGAAACGCGGAGGGCAGAATGAAAAAAATCTACAAACACGAAGAAATCGAAGCAAAATGGCAAAAGCGCTGGGAAGAGGACGCGCTCTACCGCTCGGAGATTGACGAGAGCAAACCCAAGCATTACGCGTTGACCATGCTCCCCTACCCAAGCGGAAATCTGCATATCGGGCACTGGTACGCGATGACGCCGAGTGACGCCCGCGCCCGCTACATGCGGATGAAAGGATACAACGTCCTCTTTCCGATGGGATTCGACGCGTTCGGGCTTCCCGCGGAAAACGCCGCCATCAAGCGCGGGATTCATCCCAAAGAGTGGACCTATCAGAACATCGAAAACATGCGGAAACAACTCCGAAGCATGGGCGCGATGTTCGACTGGAAACGCGAAGCCGTTTCCTCCGACCCGGAATACTACAAGTGGACGGAATGGTTCTTCATCCAACTCTACAAAGGCGGATTGGCATACCGAAAACAATCTCCCGTAGACTGGTGCCCGACCTGCAACACCACCCTCGCCCGCGAGCAGGTCTGGGGCGAAGACCGTCACTGTGAGCGCTGCGGCACGCCGGTCATCAAAAAAGACTTGGAGCAGTGGTTCTTCAAAACGACCGATTACGCAGAAGAACTTCTCGATTTCTCGGAAATGGATTGGCCCGACCGCGTCCGCACCCTCCAGACAAACTGGATTGGACGCAGCGAAGGCGCGTCGGTCATTTTCCGCGCGGAAACGGGCGACCCGATAGAAGTCTTCACCACCCGTCCCGATACCCTCTGGGGCGCGACCTTCATGGTTCTCGCACCCGAACATCCCCTCGTGGACAAAATTACCACCGAAGACCGCCGCCTCGCGGTTGAAAATTACAAACTTCAGGCCGCGCGTCAATCCGACATCGAGCGTCAAGCAACCGACAAGGAAAAAACCGGCGTCTTCACCGGCGGATATGCCATCAATCCGGTCAACGGCGAGAAGATACCCGTCTGGATTGCCGATTACGTCCTGATGACCTACGGCACGGGCGCGATTATGGCTGTCCCCGCGCACGATGAACGAGACTTCGCCTTTGCCCGCAAATACGGACTGAAAATCATCCCCGTCATCCAGCCGGAAGGGGAACCGGATTTGGACGGCGAGACGATGAGCGAAGCCTACATTGGCGGCGGCGTGATGGTCAACAGCGGACCCTTCAACGGGACACGCGTCACCGACGAAAAGGGACGCAAAAACCCCGGCATCAGTGCGGTCATTGACTATCTGGAAGAAAAAGGGATTGGCAAAGAATCCGTAAATTACAAATTACGCGACTGGCTGATTTCCCGTCAGCGCTATTGGGGCGCGCCAATTCCGATGATTTACTGCGAAAAATGCGGATGGAATCCCGTCCCGGACGAGGAACTCCCCGTCCTCCTTCCCGATGACGTGGAATGGCGTCCAACGGGAGAATCGCCGCTGAAACTGCATCCGACATGGAAAGAAACGACCTGTCCCGTTTGTGGAGGGCCTGCCACGCGCGAAACCGACACGATGGACACCTTCATGTGCTCCTCGTGGTATCACCTCCGCTACCTCAGCCCGGAATACGACAAAGGCCCCTTCGACCCGAAAGAATACGATTACTGGATGCCCGTAGATACCTACACCGGCGGAATCGAACATGCCACCATGCACCTGATTTACACGCGCTTTTTCCATAAAGCCATGCGCGATTTGGGAATCACCAAAGGCAAAGAGCCGATGACCCAATTGCGAAATCAAGGGATGGTGCTGGGCGAAGACCATGAAAAAATGTCCAAGAGTCGAGGCAACGTCGTCGCACCGGATGAACTGGTGCAGCGCTACGGCGCGGATACGGTTCGCGCGTATCTGATGTTCTTCGCTCGATGGGATCAAGGCGGTCCCTGGGATAGCAAAGGAATCGAGGGAACGGCGCGCTGGATCCGCCGCGTGTGGACTCTCTTCACCGAGGACGCGGACGCCCCCGCGAATGCCTCCGCCGAGACGCGGAAATCCCTCCGCCGCAAGACTCATCAGACGCTGCAACGCGTGACGCGCGACTTCGACGAATTCGAATTCAACACCATCATCTCCTCGCTCATGGAGTTACTCAACGAGATGTACAAAGCCGCGCAAAACGGCGCACGCGGCACCGCCGAATGGGAGGAAGCAACCGACATCTATCTTCGGATGCTTGCACCGGTTGCGCCGCACATCGCGGAGGAAATTTGGACGGAACATCTCGGAAAACCGTATTCCATCCACACCCAATCCTGGCCTCAGGTGGACGAATCCGCGCTCGCCGTCGAAGAGATAACGATTCCCGTACAGGTCAACGGCAAAGTTCGAGATAGAATCACCCTCCCCGCCGACGCCAGCGAAGCGGATATCAAAACCGCCGCGCTTGCCAGCGAAAACGTCCAAAAATTCATCGGAGGGAAAGAGCCTCGAAAAATCATCTATGTTCCCAAGAGGTTGGTCAATATCGTGGTGTGAGTTTTCGCCTCTGTTCGTTCGGTAGTTTGTTAGTTTGGTAGTTTCGTAGTTGGGGAGGGATTGGCGCATTTCGCGCGAACCCCGTTGCCCGAGTAGCCGCAAAGCGGCGTATCGAGGGCAAAATTGGCGAGGCTTTTTTCCCGCAAAGGGGATGTAC
>CAZDGZ010000124.1:0-5594 GCA_964505165.1 uncultured Anaerolineaceae bacterium | reverse complement strand
GTATGCCGTTGTCGCGAAGAAGGCTGCCGGCGCTGTCAACATCACGGCATCGCACAACCCCCCCACCGACAACGGATTCAAAGTCCGAGACGAGCACGGCGGCGCAATCGCCCCCGAAGGACTCAAACGAATTGAAGCCCTCATCCCCGAATCGGAATCGGAGGTCCATCGTGCGGATTTCGACGCGGCGCTGAAAAACGGCGACATCGTCTACTTCGACGCCGCGCCCGATTACATCGCTCATATCGAAACACTCATTGACCTCCACCCCATCCGCAACGCGGGATTGACCATCCTCGTGGATGCGATGTGGGGAAACGGCGCAGGATGGTTTCCGCGTCTCCTCGAGGGCGGGTCAACCCGCGTCATCGAAATTCACAACACGCGGCATCCCCTCTTCCCCGAAATGAAGCGCCCCGAACCCATCCCCCCCAACGTGGATGCGGGACTTCGCGCAACCGTCGAACACGGCGCGGATATCTACCTCGTCAACGATGGCGACGCCGACCGTGTTGGCTTTGGCGACGAAAACGGCGTCTTCATTGACCAACTGCGCGCCTACGGGCTGCTCGCCTATTACATGCTCGAAATACGCGGCGAACGCGGTCCCATCGTCAAGACCCTCTCCACCACCACCATGCTGAACAAACTCGCGAAACTCTACGATGTCCCCGTCTACGAAACCGGAGTGGGGTTCAAATATGTCGCGCCGAAAATGCTGGAAGTGGACGCGCTCATCGGCGGAGAGGAAAGCGGCGGCTACGCGTTTCGCGGCAACGTCCCCGAACGCGACGGCATCCTCGCCGGACTCTACATGCTCGACTTCATGGTCAAAACCGGCAAAAAACCGACCCAACTCCTCGAAGCCCTCTTCGAGAAAGTCGGCGGCGCACATTATTACAAACGAATTGATACGCCTTTTCAAGGCAACAAACAGGAAAAAATAGAGAAAATCCTCGCGGCAAAACCGAAAACCATCGGCGGGTTGAACGTCGTCGAACTCGTCACCATAGACGGCTATCAATTCCGCCTCGAAGATGGCGGCTGGTTACTCATCCGCTTTAGCGGCACCGAACCGATTATCCGAGTTTACTGCGAAACGACCCACGCCGACAAAGTGGACGCCATTTTGCAAGACGGATTGACCATCGCAGGGATTGCGTAACGGGAGACGCGTCGGGCTTTTCGATGACGCTCACAGATACCCACTGCCACCTCTATTTCGAGCGATTCGATTCCGACCGCGAGGAAGTTATCGAAAGAGCCAAAATTGCCGGCGTAGCGCGAATCCTGATTCCGGGAATCACTCTCGAAACCAGCCGCCAAGCCATCGCCCTCGCGGAACGCGACACGATTCTCTTTGCCGCAGTGGGAATCCATCCGACCGAAGCCGCCGCGTGGACTCCGGAAACCCTCGACCTCCTCCGCGAGATGACACGGCACCCGAAGGTAATTGCCATCGGCGAAATCGGACTGGATTATTATTGGGATGCCGCGCCGCGCGAAACGCAACTCGAAGCGCTCCGCGCGCAACTCCGCCTCGCCGCCGAAACGGGACTCCCCGTCTCGCTGCATCTTCGAGAGAAAGACGACGCGCCGATAGGCAATTGCACTCGCGATATGCTGACTCTTCTCGATGAATGGACTCGCTCGCTTAGGGAGATGAACGCGCCCCTCGCCGCGCGTCCCGGCGTTCTCCATTCTTTCAGCGGAACGGAGGAAACAGCAACCACCCTCTATCGAATGGGTTTCTATACAGGAATCACCGCGCCCGTCACATTCAAAAACGCGAAAACGAGGCAAGACCTGGTTTCGCGGCTTCCACTGGAACGGCTTCTCCTCGAAACCGACGCGCCCTTCCTTGCACCGCATCCGCATCGCGGAAAACGCAACGAACCCGCGTGGGTGGGGCTGATTGCTGATAAAATAGCCTCGTTACATTCCATCTCCCGCGCGGACGTAGAATCACAAACCACAGCCAACGCCGCGCGGCTTTTCAACTGGTGAAATTTTGAGCATGCTGACTTTTTCCACTTCCGTACAAACGAATATCCAAGCCGTAGAAGAGCGCATGCGCGCGCAGGCGGACGAACAACATCCCGATTTACGCGCCGCGTTATATCATCTTCTCGCGGCGGGCGGAAAACGAATCCGCCCGACTTTGGTGCTGCTGGTCGGCAACATGCTGGGCGGCGATGAAGACCGTCTCATCACCCTCGCGGCTGCCATCGAACTCCTGCACACCGCCACCCTCGTCCATGACGATTTGATAGACGGCTCACTGCTTCGACGCGGCAACCCCACCCTCAACGCGAACTGGTCTCCCGCTGCGACTGTCCTCGCAGGCGACTTCATCTTTGCCCGCGCGGCAAAACTAGCCGCGCAAACCGGCTCCCTCACCGTGATGGAAAAATTCGCCGAAACCCTCGCGACAATGGTCAACGGCGAACTCACACAAATGTTCGACAGCCGCGGACTCGCCAGCCGCGAAAATTATTATCAGCGCATCTACGCCAAAACCGGCTCCCTCTTCGAACTCTCGACCAGCGGCGCGGCAATTATCTCCCCCGTCGGCGAAGAGGTCATCGAGCAAGCACGCCAATTCGGACACGACCTCGGCATGGCATTCCAAATCGTAGACGATGTTCTGGACTTCACCGGCGAGCAGGAAACCATCGGAAAACCCGTCGGCGGAGATTTGCTGCACGGATTGATTACCCTCCCCGCGCTCTACTACATCGAATCGCATCCCGAAGACGAAAACGTGAAACTCCTTCTCGAAGGCGGCTACTACAACGAACCCCGCATGAAAGAACTCATCGCCGCGATTCGTGACAGCGAAGCGATTCCGCAATCACTGGCAGAAGCGCGGGAATACGCGCAGCGGGCCATGCACATTCTCGACTCGCAGCCCGCGACGCCGGAGCGAGACGCGCTCTCCGGGCTGGCGCAATACGTCATTGACAGAACCGTCTAAACTTCCCCATATCTTCGCGTTCCTTCTCCTCCTCGCGCTGATTCTCCTCTCCTGTCAATCGGCGGAGGATGCCTCCCGCGCGGAACTCTTCATCCCATTGTACAGTTGCCCATCCGATGAAGAGGGCGCGCTCTGGCAGCGCGTCGCAGACGCCGCGAGGGAAACGGATCTCACAATCGTGTGGGGAATCATCTGTGAAGAAGACGACTATTCCGCCGCCCTCCGAAATTTGGGGGAACGCGGCGTCCTCCGGCTGGCATATATCGCGACGAACGACAGCCAGCGCCCAATAGAAGAAATCCGCAGCGAACTCGAAACCTATGCCGCCTACCCCATAGACGGCATCTTCTTCGACGAGGTCAATCCCGACCCGAAAAATTTTTCGAAAAACGAGTCTTTCATTGCCCTCGCTCGAAATTTCCCGGCAGTGCAAACAATCGTCCTCAACGCCCCCTACGCCTCGCCGGAATTCGTCGAACGCGTTTCGGCAGATACCGTTGTTATCTTCGAGAACAGCCTCGACGAATGGGACTCCTTCGATGCCTGCGCGTACCCTTCCGGTCGAACGGCGGTACTCATCCACCATGCCCCGCGCGACGCAATGGGGGAGGTACTCCAACAAGCGGCGCAATGCGGCGTGAGGCACCTCTTCGTCACCGACCGTGACTGGGATTCGCTTCCGACGTATTTCGAGGCGGAGGCAGAGGCTTTACGATAGCCGCGAAGGGGCTTTCTCCCCCCTCTTTCCTATTCAAACGTCTGGCTACACGAAAAATCCTTGACGCCGCGAGTCGAATATGCTAGAATGTTTTTATCTTTCGGGCATCTTTTCTAATTTCTACGGGCATTATCGTGAATCTTTCCAAACACCCTTTTCGCCTGAACGTCGGTTTCCTCCTCGCTCAACCGGTTGGAACCAGCCATACCTTCCCCTTTGAATTCGAAGAAATCCAGATCTCAGAGGATCTGGATTTGCGTCATTTTCAGGGAGAAGCCATTTTCAACCGCACCCCTCAAGGGCTGCTCGTCCAAGGGAAATTTCACGCGATACTCTCGCTCGAGTGCGCTCGATGCCTCGAACCTTACGACCATCTCCTCGAATGGGAGATGACCGAACTTTATGCCTTCCGCAGAAAAGCCGCCGAAAACGACCTCATCCTGCCGGAAGATGCACAAATCGATATCCAGCCTCTCGTGCGCGAATACGCGCTCCTCGAAATTCCCATGAATCCCATTTGCTCGCCAGATTGCAAAGGGCTATGCCCTATCTGCGGCGTAAACCTGAACAAAACACAGTGTAATCACCAAACTCAAACGGAAGATTCTCCCTTTGCCGTGTTGAAAGCCCTTCTCGAAGATTGAGGCGGCACCTCTCACAGGAGACCTTTGTGGCACATCCAAGCCGAAAAGCGCGCAGAGAAATTGCGCTCACCCTGCTTCTGGAAAAAGCCAACACGCAAGGATACCTGACCACCGACGACCTCATCGAAGCGTATCCCGACGTGCGGCATGACACGGAACGCCTTAGCGTGCTTCTCCTCGCGCTGCGTCAACGCGGGCTGGAAGTGATTGACCCCTCCCACCAATTGGAAGCGCCAGCCGACCTCGAATTTCCAGAAGAAGAGGAAATTCTCCCTCCCATCGAAGGGATTTCCAGCGACGACAGCGTAGGCATGTACCTGAAGGAAATGTCCGTTGTTCCGCTGCTTTCGGCAGAAGAGGAACGCGCGCTCGCCATCCGAATCGAAAAAGGGCGGGAAGCCAAAGAAAAATGCCTTCAATACAATGGAAGGAAAACCGCCGCCCACTGCCGTCAATGGGAAGCCATCATCCGAGACGGAGAAGCCGCGCGGGAACACATCATCAAAGCCAATACGCGTCTCGTCGTCAGCATCGCAAAACGCTATATCGGACACGGCGTCCCCTTCCTCGATTTGATTCAGGAAGGCAACCTCGGCTTGATGAAAGCCGTCGAAAAATACGACTACACGCGCGGATTTCGCTTTTCCACTTACGCCACCTGGTGGATTCGCCAGAGCATCAGCCGCGCCATCGCTGACCAGGCGCGCACCATTCGGCTGCCGGTCCACATGAGCGACAGAATCCGGCAAATCTACAAAGCCAGCCGTCAACTGGAACAAAAACTCGGACGCCCGCCTTCCCCGGAGGAAATCGGGGATTCTATCGGCATGAGCGCGCAAAAAGTCCAGTGGGTACTCAAAGTATCGTGGCTGCCTCTCTCGCTCGAAAGCCGCGTAGGCGACGACGAAGATACCGAACTCGGCATGTTCATCCCCGACGACGGCCCCACGCCTCTGCAACATGCCTACCAAAACATGCTGCGCGAAAAAATCAACGAGGTCTTGGCAACGCTCTCCCCTCGCGAGGCGCGAATCATCCGCCTCCGCTTTGGGCTGGAAGACGGAATTGCCTACACGCTGGAAGAAGTAGGGCAAAAATTCGGGCTTACCCGCGAGAGAATCCGTCAAATCGAAAACCGCGCGCTGCGGCGGCTTCGACATCCCAAACGCGCGCGTCAACTTAAAGAGTATCTCTAAATTTCACCTCCATCTCCGTGTATAATCGAGAAAAACCTCTGCACGGAGATTCCTCCATG
>CAZDGZ010000123.1:0-5616 GCA_964505165.1 uncultured Anaerolineaceae bacterium | reverse complement strand
AATTGCTGGAAAAAAAGAAGAGCGAAACGAAAGCATAGCGCGTCATCTGCACGGCGTTTGAACGCGTGGAGAAGTCTTCTTCCGAGGCGATTCTCTGCGAAATTTTCGTCGAATTTTGATTGTGCCTGAAAATATAATTCCCCTCGTCCCGCCGTGATTTTAAGATATAATACGCCCGCTATTGGAGAGGTGCCAGAGTGGACGATTGGGGCGGTCTCGAAAACCGTTGTGGTCTTTTAGGCCACCGTGGGTTCGAATCCCACCCTCTCCGCCAGTAGACCGCCGGACGCACCGCGTCCGGCAGTTGTTTTTTTCATCCCGAAAGGGTAAGATAAGAGGGCATTCCCTCTTTCTCCGAGGACAGCATGGACCTTGCGCTTGCACAAATAAACACTCGCCTTGGGCTGGTAGAAGAGAATCTGGAAAAGCATCTTTCTCTCATCGCCGAAGCCCGCGCCGCTCAAGCGGATATCATCGTTTTCCCTGAACTTTCGTTGACGGGATATACCCTTCAAGACATCGCCGCGACGGTTTCGCATCGTCCTGTACAAGATGACCCGGTCTTCAAGCCTTTGTTGGAGGCGAGCCGGAAAATTGACATCGTCGTCGGTTTCGTGGACGAGGACACGCGTCATCGCTTTTTCATCGCTGCGGCGTATCTTTCCGAGGGAAAAATCCTCCATGTACACCATAAAGTATATTTGCCCACTTACGGGCTTTTCGATGAGGGGCGTTTCTTCGCATGGGGAGATTCCATCCGCGCATTCGATACGCGTTTCGGACGGATGGGCATGCTTATCTGCGAGGATTTTTGGCATGCCTCGCCGCCGTATCTTCTCTGGCTCGATGGCGCAGATACGCTGATTTTCACCTCCGCTTCCCCGGGACGCGGACTTGGCAGCGGCGAAAGCCTCGAATCCGCACAATGGGTGGAACGGGTGAACCGCGCGTACGCGAATCTTTTTACCTCCTTTGTCATTCACTCCAACCGCGTAGGCTTCGAAGACGGATTGAATTTTTGGGGAGGTTCGACAGTGTTCGACCCAAACGGCGCATTGTTAGCAAAAGCCCCCTATCACGAGGAATCGCTGACTTTCGCCTCGCTGGATTTGAATCAACTCCATCGAACGCGGGCGCGGCTTCCCCTTCTTCGGGATGAACGCACCGCGCTCATCCAACGCGAATTGACGAGAATTTTGTCCAATGAATAATCTTTCAATCAACACAGATTTGGCGCGGAAGATCCTGACCGGCTTCATCCGCTCGGAAATTACCCGTGCGGGATTTTCCCGCGCGGTCTTGGGGCTTTCCGGCGGAATCGATTCCGCGCTTTCCTGCGCGCTCGCAGCCGAAGCCCTGGGCCCGGAAAACGTCCTCGCGGTGCGAATGCCGTACAAGACCTCCTCTCCCGATTCACTGGAACATGCCCAACAAGTCATCGAGAAATTCGGCGTCCGCTCGATGACCGTCCCCATTACCGAAATGGCGGACGCGTTGATTTCCCTTGATCCTGAAATGTCCCCTACGCGGCGCGGCAATATCATGGCGCGCTGCCGCATGATTGTCCTCTACGACCAATCGGAAGCATTCCGCGGGCTGGTCGTCGGGACCGGGAACAAAACCGAAATTCTTTTGGGATATTCCACCCTCTACGGCGATTCGGCATGTGCCATCAATCCCATTGGCGACCTCTACAAAACGCAGGTACGCCAACTTGCGCGCGCGATGGGCGTGCCGGAAGCCATCATCGAAAAACCGCCTTCCGCCGATTTGTGGGTGGGACAAACCGATGAAGACGAGTTGGGATTTACCTACGAAGAGGCGGATAAATTGCTCTACCTCCTTGTGGATGAGCGGTACAGCGTGGAAGAATGTATCGGCGCGGGATTCGACGAGGCATTTGTTCGCGCGGTCGTCGCGCGCGTGCGCCGCAATCAATTCAAACGCATGTTGCCGCCCATTGCCAAACTCAGCAACCGTACCATCGGCTACGATTTTCTCTATTTGCGGGATTGGGGGACTTAATCCGCGAAATGTTCGGCAGCCGCGCGGCGGCAGTGTCTTCGGTAGGCTGCCGTTTCCTTGAGAATTCTTTTCAACTGGACGTACCGCGTTGCCGCGTCTTCCGGCGATTTTTCACCCCCTTCTGAGAGAGTCAGTGTCTCTTTTTCGTATGCGACGCGGCAGAATCCTTTGGCTGCGAGAATGTCCAGCCCTATGCGAATTGCCTCTTCCCGTTCTGCCATTGCAGCGGCAACCTCGAGCAGCGAGGCTTTCCCTTCCTTTCGATTCAGGATGAATTTGACGATTCCGCTTAAGTGACGCAAGAAGGAATCGGGCGTGAAGGCCTGCGGGTCCTGGAAAACGAGGACGACCTCTTCGGGGTCAACCGTTTCGACAGCGCGTCGAAACGCGCGTGGACTGGGAGGAGTCGTCCAGACGACGAGCGTTTTCGCCTTCGTCAACGCGTCGCGCCGAACGCCGAGTTCGCGGCTCCCCTCTTCCCAGATGACGGCATCTTCGAGAGATTCGACTTTTTCGCGCGGCGAAATCTCTTCGCGCCAATCGGTGATTTTCCGCGCGGACTTGACGCGAATCTCCACTGCCGCCGCGCGCGTGACGTGGAAATCTACCAATTCCAATTGGACGCGTTTCTCTCCGCGATAACTGCTTGCTCGGAGATGATACGCGAGGTCGAATTGCGCGTTATCGGGAGGGGACTCCTCCCCCGCGCCATTCCACCACAACACCTCTTGCACGTTCCCTGATTCGTCCTCCACCACCCAGCGGAGATGTTCCTTCTCTTTGCCGATTTCGGCGCGGCTTTTGACGCGGAGATTCCGCGTCGCGAAAATCGGCGCGGGATTCCCTGCCCCGAAGGGAGAAAGCGGTTCCAGCGCGGCGGCGAGGCTGAGGGTGATATCGTCGAGTGAAAGCCAGGCATCGAGGGATATCGCGGCTTCGGGGAGCGCGGCGCGTCGAACCATCTCTTGCACGGTGTTGGCGATGCCGCGTCGAAACGCGTCGAGATTTTCCACCGGTAGCGAAAGTCCCGCTGCCATCGGATGCCCGCCGAATCCGAGAAGGAGCGTTTTCTGCGCGGCAATGGCTTGCGTGATGTGGATTCCTTCGATGGAGCGCGCGGAGCCGCGTGCGATGCCGTCTTCTCCGATGGTGAGGAGGAGGACGGGACGATGATACCGCTCGACGAGGCGGCTCGCGGCGATTCCGATGACGCCGCCTTCCCATCCAGAATGCGCGAGGACGAGAACCGGCGAATCCAGAAGTGCGGGGGTGTTTTCTATTTGCTTTTCCGCAGCCGCGTATACCTGTCTCACGAGGAATTTTCGACGGGCGTTCAGCCCCTCCAGTTGCTCCGCAAAGACGCGGGCATAGACGGCGTCGCGCGTTGTCAGAAAATCTACAATGGGGTTGGCATCGTCGAGTCGCCCCAACGCGTTCATGCGCGGCGCGAGGAGAAATCCGATGTGCTCTTCGTTCAGTTCTTCCGCGCGGAGTTCTGCAATATCATATAGCGCGCGCAGCCCGATGCGCTGCGTGTCACGCAGCCGCGTCAGTCCTTTTTGAAGGAGATATCGCGCGTCGCCGCGCTGTTCGGCGACATCGGCGACGATGCCCAGTGCCACCAAATCGAGTAATTCTTCCGGCGAAAACGCTGTGCCCTCGAGAAGAAGTTCCGCGAGTTTGTAGGCGACTCCTGCTCCCGGCAGTGTTGCCAGCGGATGCTCCTCCGGCAGGCGATTCGGATTGACCGCCGCAAGCGCGTTCGGCAGCGCGGGCGGGAGGGCGTGATGGTCGGTGATGAGGACATCTACGCCGCGAGAATTCGCATAGGTTATCGCTTCTGTTTCGCTGATTCCTGTATCGCAGGTTAGAAGAAGACGGATTCCTTTGTCGAGTTCTTTTCGCAAAAACGGAATTTTGATGCCATGCGATTCGGTCGCGCGAACGGGGATATGCCAGCAAGGGTCTGCACCGAGTGCGCGGAGGGTTTGGACGAGAATGGTCGTGGAGGTTTGTCCGTCCACGTCGAAATCGCCCCAGATGCAGATTTCTTCTCCCTCGCGGATTGCCTCCCGAATCCGCTCGGCGGCGCGTTCCATATCGGGGATGTCGGATGCGGGGGCGGGGGAATACGCGTCCGGGTCGAGGAACGCGCGGGCGTCCGCCAACGTGGAAATCCCTCGACGGTGCAGAATCTGCGCGGCGAGAGGATGAAGGCGGAGGTCCGAGAACGATTCGGGAGGAGATGCGGAAGGGGGGTCAATCCATCGGGTCATGGGATTTTCGCGGGTGGAGGAGTTTTCGGCTTGTCCATATCAACAAGAAGAGATTGAGCGCAAATTGCGCGGGGGCGTAGAGAAGTCCTTGCGCGTTTCTGTCTTGTATGAAGAGAAGGGCGATAAGCCAGAAGAGGTACAGAGCCGGAGGTAAAAACGTCCATAAAGAGAGGATACTGGACGATATTTTTTTGTTGATGGAGAGAAGCAGGAGTAAGGGGATGAGAATTGCTGCCATGTGCGAATGGCTGTGCCATGTCGCGAGAAGTGTTGCGGAAAAGGCAAGTGTGAGACGCATATCGAGAGGTGCATTGGGATGAGTTGCCCAGAGATAGAGAGCCCATAGAATGGTGAGTATACTCGCGAATAGTACGATGCTTTTTATCCAAGAGTCGGGACATAGGGGAGAGAGGTAAGTGCCTATCATGCGCCAGTTTCCCATTGAACTTACACCGCTTGTAGCAAGGTTGCCTGCGTAGCCGGTCCAAAGTTGTACTAAGGTTTCTATACCGTTTTTTCCGGCTGTCCATACCGAGGTTAGAATGATGAACGTGGCTCCGGCAGCCGCGCCGAATAAGGTTTTCCATTGTTTTGAGATGAAAAGCAATGGGAGGATGACGATGAGAGTTTGAGGTTTTAGAAGGAGTGCGCTTATCCATAGTCCTGCGCGGAATGGTTTTTTTTCTGATAAGGCCCTCGTGAATTCTCCTACGAAGACGAGGAGTAGTATGTTGACTTGCCCTTCAAATAAGGTCATGAAAAATGGGAAGGAAATGATAAGGAGTAGGATTGTCCGCCTGTGCTCTGTATGGCTGAATGATTTCGAAAAAAAGAAGAGATAGCCCACGCCGAGAAGAAAATTTGCAAGTACCCATGTTAGGAAACTTATTGCTGGAGGGAGAAGTGCCAGGACTTGGAAAACGCGGATAAAGATGGGCGGGTAGGCGACCGGAAGAGGGGGGAAGTAGACTTCTGGATAGTAATGTCCAAAGACGACGGTTTGTTGGATTTTCTCGAGAAGTGCGAAATCGTAGATTTTCGAGAATGTCCAATGGTTCGCGATGTAGCCTACGCTCCAATAGCCCATGAAATCAGCGCCCATGAACCAGAAGATTCGAGGAATCTCTCGTACGACTTGTACGCTGTAGAGCGCGACGGTACTCGCGATCCCGAGATTTTGCCACGCGCGGGCGTCGAGGTGTTGGAAGGGGATACGTCGGTTTGGTTTTGGAGTCATCTTCGATGGTAAATAGAGAAAGGGCGCGGCAGAATCAGCCGCGCCCTCTCGGAGGTTAGAGCGGTTCGAAACGCGCGG
>CAZDGZ010000122.1:0-5620 GCA_964505165.1 uncultured Anaerolineaceae bacterium | reverse complement strand
GTGGTCTTTGGTGGCCATTAGCCTTTTTTATGGGGATGTACGGTTTTGGGCACGGGGGGGTTTCTGGGGGGGGGGGAGGCGCGGGGAAGGCGGAAGGGCGGATTCTGCTGATGCGGCGGAGTCAGGCGTTCTCGTGAGTCCGAATCCGAGGGGATAGCGCGGGGGATGAGAATCTCTTTGCGATAACGGGAAGAGGTGGAGGGGAAGGCAATCTCGCGTTTTCTCTTATCCTCTTGTATAATGGGCGAATGCAGACTTTGTCTCGGTGGAAAGCCGATTTGGCGCTTTTGACGACTTCGATTGTGTGGGGGTCGGCGTTTGTCGCTCAGCGGATGATTGGGGAGCAGGGAAGTGTGTATCTCTTCAACGGGGCGCGGCTTTTCGTGGGGGGCGCGTTGTTGTGGGCGATGATGGGCTTTCGTCCTTTGAGAGGAGAAAAGGGGTTCTGGCGATGGGTGGTCATTGCGGGAGCGCTGCTTTTCGCGGGGAGCGCGTTGCAGCAGATGGGGTTGAAGTATACGACGGCGGGGAATGCCGGTTTTTTGACGAGTTTGTACACGGCGTTGACCCCGTTTTTGCTTTTTTTGTTCTGGCGGGAGCGTCCTTCGGTGTGGACGGCGGTCGCGGTTGTGCTCGCGGTGGTCGGTGCGTATTTGTTGAGTTCGGGGGGCGCGTTTCAGGCGCGGTTTGGGGATGTGCTGGAGGTGATAGGCGCTTTATTTTGGGCCGGGCATGTGACGGTGCTGGGGAAGTTCGCGTCGAGGTATCCGCCGTTGCGTTTTTCGGCGGCGCAGTTTTTCGTCGCGGGGGCGCTAAGTCTGATATTGGGGGGCTGGACGGAATTCCCTGTGACGTTTGCGTGGGGTTTGTTTTGGAAGACGGTTTTGTATACGGGGATTTTTTCGGTCGCCGTTGGGTATACGCTGCAAGTTTGGGGACAGCGGTCTACGCCGCCGACCGAAGCCTCGCTGATTTTGAGTCTGGAATCGGTGTTTGCCGCGTTGGGGGGATGGCTGATTTTGGGCGAGAAGTTATCGGCGTTACAGGGCGCGGGCTGCGCTCTGATTTTCGCCGCGGTGCTGCTTTCGCAGGTGAAGACGGGAGGGCGCGAGGTTATTTGAGCCGCGCGACGATGTCCCGAAGTTGGGTGTAACTGATAGGTTTGAGCAGGACGAAATCGCTTTTTTCTGCGATGGGGTCTGCCATGTGAGGGGCGGCAGTGGTGAGGAGGACAATCGTTTTTTCCAGCGCGGGGGTAGCGCGGATGAATTCCAAAATTTCGTTTCCGCTTACGTTGGGGAGTTGCAAGTCCAGAAGGACGAGGTAAGGTTTTTCGCGGGAGAGGGCTTCGAGGGCTTTCGCTCCGTCTTCGATGGTGTTCACTTGATAGCCGGCGGCTTGGAGGGCTTTGGTGAAAATCGTTGCTTGATTTTCGTCGTCTTCGATGACAAAGGCGAGGGGAGTAGTCATGCCGTTTCTCCTGATTTTTTCATGGTGTAAGGGAGTGTGATGGTAAAGGTCGAGCCTTTTCCGATTTCGCTTTCCAGCGTCACCGTTCCGCCCATTTGTTCGGCGATTTCTTGGACGATGGCGAGTCCAAGCCCGGAGCCTTTCATGCGTTTGTTTCTCCCTTGTTGGAAAGGCTGGAAGATGTTTTCTTGTTCTTCGGGCGGGATGCCTTCTCCGGTGTCTTTGACGGAAAATCTCCAGCGCGAGTCGTCTACGGGGGCAATGAGGATGTCCACGCTGCCGCTGTCGGTGAATTTCACCGCGTTACTTACGAGGTTGCTAAAGATGTGTTTGAGCCATTTGTAATCGCCGAAGAGGGTTTCGGGCATGTCGGGAGAAATTTCCACGCGCATCTCCAGTCCTTTGGATTGGGCTTGCTCGTGGAAGGGGGAGAGGAAGGTTTGGATTTCTTCCAGCCTAAAGGTGTGTGAGGAGAAGACGAGTTTACTGGATTCGATTTGCGCTTGTGCAATGAGGTTGTCTATGTATTCGGAAAGTTGCCGCGCGCTTTTGGCGATGCGTTCGAGGTATTCGCTTTGTTCTTCGCTCACTTCTCCGAAGACGTTTTCGCGGAGCATTTCCGCGTATCCGAGTATCGCGCCGAGAGGGGTACGCATGTCGTGGCTGACGTTCGCGAGCATGCGGCTTTTGAAGCGGTTTGCTTCTTCCGCGCGTTGCCGAGATTCTATCAATTCTTCTTCGAGGGCTTTTCTCTCGCTAATATCGTGTTTGATGGCGACGTAGTGCGTGATTTTCCCTTCCGAATCGAAAATGGGAGAAATGACCTGATATTCCCAGTAAGTCGAGCCGTCTTTGCGGCGATTGAGCAATTCGTTTTTCCATGTTTTGCCGCTTTCGATGGTTTTCCACAATTCTTGGTAAAACGATTGGGGATGATAGTCGGACCGCAAGATGTTGGGTGTCTTTCCGATGGCTTCTTCGAAGGAATAGCCGGTGAGGGAGGTAAACGCAGGATTGACGTATTCGATAACGCCCTCCGTGTCGGTGATGACGATGCCGCTTTCGCTGCTTTCAGCGGCGCGCTGCATCTTCCGCAATTTTTCTTCGGCGGTTTTCCGCGCGGTGATGTCGAATTTCATCGCGACATAGTGGGTGATATCGCCATCCTCGTTGAGGATGGGAGAGATGGTTGCGTCTTCCCAGTAGAGGGAGCCGTCTTTTTTCTTGTTGAGGAGTTCTCCGTGCCAGGTTTCTTTTTCGGTGATGACATCCCACATGGCGGTGTAGAATTCCGCCGGATGTTTGCCGGATTTCAGAATGCGGGGATTTTGTCCCAGAACTTCCTCGAAGGTGTATCCGGTGCTGGTGGTGAAGGCGGGATTTACATATTCGATTTTGCCCTCGGTGTTCGTGATGACGACGGTGCTTTGGGTGCTCTCGATGGCCCGTTTGAGCATCCGCGCTTCGGCTTCTGCGTTTTGAGAACGTTCCAGCAACAAGATGAGGATGTGACTGTATATGCTGCTGAAAGTGCCGATGATGAGGAGAATCCCGTCAACGGCAATAATGGCACGGATGGCTGTATTTGGGTATAAAACCAGGACAAACCAGAGCGAAAGCATTAATCCGACCATGTAGGCGAGGGTTTGCTTCGCGTTTTCGAGAAGGAGCGCGCCCAAAATCATGGCGGGAACCGCCCACATCAGGAAGAGCTCTGGATGCACGGGGTCGAAGTTCGGGCTGAAATTTACTCCGATGGGGACAAGTACCCCCAGCCCAAGAAGCATGAGCCTTGTTCCCCATTGGTAGTATTTCGTCCGGCTAATGATGTAAGCGACCAAGAAGATAAAAGCGAAGAACAGAAGGTAGGGAGGCAGCTCGTGTTCGAAGATAGCACGGATGCCTTCGGGAATGGTATAAAGGAGGTTGACTGCCAGCAGCATCGAGGAAGTAATCCTTGCTCGTCTCTGTGACAGCGGATTTTTGATGTCGGGATGCGGCGCGGTGAAGATACGCTCCGCTTTCGTTCGAATATCTTTAAAGGAGGGCATGGGGTATTCCTTTACTCTGAATTGGATGGATTATAGCAGGTTTGCCTTTCGACTTCGTTTCACTTTTCTTACAGAGGAGAAAGAAAACTCTTATCTGAAATTTAGATTTTTTAGGAGGTGCGGCAGGGATAGAAGCGCGCAAACTTTGGTATAATCCTCCCGTTACAGGAGGATTGTGTGGACTCTAAATCGAATCAATCGTATTTCGTCTATCTCCTGCTTTTGATAGCAGTTGTCGCGATGGTGTACAGCATGAGCACCAACCCCGAAGCGGCAAAGCAGGAGCCTTTGACTATTAACGAACTTGCCAGCGATGTGCAGGCGCATAAAGTCACGCGCATCGTCGTGGAAGAAAATGATAAAGTGCATGTAATTTACGGCACAGGAGAGGATGCAATTGAGCGTATCTCGCGGAAAGAACCTTCCGAGACGCTGGTGGCGCAACTGGTCCGTTTAGGAGTTTCTCCCGAAGACCTTTCGCCGTCGAATGTCAAGATTGAAGTTCGCCCTCCAAGCGCGTGGGGCAGCATCCTCGCGAACGCATTGTATATTTTGCCTATTATCTTCATGGCGGGGTTGCTGTGGTTTATCTTCCGTCAGGCACAGGGAAGCAACAACGCGGCGATGTCTTTCGGAAAATCTCGCGCACGAATGTTCACCGGCGAGAATCCGACGGTTACGTTTGACGATGTCGCGGGCGTGGACGAGGCAAAGGAGGAATTGGGCGAAATCGTCGAATTTTTGCGAGAACCCCAGAAATTCATTATGCTGGGCGCGCGGATTCCAAAAGGGGTGTTGCTAGTCGGGCCTCCCGGCACGGGCAAAACCCTCATGGCGAAAGCCGTTTCCGGCGAGGCAGGCGTTCCTTTCTTCTCGATTTCCGGTTCGGAATTTGTGGAAATGTTCGTCGGCGTCGGCGCGAGCCGCGTCCGCGATTTATTCGACCAGGCGAAGCGCCATGCCCCCTGCATCGTTTTCGTGGATGAAATTGATGCGGTGGGACGTCAGCGCGGCGCGGGGCTGGGCGGCTCTCACGATGAACGAGAGCAAACCCTGAACCAAATGCTGGTCGAAATGGACGGCTTCGATACCGATACCAATGTCATCATTGTCGCCGCGACGAACCGCCCCGACATTCTCGACCCCGCCCTTCTTCGCCCCGGACGCTTTGACCGCCGCATCGTCTTGGACCGTCCTGATATGCGAGGGCGCGAGGAAATTCTGAAAGTGCATGTCAAGGGAAAGCCGCTGGATCCTGAAGTGGATTTGAACCTTCTCGCAAGAGCGACTCCCGGCTTCGTGGGCGCGGACTTGGAAAATATGATTAACGAGGCGGCAATCCTTGCCGCGCGGCGCGGCAAGAAATCTATCGGACAAGAAGAATTCGAGGAAGCGATTGAACGCGTGATTGCAGGACCGGAGCGAAAGAGCCGTCTCATCAACGAAGAGGAAAAACGCGTCATCGCTTATCACGAGGCGGGGCACGCTGTCGTGATGAATGCCATCCCCGAATCGGACCCGGTGCAGAAAGTCTCGATTATCGCGCGTGGACAAGCGGGCGGGTATACCCTCGCGCTTCCAACGGATGACCGTACACTGACCTCGCGCAAGAAATTAATGGCGCAGATGGTGGGCTTGCTGGGTGGACGCGTCGCGGAAGAATTGGTCTTCGATGATGTTACTTCCGGCGCCTCGGACGACCTCCAGCGAGTGACGAAACTGGCTCGTGTCATGGTCACACGTTTGGGGATGAGCAGCGAATTGGGTCCGATGGTTTATGGAAAGAAAGAAGAGTTGATTTTCCTCGGACGCGAAATTTCCGAACAGCGCGATTATTCCGAAGCAATCGCGGAGCAAATTGACGCCGAGGTACGGAAACTCGTCACCGAGGCGTATGAAAAAACCCGCGCGATCTTGAAAGAATATCGCGACAAATTGGATGCGGTTGCACAGAAATTGCTGGAAGTGGAAACCATCAACCGAAAAGAATTCGAAGAAATTTTCCCTCCGCCGGTGCCAAAGCGGAGCGGAACTCCGCAGCCTCTTTCCTGACCTTTCGCAGGGCGGACAAAAGTCCGTCCTGCCTTTTTTTTGGCAAA
>CAZDGZ010000121.1:0-5636 GCA_964505165.1 uncultured Anaerolineaceae bacterium | reverse complement strand
CTGGTTTTACTCGCTGCCCTCGATACACTCCTTCGGAGTACTCGGGCAGCGATTATCGCGCGACATGCGCCAACCCCTCCTCCCCGACTACAAGACTATCCGACTATAAAACTATCCGACTACAAGACTAACAGACTACAAGACTAACAGACTACAAGACTACCAAACTAACCCGGAGTATCCATGACCACACACTCACTACATGCGTTCTTCCAGCCTCGCGGCATTGTCATCGTCGGGGCATCGAGCAAACCCGAAAAACTAGGGTACGGCGTCGTGCGGAATCTGCTTCGAAGCGGATACGCGGGCGCAATCCACTTCGTCAACCCCAAAGGCGGAGAAATCCTCTCCCGTCCGGTGTACCGCGCCCTCAGCGAAGTGCCCGACCCCGTTGATTTAGCCGTTCTCGTCGTCCCCGCGCCTGCCGCGCCCGAAACCCTCCGCGCTTGCGGGGAACGCGGCATCCACGCCGTCATCCTCGTCTCCGGCGGATTTCGCGAAACGGGAGAAGAAGGCGCATCGCTGGAAGCCGCATGCGTAGACATCGCCAAAGAATACGACATCCGAATGATTGGGCCGAACTGCATCGGCATCCTCGATACACATCTGCCCCTAGACACCACCTTCCTTCCCCCGCCGCCTCCCGAATCGGGAGAATTAGCCTTCGTCTCCCATTCGGGCGCTATCTGCGCGGCGATTGTGGACTGGTCGCTCCGAGAGGGATTCGGATTTTCGCGGCTGCTCAGCCTCGGAAATCAAGCGGACGTCACCGAAACGGATGTGCTCCCCTTCGTCGCGGAAGACGAACATACCCGCGTCATCACCATGTACCTCGAAAGCATCCGTGACGGACGCGCGTTCATCGAAACCGCGCAGCGCATCACCCGCGAAAAAGCGATTCTCGCCCTCAAAGTAGGACGCTCGGAAAGCGGGCAACGGGCCGCCTCCTCGCATACGGGCGCAATGGCTGGCGCGGAAACCGCCTACGACGCGGCGTTTGCCAAATGCGGAATCTTTCGCGCAGATACGGTAGAAGAGATGTTCGACTGGGCGCGCGCCCTCGCATGGTCGAAGCCGCTTTCGGGAAACCGAATCGCCATCCTGACGAATGCGGGAGGTCCCGGCGTCATCGCGGCGGACGCGCTGGATTTCAACGGGCTTTCCCTCGCGCCGCTCTCCTCCCAAACCCGCGAGGCGCTCCGCGCGATTCTCCCGCCCGCCGCGAGCCTCCACAACCCGGTGGATATGCTCGCCTCCGCCTCCGCGCGGGACTACGCGGAATCGCTCCGCATCCTCCTCGAAGACGAATCCGTTGACGGCGTTCTCGTCATCCTTCCGCCGCCTCCAATGTATCCGGCGGAAGACGCGGCAGACTTGCTGATTCCGGTGATACGCGCGAGCGAAAAGCCGGTACTCCTCGCGCTCATGGGTGGAGCGCAGATTGCAGAAGCCGCGTCGAGGTTCCGCGCGGCGAAAATTACAGATTATCCCTTCCCGGAACGCGCGGCGTCTGCATTCGGGAAGTTACACGAGCGCGCGGTCTTCCTTCGCTCTCAGGAAAAAGCGGAGGAGATGCCGAGGATAAATCTCGACGCCGCGCGCGCCGCGCTAACCCACGCGCGTCCCGGAGAATGGCTCGATGCAGACTCAGCCGACGCGTTGATGCGCGCAGCGGGAATCGAAACCGCGCCGATGCGCCTCGCGCGGTCCGCGGAAGAAGCGGAATCCATCGCCGCAGCGATAGGATTTCCCCTCGTCTTGAAAATCGCCTCGCCCGACATCCCGCATAAATCGGATGTAGACGGGATTCTGCTGAATGTGCGTTCTGCGGCGGAAGCGGCGGACGGGTTCGCGCGGCTGACGGCGCGGGTGCAAAGCCGATGTCCGAGCGCGAGGCTGGAGGGAGTTCATCTTCAGCGGATGATTCCTTCGGGGCAGGAGGTCATCCTCGGCGCGGTACAGGATCCCCAATTCGGCGCGTTGATGATGTTCGGCTCCGGCGGCATCGAAGCGGAGGGGATGAAAGATGTCGCGTTTGCACTCGCTCCGCTGACGAAGAGAGAGGCGCGCGCGATGCTGGAAAAAACATGGGCGGGGCGAAAACTTCAGGGCTTCCGAAATCTCCCTCCCGCCGACGAAGACGCGGTAATCCACGCGCTTCAACGCCTCGCTGCGCTGGCGGATGCCCTGCCGGAAATCGCCGAAATGGAAATCAATCCGCTGCGAGTTCTGGAGTCCGGCGCGGTAGCGGTAGATATACGCGTGAAAATTCGGAGCCAAGAGACGGCGTAGTTCCCCCTACCAGCCGCGAATATACTCCTCCCATTCTTTGTTTTCTTCGAGATGACGCCCGAAGACGTACATCGCGTTTGCGGGAGGTTCAGTGGGAGGGCGCAGCAATTTCATGTGCGCTTCTTGAAGGGTGCGCCCTCCTTTTCGGTGATTGCACGCGGCGCACGCCGCGACGACGTTCGTCCAGGTATGTTCTCCGCCTAAGCGTTTGGGGATAACGTGGTCAATGGTCAAGTTCGTGAATCGGCGTCCGCAATACTGGCAGGTATAATTATCGCGGCGAAAGACCTCGCGGCGCGAAAACTTGACGCGCGGGCGCGGACGATGCACCATATACCCCAATCGAATGATAGAAGGACGCGGGAATCGCTGCGAAACGGTCTGAATCCAGCCGCGCCCATTCATGACCATATCTGCCTTTCCGGCAAGGATTAGGCTGATAGCGCGGCGGGTATTGCATACATTGATTGGCTCGTAATTTGCGTTCAAGACGAGCACAGGCGCGTTCATACTGCCTCCACAATTGCCGCCCATTATAGCACAAGAGAGGAGCAAACGATGAAAATTCTCATCTCCGGTGGAACGGGTTTGATAGGAAAAGAAACGACTCTCGAATGTCTCCGCGCGGGACACGAGGTTTGGATTCTTTCGAGAAATCCCAACGCCCGCGTTCCTTCGGGAGCGCATCTTCTCGTATGGGATGGAAAAACGCTCGGCGATTGGGGGAAAGATATCGGGGAAATGGATGCCGTCGTAAACCTCGCGGGAGAAAATCTCTCGAAAGGATTGTGGACTCCCGCCCGAAAACGCCGAATCGAAGAAAGCCGCGTCGCGGCGGGACGTCTGCTTTCGGAGGCGGTCCGCCGCGTCTCTCCCCGCCCGCGCGTGTTCCTCCAAGCCTCCGCCATCGGCTATTACGGCGCGCAAGGCAACGCACCCCTCACAGAAACTTCCCCCGCCGGAGAGGACTTTCTGGCGAAAGTCTGCCGCAAATGGGAAGAATCCTCCCGCTCGGTCGAAGAAGTCGGCGTGCGCCGCGTGATTCTGCGAACCGGACTCGTCCTCTCGAGAAAAGGCGGCGCGCTCCCGCTAATGATACTGCCGGTACGTCTTTTCGCAGGCGGACATCTGGGAAGCGGAGACCAAGGCGTTTCGTGGATTCACGTCTCCGACGAAGCGGGGGCAATTTGCTTTCTCCTCGAAAACGACTCTGCATCGGGGGCATTCAACCTAACCGCGCCCGAACCTCTCTCCAACGATGCCTTCATGAGACTTGCCGCGCATATTCTACGCCGTCCCCATTGGCTGCACCTCCCCGCGCAAGTCATGCGCCTCGCGTTGGGCGAGATGAGCACGCTCATGCTCGAAGGGCAATTCGTCCTGCCGAAACGACTCATCGAAGCGGGATACGCCTTCCGCTTCCCCGACGCGCAATCCGCGCTGCGCGAGGTTTTGGCGAAACCCTCCCCAAACGCCGCGTAATGCCCTTGCGCGCGAATCGGAAACGCGGGTATCATACACCCCTGTACACGCACGACGCGGAGATATCGAAAACCCCATGCCCTATCTACTGATACTCGTTCTGCTCAGCATCGCGCTCCTTTTGAGCGTCCTCCTCCCCTCCCGCGCGGCGCGGTGGAAAGAAGACCGCCGGCGGGAGCAGATTGAAGATTCGCTGAAGCATCTTCTCGACAGGGAACAAGAAGGACGCCGCGCGACCCCGGAATCCCTCGCGGGGAATCTGGGAATCAACGCGGCGAAAACGACACGGCTCATCTCACACATGGAGGCGCAAAATCTCCTCGAACACCGCGGACTTGACCTCCACCTGACCGGCGAAGGGAAACGATGGGCGCTTCAGGTCGTCCGCGCACACCGCCTTTGGGAACGCTATCTCGCCGACGAAGCGCGGATGCCCCTCGAAAAAATCCATACCGAAGCGCACCGCCTCGAACATCACATCACCCCCGAAGAAGTGGATGCCCTCGAAGCCGCGCTCGGTTATCCCGCGCGAGACCCGCACGGCGACCCCATCCCCAGCCGCGCGGGAGAATTTCCCGCGCAAGAAAGCATCCCCCTCACCGCGTGGGAAAGCGACGCGCCCGCGCGCATCGTCCATCTCGAAGATGAACCACCTATTGCCTACGCGCAGATTCTCGCCGCCGGGCTTTCCCTCGGAAAACGCATCCAAATTCTCGAAAAATCTCCTGAGCGGTACATCCTCTCCGACGGGGAGGAAGAATACCGGCTCGCGCCGGTCGTCGCCGCGAATATCTACGTCGCCCCCCTCGCCGAAGAACCTCCCCTCCCAAACGACGCCATCCCGCTGACAAAACTCCCTCTCCGCGAAACGGGAGAGATCCTAGCCATAGACAAATCGGTGCAGGGATTCACCCGCCGCCGCTTCCTCGACCTCGGCATGACCCCGGGAGCGAAAATCACGCCTCGCCTTCAAAACGCCTTCGGCGAACCCCGCGCATACCGAATCCGCGGCGCGCTCATCGCGCTTCGAAATGACCAAGCACAGAAAATCTGGGTGAGAAAACTCACATGAAAAACTGCTCGCACTGTCCCGCACGAGACCGTCTCGAACAAATGGGAATCGAAACCGCGCATTTCGATTACGTCCTCGCCCTCGCCGGAAACCCCAATACCGGCAAATCCACCCTTTTCAACGCCCTCACCGGATTGAAACAGCACACCGGTAACTGGCCCGGAAAAACCGTCACCCGCGCGGAAGGCGGGTTCACCTTCAACGGCGCGCGCTACAAACTGGTAGACCTGCCGGGCGCGTACTCGCTCCTCTCCGCCTCGCAGGATGAAGAGGTCGCGCGGGATTTCATCCTCTTCGGGCAACCTGACTGCGTCATCGTTGTCGTGGACGCGACCGCGCTGGAACGCAATTTGAACCTCGCCCTGCAAGTCATGGAAATCACCGATAAGGTCGTCCTCGCGGTCAATTTGATGGACGAAGCCCGCCGCAAAGGTCTCATTGTGGATACACGAACCCTCGCGCGGGAGTTAGGCATTCCCGCCGTCCCCATCTCCGCTCGAACGGGAGAAGGAATCCGTACCCTCCTCTCGACCGTCGAATCTATCATCCGGGGGAAAATACGGACGAAGCCGCTCCGCATTCAAGGCACACCCGAATTTCAGCGCGCGGTCAACGAACTCGCGCCCCTCATCGAAGCCGCCGTCCCCGGCATCCCCAATGCGCGGTGGCTCGCCATCCGCCTCCTCGACGGGGACGCGCGGGTGCGGCGCGCCATCCTAAACGGGGAACTCCCCGCGCTCGTCTCGCGGCAAAAAGAAGCAGATACGCGCTTCAGCAAGAAAATCTCCGT
>CAZDGZ010000120.1:0-5641 GCA_964505165.1 uncultured Anaerolineaceae bacterium | reverse complement strand
AGACTAGCCAACTACCAAACTACAACACGTCACCGCGCCCTCCGCTTTAGCCAACTCCGAAATATCCACCGTATGCACGCGAAGCCCCGCCTCTTGCAGACGCTTCAGCGTTTTCGGAAACGCGGCGGGATACACAACCCCGCCGTTGACGTAGACCGCGTTCGCGGCGTATGGCTCTTCGGGATGCACATGCACGATATCGAACCCCTCGAAGATGCGCTCGTCCACCCAATCGGGGTTGAGGAGGAGAAGGCGCTCCCCCACACGAGAAACCGCGCTTTTCAAATGCAGACATCCCGTCACAGGGACGCCTCGGACGCGATACCCGTAGGGAGCAAGAATATCCTGCAATTGGGAAATTGCCGCCTCGTTGCTCCGCGTAGAAAGCCCGACGAACACCTCCTTATCCAAGACAAGGACATCCCCGCCGTCGAGCGTCGCGGGGGCTTCGATTTTCCGAATCGGACGATAAGGAGTCAGCGCCGTCTCGATGGAAGCGCATTCCGGTTTTCGGGAATCCGCTCCGGGGCGCGTGATGACCGCGACCTCCGGGAAAACGAGCGCGGTATCCTCCACGAAAACGGAATCGGGAAGGTCCGGCTCCGGCGGCAGACGAAGTATCTCGCACCCAAGCGCGGCGAGCGCCTCTTCGTAGGCGTGGTGCTGCTCCCGTGCAAGGGAAATATCAATCGGCTGCCGTTCCAGATGAGTCAATTCACATTGATTCATAGCAGGGCTGACTTCGCGGGTAATGCAAAGAGTCATGGAACACACTCCTTTTCAATCGAGACCAAATCCATATAAAGAAAAAGACCGCCTCGATGCGGTCTTTTTGTGCGCTGGGCGGGACTTGAACCCGCATGAGGTTATATCCCTCACCAGGCCCTCAACCTGGCGCGTCTGCCAATTCCGCCACCAGCGCAAGCAGACGTATTATAATCACGTTCACAACATTGTCAAGCAGCAAAAAGGAGACGCGATGATTAGCATTGTTTTGGATGCAATGGGAAGTGACGACCACCCCGCGCCGGACGTAGAAGGCGCGGTCATGGCAGCGCGAGAATACGGCGTCCGCGTGATTCTCGTCGGGGACGAGGCGCGCGTCCGCCCCGCGTTGGAAGCGCTTTCTCCCGAACCGGATTTGCCCGTCGAAATCGTCCACGCGCCGGAAACGCTGACGATGGAAGACAAAGGCGAGGCATTGGTCTTCAAAGCGCGCCAGCGGGATGCAAAGAACTCGATGGCCGTCGGCGTGGATTTGGTCAAACGCGGCGAGGCGGACGCGTTCGTCACGGCAGGGAATACCGGCGCAGCGATGACCACCGCGTATTTCCGCCTCGGACGTATTCGCGGCGTCAAACGGCCTGCCCTTGCTCCCCTCTTCCCGACCGCGACGGGATTCTGCCTCGTCCTCGACATCGGAGCGAATCCCGATGTCAAGCCGGAACATCTTTTACAATTCGGCATCATGGGCAGCGTCTACGCGGAAAAAGCAATGGGCATCCCGAACCCCAAAGTCGGGCTGATTTCCAACGGCGAGGAAGAAGGCAAGGGAAATCACCTCGTCAAAGAAGCAACGCCTCTTTTCAAAGCCTCCACGCTGAACTTCTACGGCAACGTCGAGGGGAAAGAGGTCATCGGCGGCGCAGTAGATGTCGCCGTAACGGACGGATTCACCGGCAACGTGATGCTCAAAACTTCGGAAGCCGTCGCGAAACTGCTCACCGAAAAAATCAAAGAAGCCATTCTCAACGGCGGAATCGCCGCGAAACTTGGCGGACTGCTCATCAAGCCCGCGATGCGCGAGGTCAAAGAACTCCTCGACCCCGGCAGAGTCGGAGCAGCGCCCCTCCTCGGCGTAAACGGACTCGTCTTCATCGGGCACGGACGTTCCGACGCATTCGCCATCCGCAATGGGATTCGCTCGGCGAAAGAAGCCGTCGAAGCCCATATTCTCGAATCCATTCACGACGCCATTCAAGACTCTCTCGCAAGATAAGGACTCCCCTTCCATGAAAATCATTCTCAACGAAAAACTCGTCAAACGAAACGCGAAAATCGGACAAATTACCAGTCTGCTCTCTCTTCTTACCCTCGGTTCGGGGATGTATATCTCGTTCAAATATCCCGAAAAATTCAGCGTCACGTTGACGGCGCTCCTCGTCGGCTTTTTGCTCTCGCAGGTCAGCCTTTACTACGGCAACCGCTGGGGACGCATCCCCCGCCCCGACCAGTTGCTCGACCAAAACCTGAAAGGTCTCCCCGGAAATTACCGAATCTATCATTATGCCTCGCCTGTTCCGCACCTTTTGATTGGACCCGCGGGTGTATGGGTGCTGCTCCCCTATCATCAAAAAGGGAAAGTTTCCTACGACGGCAAACGATGGCATCTCAAAGGAGGCGGATTCGGGCAAGCCTATATGCGGATTTTCGGACAAGACAATCTGGGACGCCCGGAACTGGACGCGGGCGCGGAGGTGAGCAAATTGCACCGCTTTTTCGAGAAAACCGCACCGGACGCGTCGATTCCGCCCATCCGAGCGGCACTCGTCTTCACCAGCCCCAATGTGGAACTGGACGTAGAGAACGCGCCAATCCCCGCGCTGCATCTCAAGAAACTGAAGCCCTTCTTTCGGAAAGAAGCGAAGTCTTCTCCTCTCTCGGAAAAGGATATCGAACGCCTTTCCGCGCTTCTTCCCGCTCCTTAGAAAGCGAACCCCATGCCAACGCTTGTCGCGCTCGACCTCGAAACGACGGGGCTGAATCCCCATAAAGACGCGATTATCGAAATCGGAGCGATTCGGTTCAACGAACGCCGCGTCGAAGATGAGTTCAGCGTCCTTGTCAATCCCGGAAGGTCTATTCCCTCTTTCATTCAGAATCTGACAGGGATATCGGATGAGATGGTACATGCCGCGCCCCCTCTTGGGGAGGTGCTGCCGAAACTCGAAGCCTTCGTCGGCAACGCGCCGATTATCGGGCACAATATCCGTTTCGATTTGGGATTTCTGCAACGATACGGACTCTTCGAACTCAACGAAATCATAGACACCTACGAACTCGCCGCCGTCCTCCTTCCGAGCGCGAGCCGGTACAAATTGGGGAGCATCGCGCAGGCGCTAAATCTGCCTATCCGCCCGAAAGACGCGCACCGCGCCCTCGCCGACGCGGAGATGACTCAGGGGATCTTCGCGCGGCTCTACGAAATCGCGGAATCTCTCCCGCTGGACCTCATTGCGGAAATCGTGAGACAAAGCGAACCTCTCGATTGGGACGGGGCATGGGTATTCCGTCAAATTTTGCGCGCCCGCTCTCGAAACGGAATCCAGCCGAAGCACGCGCGAAGCGTCTCCGGCAATCTCTTCGAGGAGACGCCCGCCGAGCGTTTTCCTCCTCTTCAAGCCGCGCCGGAATCTCTGTATCCGCTAGATATCGAAGAAACTGCCTCGGTTCTCGAACCCGGCGGTCCCTTCGCGGCGTATTTCGAAGCATACGAACACCGCTCCGAGCAAGTAGAGATGCTCCGCGTCATCGCGGACGCGCTTTCGGAAGGGCGACATTGGCTCATCGAGGCGGGAACCGGCGTGGGAAAGTCGTTCGCGTATCTCATTCCCGCCGCGAAATGGGCGCTTCAAAATAATACGCGGGTGGTCGTTTCGACGAATACCATCAATTTGCAAGACCAACTCATCCGAAAAGATATTCCCGATTTGCGCGCCGCGCTTGGCTGGGAGGTACGCGCAGCCGTGCTAAAGGGGCGCGCAAATTATCTCTGCCCGCGTCGTCTGGAGGCGTTTCGCCGTCACGGGCCGCGCACAAAGGAGGAGATGCGCGTCCTCGCGAAGATTCTCGTCTGGCAACTGGAGAATCAAAGCGGCGACCGCGCGGAAATCACCCTCACGGGGCCTGTGGAAAAAGAAATCTGGCGGCGGGTTTCTGCGGAAGATGACGCCTGCACGGCGGATATGTGCGTGCGGCACACGGGAGGCTCCTGTCCCTTTTACCGCGCGAGGCAGGCCGCACAATCGGCGCATTTGCTCATCGTGAATCACGCGCTTCTCCTCGCGGATTCGGTCAGCGGTTCGCATGTACTGCCCGAATACGATTATCTCATCGTGGACGAGGCACATCATCTCGAATCCGCGACAACAAACGCATTGAGTTTTCGGCTCTCGCGCAGTGACTTCGACCGTGCGTTGAAAGAACTTGGAGGGGAAAAGAGCGGCGTCCTCGGACGACTTCTTTCCTCCGTGCGCGGCATTCTCTCCCCGGCAGATTTCGCGCTCTTCGCGCAGCGCGTGGAACGCGCATCAACGACCGCGTTTCGTCTTCAGAATTCGGGGAAAGATTTTTTTGCCGCAATTTCGGATTTTGCCGACTCCGAACGCGAGGGGTATTCCGGTCCTTACGCGTGGCAGGCGAGAATCTCCCACTCGAAGCGGAAACTTCCCATGTGGGAAGCCATCGAAGCCGCGTGGGAGGGCGTCAGCGCAACCTTCGAGATTTTGCTCAATCTCCTCCGCGAGTTGCATCAGGGTGCATCGGAGTTGTACGAGGGCGGGCACGAGAGTTTGGAAGACGGGATGAGCGATATAGGAAACGCATACCGCCATCTCAACGAAATTCGGGAACATCTGAACAACTTCATCGTCTCTCCTTCCTCCGATACCGTGTATTGGATTGAAGTCCGCCCTAACGATGGAAAACTCACCTTGCAGACCGCGCCGCTCCACGTCGGCGCGTTGGTGCAGAAATATCTCTGGCACGAGAAACGCAGCGTGATTCTCACCTCCGCAACGCTGACGGCGCACGGCTCTTTCGACTACATCCGCAACACGCTGGGAGCAGAAGATACCGAGACACTCGCGCTTGGCTCCCCCTTTGATTACGAGACCTCGACGCTGCTCTACCTCCCCAGCGACATCCCGGAGCCGAATCAACGCGGCTACCATCAGGCGATAGAACATGCGCTCCTAAACCTCTGCCGCGCGACCGGTGGACGAACGCTTGCCCTCTTTACCTCCTACACGCAGTTGCGGCGCGTGTCCCGCGCGATTAGCGGTGCGCTCGCGCGAGAGGGAATACAGGTCTACGAGCAGGGAGAGGGCGCGTCCCCGAACGCCCTTCTCGAAACCTTCCGCGAAGCCGAACAAGCCGTCCTGTTGGGGACGCGCTCCTTCTGGGAGGGGGTAGACATCCCCGGCGAGGCGCTTTCGGTGGTGGCGATTGCGAAACTCCCCTTCGATGTTCCCTCCGACCCGTTGATTTCCGCGCGCTCCGAGTTGTACGAAGATTCTTTCTCGGAATACTACCTCCCCGAAGCCATCCTGAAATTCCGTCAGGGGTTTGGGAGGCTCATCCGCGCCCAAAGCGACCGGGGGATTGTGGTGATTTTCGACAAACGCGTGCAGAGCAAACGGTACGGACGGCTGTTCATCGAATCGCTCCCTCGATGCACCGTCCGAGTCGCTCCCCTGAACGAACTTCCCCACGCCGCGGCGCAGTGGTTGGGGTGATTGGGTGTTCAGTAGTTGCGTAGTTTGGTAGTTCAGTAGTTGCGTAGTTTGGTAGTTGGGTAGTTGGGTAGTTGGGTAGTTTCGTAGTTTCGTAGTCTGTTGGTCTTATAGTCGGGTAGTCTGAT
>CAZDGZ010000119.1:0-5710 GCA_964505165.1 uncultured Anaerolineaceae bacterium | reverse complement strand
CCCGTAGGTGTATGGACCGTGTTTCAGTTCCATTGTGGGGGGCCACCCTCTCAGGCCCCCTACCCGTCGTAGCCTTGGTGAGCCGTTACCTCACCAACTAGCTGATGGGACGCAGGCCCCTCCCGAAGCGGATTTCTCCTTTAGTCACAAGGTTTCTAACCCTCGTGACCACATGGGGTATTAGCAGTCCTTTCGAACTGTTATCCCCCTCTTCGGGGCAGGTCACCAACGCGTTACTCACCCGTTCGCCACTAGGAAATCCTTCGTACGAATACAAAGGCTCCTCGTTCGACTTGCATGTATTAGGCACGCCGCCAGCGTTCATCCTGAGCCAGGATCAAACTCTCCGCAAAAAATTTTTCACATCCGAAGATGTGTAACGTTACGGATTTATTGGAATCGACAGGAGTTGTTGCTTCCTATCACTATTCAGATGTTAAGGTGCTGTCTTTAAGCGGGCTGCATTCTACCCGCATCTGTCAAGCCTGTCAAGAGTCTAAGAGACGAAACCGCCGATGTCTTTCCTCGACATCGGCTCGTCAGACTGCAAAACCATCCGGCATGTGTCTCTGACGTGAGACGGCTTTTCGGTTGTCAACGATCTGTCGCTTTGGACGAGATCGGTCAAGCCCCATTATTATACGCGGTCTCTTTCTCTTGTCAAGGGATTTGGCGACCAATTTCCGAAATTCGTCCTTTTTCCTCCGACAATTCCCTCATTTCATCTCTTGACGCCCCGAAAGCGCGCGCAAGAGCGTGTTTTGGTCCGCATATTCCAAATCTCCGCCCATTGGAAG
The DNA here is from genome assembly GCA_964505165.1 of uncultured Anaerolineaceae bacterium. Taxonomy (GTDB): domain Bacteria; phylum Chloroflexota; class Anaerolineae; order Anaerolineales; family Villigracilaceae; genus CAZDGZ01. The sequence goes on along the minus strand of CAZDGZ010000119.1, from coordinate 4,913 downwards.
CCCCCGCGCGAGACGAGTCACTCGGATTTCGTACTTCGCCAATTGCTGCCGAAGGTACAATGCCGTCGCATCTCCTTCCATGCTAGGATTCGTCGCCAAGATGATTTCCTCCACCCCTCCCCTTTCCACGCGCGCCAAAAGCGGACGTATTTTCAAATCATCGGGGCCCACCCCCTCGATGGGGGAAAGCGCGCCATGCAAAACATGATACTTTCCCTTGAACGCACCGGTGCGTTCCAAACTCAGGACATCCAGCGGTTCTTCCACCACACAAATGACGGAAGCATCGCGCGTCTCGTCCGCGCAAATTTCGCAAAGGTCGCGTCCCGCAGTCGTGAAGTTGTAACATTCATGACAAAACGTAATCCGCGACTGCAACCCATCCAGCGCAGCGGATAAATCTTGCGCCAAATTCTCCGGCGCGCGGAGGAGATAAAACGCCAGCCGCGACGCCGTCTTCGGTCCAATACCCGGCAACCGCTCCAACGCGTTGATTAAATCTTGAATAGGCTCAGGAAGGCGCATCGCTCACCTTGCCGCGCTAAAACGGCAATCCACCTGTCAGCGGACCCAGCCTCGTCTCCGCCAATTCTCGAGATTTATCCAAAGCGAGGTTCACCGCCGTAAGCACCAAATCTTGCAACATTTCTGCATCGGCATCTTCGAGTAATTCGGGAGCAATCTCCACCGCGCGGCATCGCTGGTCGCCAGTCATCGTGACGGTCACCGCGCCGCCGCCCGCGCTCGCCGTGACCGTTTCTTCTGCGAGGCTCGCTTGCGCCGCCGCCAACTGCTCCTGCATCCGCTGAAGTTGCTGCATCATGCCGCCCATTCCTTGCGGGCGGTTTCCTGCGCGTCGGTATCCTTTTGCCATGCTCACTCCTCCTGAACATCTACGAGTTTCCCACCGCGACGAATCGCCGCCGCAGCCATGCTATCGGGCGGGACATCGGGCGGGAGTTGATTTTCCTTATCCAGCACACCACAGCGCACCTTCAACGGCGCGCCCAAAATGCGCCCGGCATGTGCCGCCACAAGCGCCAAGTTTTCGGGCGTCCCCATCGAGTTCGCCAAAATTTCACTCGGATACAACAAAATCAGCGTATCGCCTTCTACATCGAGTTCCTTGCAAGAATTCAACAATCCCTCGACCCGAACCGATTCCCGTTTAACCGCCTTGCGGATGTCCTTCCAGCGTTCTCGGACCGCTCGAATATCTATGGAGGGGGAAGAAAGGGATTCACGCGGCGGGGAGGACTTCTCCGTTTTGACGGAATCAGGTTTCGGCGGAGGGGATTCGGCGGGACGCTCTTGGGGGACGCGTTCCTCCCGTTTCGCCGCGCGGCGCGCTGCCGGAGGCGAATCCCCCTCTTCGTTCCCCAAAATTTCCAGCGTTTCAGCCAATGCCAGTTCCAGCCCAAGCGAAGGAAGCCCGCCGGAACGCTGTTCCGTCGCGGCGGCGTTGAAAATCCGCGTCATACGAAGAATTTGTGCGGAGGTGAAATTTTTCGCATGGGCTTCCATAGAGGCTTTGACCGACGCGGTTTCCTCAATCGCATCTGCGTTGCCCAGTCGAATGAGCATCATCGCCCGCAAATAAGCGACGATTTGACGCGCCAGCGAACGAGCATCCGCGCCGGAATCCAGAGAGCGGTGCAGCGCGCGCATGCCGGAGGCGGCATCACGTTCTCGGAGGGAATCGAAAATTTCCAGCACGGTCTGGCTGGTTGCCGCGCCTAGAACCGTTTGTGCGAGGGGAAGGGTGATTTTCTCGCCGGTGGATGCAAGTTGGTCGAGGAGGGATATCGCGTCGCGAAGGCTGCCGGTGGCTTGCCGCGCGATAAAGGAAAGCGCGTCCGCGTCGGCAGAAAGGGATTCCGCCTCTACGATATGCTGCAATTGCGAGGCAATTTCTTTGGCGGGCACACGACGAAATTCATGCCGCTGACACCGAGACAACACGGTCGCGGGGATTTTGTGTATTTCCGTCGTCGCGAGGACGAAGATGGCATGAGAGGGCGGTTCTTCGAGCGTTTTGAGAAGTGCATTGAACGCCGCCATCGAAAGCATGTGAACTTCGTCAATGATGTAGATTTTATATTTCCCCTGCGACGGGGAGAAGTTGATTTTATCGCGCAAGTCGCGGACATCATCCACGCCATTATTCGAGGCGGCGTCTATTTCGATGAGATCCATGAAACGGTTTTCGTTGACCGCGAGGCAATGTTCACATTGATTGCAAGGACGCGCGGCAGGATCTTCCGCGAGGCAGTTGACGGCTTTCGCGAGGAGCCGCGCAACGGTGGTTTTTCCGGTGCCGCGCGGCCCGGCAAAGAGGTACGCGTGGCGCACGCTGTCGTTTGCGAGGGCGTTTCGCAGTGTACGAATGACATGCTGCTGACCTACGACCTCGTCCCAGGTTTGGGGGCGCCATTTTCGATACAGGGCTTGTGACATGAGCGTATCCAAAAAAATCAGGGAATTTGGTATTCGGAGCGAAGATGTCCTTGCGGGTCGAAGAGGGAGGCTTTTTCGCCGGAATGCCAAACGGGTTCGCGGCGGCTCCAATATAAATCTACAATCGTATCTTCGCCATCCGCCGAATGCACCTGCACCGCGCCACCGGAATACACAACCACCGAGGGGAAAATGTAGACATTCCCGTCCTCGTCGCGTAAACGCCATCCGGCGAGGTCAATCGCCTGTGCGCCGTTGTAGCGGATAAGGGCGACTTCCGTCTGAAGCGTGCCCGCGCCCGCGATGCTGACAATTTCTACAGGCTCTTCCTCTCCATTCGAGGGCAGCGCAGAAGATTCCGCAGCGCCTCCTGCCGGAGATACGGTCTGCTGACGACAGTTTTGCCCATAGAAGAAGAGAATCAGCCCCGTCACACTTGCGGAGACGAGGATATTCAGCAATACATAAAAAAGCAAACGGCGGTTCTTCATCGCCCTTTATGATACCACGCGGCGGCGCTTTTTATTTCAGCGCGTCTACGATAGCCATGACATTCGCGCGCATGAAATCGAGATAGGTCGGCGCGCCGCCATCGGGAGGGGTGAGCGAGCCGGTGTACACCATCACCAAACGCACCCCGGTATCTTTCGCGACCTGCTCGGCAAGTGCAGGGTTGACCGTCGTTCCCGTCAGCACCGCGCGGACGCCATAACTCCGAATCGCGTCTTCGATATCCGCCAACTCCTGCGCCGAAGGGGACGCGCCTGTGCTGAAGCCGGGGATAATCGCGCCGATTTGCTCAAATCCATATCGTTCCGCGAAATAGCCGAAGGCTTTATGGTCCGTGACCAATTTCCGATTTTCCGGCGGAATCTGTGAGACTTCTTCTTCTACCCACGAATCCAGCGCGCGAAGTTCTTCTTCGTATGCGGCAGCGTTGGCGCGGTACGTTTCCGCATGGTCCGGGTCGGCTTCGCAAAGAGCATCGGCGATATTTTCCGTCCAGAGAAGAACATTCTGCGGATTCATCCACACATGCGGGTCGTTCATCGTCTCGTCGCCGGAGGCGGTCGCCTTCGTCAATTGAATCGGCTCAATTCCCTCCGAAACAACGACGACTTTCGCATCCGTAGAGGCGTTTTCGAGAAGAGAATCGAGAAATCTTTCCAATCCAAGCCCATTGACGAAGAGAATATCCGCGTCCGAGACCGCCGCGATATCTTGAGGGCGCGGGTCGAAGGTATGCGGGTCAGTCCCCGGAGGCAGCAGCACGGTCAGCGAAACCGCGTCCCCCGCGACTTGACGAACGACATCGCCAACAATCGTCGTCGTTGCAACCACGCGCAGCCCCTCCGAATCCGTTTTTGGCGAAGAGGTACACGAGGACAGAAGAAGCGCGAAAATCAAGAAAAGAGGAAGAAAGATTCGAGTACGCATGACGTTCCTCCTTCGAATACAAACGAGATGAAATGCCGAAAAAAGCGCGATAGATCCCTCACACGCGCGCTCATTATACTCCCGGAGCGCCGCGTTCGATGGCTTTCGCGCGCACGAGTTGCCAGCAAAAACGATTGAGAGGCGCGGGAATCCCCGCGTCTTCTCCAACACGAGAAATCGCGCCGCAAATCGCGTCGATTTCTGTCGGCGCGCCGCGGCGCATATCCTGAAACATCGAAGAGAAATTCGACGCGGTGCGCCGCGCGACCTCCTCCGCCGCGAGAACGGGATTTTCGAAGGGGAGCGCGATTCCCAACGCCGCCGCGACCGCCGCCGTTTCGCGGGCGAGACCTCCCATCAACGCGCGGGCGGAGGGACGCCGCAGCAATTCTCCATTGGGAACTTCGAGAAGCGCGGTGAGGGGATTGATTGCCGCGTTGATGACGAGTTTTCCCCAAATCAGCGTTCGCGCGTCCGAAGCCGTGCGGACATCGAAACCTGATTCCGCGAAAAGCGCCCGCAGCGCGTCCACGCGCGGGTCGTCTTCGAGAGAAATCGTCCCCTCGCCGCCCAGCCTCGCAAGACCGGGCGCGAGGAGAGTCGCCCCGACAGTCGTCACACCGACGGCGACGCGCGAATCTCCCAGCGCTTCCGCGAGGAGAACATCGTTCCCCAATCCATTTTGAAGGGTGAGCGCAATCCCATCCTCCGCGAGGCAGCGCGCGAGGTCTTCCGCCGCGCGGCGCGTTTGCCACGATTTGACGAGAACCAGCGCAAAGCGCACGGGAGGACAGAACTCGGGGGAATCCACCGCGCGAACCGGATACGCGGTCTCGCGCCCTTCTGCATCCGCGAGACGCGCGCCGCGTTGGTCGAGCGCGTCGAGAGCCTCGCGCCATCGTCCCAACATCGTCACCGATGCGCCTGCCGCCGAAAGCCGCGCCGCGAAAAGGGTCGCGAGCGCACCCGTGCCCAAAATCAGAACATCCATCGCTTACGACTCAATCGAGTTCAAGAAC
>CAZDGZ010000118.1:0-5722 GCA_964505165.1 uncultured Anaerolineaceae bacterium | reverse complement strand
CTCCTGATTTCAATCCCGGTGCCAAGTCGTGTATTGGGAGTGCGTCTGACTTCATCATAATAAGCCTGCCGCCTGCTGTGGTCAAGCGATTTCGCGTGGTCGAAAACGTGATTGACCAACCCTATACGTTACGGTATAATAGCGTGCCAGTCCTCAGGGACTGGTTAAACTTTGCCATTATTCTTTTGAGTGCAAGGTGGCCATCGAAACTTACAACCGGAAGATGGCGCTTCTTGCAAAGAGGAAAAAACAATGCCAAAACGAACCTATCAACCCAAAAAACGCCGCCGTGTGCGTGTACATGGATTCCGCGCGCGCATGGCAACCGCCGACGGGCGGAAAGTTCTCAAACGTCGCCGCGCAAAAGGTCGCTATCGCTTGACCGTTCGCGCTAACGACCACGTCAAAAAGACGCGGTGGTAAACACCTCGCCTGCGCAGAAAGACGGAGCCGAGGGCTGTTTTCCGACGCGAATTCGGGTAAAAAACCGGAGAAATTGTTGAGGTACGGGTGCAGCGAAAATACCGCCTGACCCGTTCGACAGACTTCAAGCGGGTGCGGCGTTTCGGAAAATCGTATGCCCACCCGCTCGTTGTGTTGATAACCCTTCCAAACGAGCGAGACGCGATACGAATCGGTGTGACTGCAAGCCGCGCGGTGGGGAACGCGGTGCAGCGAAACCGAGCCAAACGCCTTTTGAGAGAAGCCGCACGTGCGTTGCTTCCCCGCATTCGTTCAGGATACGATATCCTCCTCTTGGGGCGGGCGCCCATTCTCCAAGTCAAAACCCAAGATGTGCAAGATGCCCTTTCCGCGCTCCTTCTCCGCGCGGCGTTGCTGATTCCCTCCGATGAGAAGTGAATTCTATCTCCCGCACGATTACGCTGACGAACCTCGTTTGCGTGATTTGCCGCGTACCCCGGCAAATCTCCCTCGGATTTTCCTTCTCCTCCTCATTCGTATGTATCAAAAGGTTATTGCCCCTGGACTTCCTGCCGGAACGTGCCGCTTTTACCCCTCTTGTTCGCATTACGGGTATCAGGCAATTTACAAATACGGCGCGCTCAAAGGCGGACTCATGGCGGCGTGGCGCGTCCTTCGCTGCAACCCCTTCAACCCGGGCGGCTATGACCCTGTTCCATAGGAGACCCCTCACCTGATGAAAGTTAAGAAACTCCTCCTTCTCGCCCTGCTAATTCTCCCCTTGAGCCTCAGTGCGTGTTCCAGCGCGGCGCTTGGAGGCAATAGTTGGTCCGGACTCGCGGCGGATGATTCCGCTGCATACCTCGCCAATGGGCAGGCAGTATTTGCCATTTCGCTTCAAAGCGGCAGGGAACTCTGGCGCTTCCCAAAAGAAGCGGATAAAACCCTTCTCTTCTTTGCTCCTCCCGTTCAAACGCCGGATGGTCAACTCATCGTCGGAAGCGCGGGGAAATCGCACGCGCTGTATAGCATCAATCCTGCGACCGGCGAAAAAAACTGGGATGCCCTTGAAGATGAAGCGAAAGACCGATGGATTGCTTCCCCTCTCGTTACCGAAGATGCCATCTACGCCCCCAACGCGGATGGGACGCTCTACGTCCTCTCTCTTGATGGGCAACTTCAATGGACGCTCGATTTTGGCAGCCCTCTTTGGGCTTCCCCGGTGGCGGATGGAGAGGTTGTTTATCTCCCCACGCTTGACCATCACATTTACGCCATTGATACGCAAAGTCGCTCTGTCGCGTGGAGTGTCGAACTCAGCGGCGCGCTTCTTGGCGCTCCTGCCCTCGACCCCGAAAACGGACGCCTTTACATTGGCACCTTTGCTTCCAAAGTCGAAGCGGTGGATCTCACCTCTCACGCCGTTGTCTGGGAGTTTTCCACCAAAGGCTGGGTTTGGGATACTCCCGCGTTGGAGGATGGCCTCCTCTACTTCGGCGACCTGAAAGGCAATTTCTACGCCCTCCATGCTGAAGACGGGACGCCCGCGTGGGACGCACTCAAACCGGATGGCCCCGTCGTCGGCGCGCCTCTCATCCAAGACGGGACGATTTTCCTCGCGACGGAATACGGCTCGGTGTACGCGATTAACGAGAACGGCTCAATCCGATGGACGGCTCCGATAGAGGGCGGGAAACTCTACACCTCCCCGGTTCTTGCCGGAGACCTCCTCCTCGTCACCCCTTCCGAAACGGATTTTGCCCTCGTTGCCCTCGACGCTGACGGCAAACAAGTCTTTACCTTTACCCCGGAAAAATAAACGGAAACGGATAAAACTATGTGGGATCTTTACATCGTCACCCCCATGACCAACGTCCTTCTTTGGATTTACGAACTTGTTGGTCACAACTTTGGCATTGCCATCATCCTCTTCACCATTCTCATCCGCCTGATTACCTGGCCCCTCACAGGGAAACAACTCAAAGGCGCACAAGCCATGCAAGAGTTACAGCAGGATAAAGAATGGCAAGAGATACAGAAAAAATACAAAAACAACAAAGAAAAACTCGCGCAAGAGCAAATGCGAATCTACAAAGAACGCGGCATTTCGCCCTTTGATTCCTGTCTGCCCACGCTGATACAATTTCCCATCATCATCGGGCTGTATCAGGCAATCATCCGCGCACTTGCCTCTACCCCTCTTGCGCTGCTCAAACTTGCCCGAAGCATCTACCCTTTTCTCAACATCGCCTCCCTCATCCCCCTCAACAGCCGCTTTTTGTGGATGGATTTAGGGCGTCCAGAATTCGTCCCCTTCATGGGCTATCACATCCCCACGCTGGCGATTGTCGTCGCGATTACCACTTACATCCAGTCCAAGATGACCATGCCCGCCTCCTCCTCGCCCGGAGACCAAAGCGCGGCGATGGGCAATATGATGAGCCTCTATATGCCGCTTCTTCTCGGCTACTTTGCGCTCACATTCCCCTCTGGACTTTCCATCTACTTTGTTACCACCAACTTGCTGGGCATCATCCAATACACCTTGATGGGACGAGCCAATTGGCGAAACCTGCTGCCCGGCAAAAAAGCATAGCGAGGTTGCAATGGACGAAAGAACCACCCTGGAAGTCATCGCTCCCACCGTCGAGGAAGCCATTAGCCGAGGCTTGGCGCAACTAGGGCTTCCCGCCGATGCCGTGAGTGTTGAAGTGCTGGATTCAGGCGGAAAAGGATTTTTCGGATTCGGCGCGCGGCAAGTCCGCGTTCGTCTCACCGTCAACGTTCCCCCCGAAACGCCTGTTCCCGCTCCCGCTCCCGAACCGGAACCTGATTCGCCTCCGGCGGCAGAATCCCCAGCCGAAACGGAATCAGACCCACTCCTCGCGCGGACTCAGGAGGTCATCGAAACGATGCTCCGTCTGATGAGCCTCGACGCGGAAGTCTCCGTGCGGTACGAGGCTCCCGACAAAGAGGGGCGCAAACCGGTGCGAGTCGAAATTCACGGCGATGATTTATCCATTCTCATCGGACGCCGCGCCGAAACCCTCAACGCGTTTCAGCGAATCGCCGCGCTCATTCTCAGCAAAGAGGAAGAGCGTTGGGTGCAACTTATCATTGACGTGGAGGGATACCGCAGCCGACGTGAACGCCAGTTGCGGCGAATGGCGCGCCGTGTGGCGGAACAAGCCGTCAAGACCGGAAGACGCCAAACCCTCGAACCCATGCCCGCGAACGAACGCCGAATTATCCATATCGAATTGCGAGAGAACCCTGATGTGGAAACCCAAAGTATTGGGGAGGAACCGCGCCGGAAAGTGACCATCATTCCTAAATAATCCTTATGAGCGATTCTCCCTCGAAAATGGATTCGTGCATTTTCTGCCGTATCATCGCGGGCGACGCGCCTGCCGACATCCTCTACCGCGATGATACGGTCCTTGCCTTCCATGATATTGCGCCCGCTGCGCCGGTGCATATCCTCGTCGTTCCGAAACGGCATATTCCCTCTGTCGAGGCGCTCACTCCCGAAGACGAAGACCTCGTAGGGCATCTCGTTCTTGTCGCGCAACGTCTCGCGCGGCAAATGGGAATTGCAGAAAAAGGCTACCGACTCGTTCTCAACGTTGGCAAAGAAGGGGGACAGGTCGTGCCGCATTTACATTTGCATCTCATTGGCGGCATGCCGCTGAAAATCCAGAAATATATTCAATCGAAGAATCAAGGCTGAGTCGTTCGCATTAAGTCATTCCCCCGCAGACGAAAAACCCATCGAACGTCTTTCGACGGACAACAAAACGGGTCGTCCTCGTCGTGAACAGTCATCTGGAGGACGATTTCGCCGTCCCGGATGAAAAGCGCGTGAATTAGGACTCTATCGCCCAAAAACGCGGAGGCGATATTTTGCGGTTTCCCGTTATCGTTGCGTACCGCCTCCAATTCGAAAAACAGCCCGGAACCGCCTAGCCAACTTGTGAGCAAAACGGCAGCATCGGGGAGAGAATCCCCGTCAATGTCGCCATACGCGACCCATTCGGAGAGGGAGAAAACATAGTCGCTTGGATCATCACCGTTGGGCGCGGGGGAGACGAATTGCCCCTCCGTGAGAGGCACGGGACGCGGGAAATTCATCGAGTGATATTCCGCGTTTTTCAACATTTCCAGCGTAAGCGGGGAAACGGAGGAGGCGGAGCCGGATGTACATCCTGCCGAGAAAAGAAAAAGCGCGAGGAAAATTCCCCGCGCCCGAAAACGTCTCATCGCAGCCCGCGTGGTCTTTGTGCGCGCATCGCGTACCATGCCAGCCCAATTCCGCCGAAAAGAAGCAATGCCCCCAGCAATCCCAAAAGCCCGGATTTCCCGCCTTCTTCTTGAGAGGCGCTTTCGTTGCCGCTTTTGGCAGACTGCGCGCCAAAATCTACATACGCGGCATCGCCCGCGTGGAGGTCGAGGCGATAACTCACGTTCATGGTGGGGTTATAGCCATCCGGTACGGCGACGCTGATTTGATACGCGCCTTCGGGCAAATCGTCCGAGAAGCAGACGGGAGCAGGTTCGCCCGTGTCGGGATCCATGCCGCCGAGGGTGGGCTTGGTTTGGGAATACGCGCCGTCTTCGCTCGTGACGCTTACTGCTCCGCCGCCAAGTCCCGGCTCATCTTCTTGACGCAGCGCATCGCCGTTGATGTCCTCGAAAAGAAGGACGCAGATTTCCGTCGTCCCGTTGAACGGAGTCGGGGTTGGCGGGACGAGAGTCGGCGTTGGGGAAGCCCCCGGCGTCGCGGTTGCCAGCGCGGGACCTCCTAGCCCGACGAGTAATTTTTCCCCGGGGATAACCGTGCAATTTTCATCCAAATCCGGGTTGAGAGAACGGAGTTGATTTTCCGAGATATTGTGTAGCAATGCAATGCGGATGCAGGTATCTCCCTCTTGGACGGTATACAAAATCCTGCCATCGGGGCCCGGCGTGGGGGTTTGGTATTGAAGTCCCTGCACCGGCGACGAGGCTTCCGCAGATGGAACGCGGTTCGAAAGCGCTGCCATCGTAAAAATGAAGAGGAGCAGAATGCCTGCTGCGAAAATCTGTTTCTTTGAATTCATGCGAAAATTATAACAGGGTCGCCGGTGGCTGGTTTGATAGTCTGGTAGTCCGATAGTCTGATAGTCTGGCGGTTTGATAGGCGGGTCTCAATTTATTTGCCTACTCAAACATCAACAATTGGAGGATATCCTCGACGGCGGCGGCGAACATTTCTTGCATGATTTCCTCGTCTACACGGTAGGGGCCGCCAAAGGAGCCG
>CAZDGZ010000117.1:0-5987 GCA_964505165.1 uncultured Anaerolineaceae bacterium | reverse complement strand
GGATTCGCTTTTCTTCTGGAATCCATTGGAGGGGATGAATCATCTTTTATCCTTTTTAGTCAAGCGTTTTTCGATATACACGGTGATTTTTGTATTCGACGCCGCCAAGGTTTTTCAGGTCACGGCGCATCTCGACCGCTGTTTCGGCGACCTGCGTCATTTCGACAAATTCGAAGTTGAATTCGTTGAAGAAGGTATTGGCCATTGCATAATAGAGAATGGCATTGCCGCCGATGCCATGATATTCAGGGAGGATGCCAATGCCATTGCCGGAGACGATTTTGGTCCGCTTCATCTCAAGGAGCAAATCAATCAGCCCAAAGGGGAAAAGGCGTCCCCGCGCGCGCTGCATTGCGGCAGTGACATCGGGAAAGGCGAAGAGGAATCCCACGACATCGTCTTCGTGGGTGATGACTTTGATGAGACGGTAATCGGCGACGAGCATGATGTTGTCTACGACGAAGTCAATTTCTCTCGGGGAGAGGGGATAGTATTCCCAGTTTTTGACGAAGGATTTGTTGTAGGCTTCGCCGATTTTGGGCGCCCATTTAATCAGTTCCCGCTTGTTCTTGAAGCGCTTGATTTTCAAGGTGCCGCGCTGAAGCGCACGTTTGGCAATTCTTTCGACGCGTTCGGGAAGTTTGAAGGCGTCGGAGGGGAGATAGCAGGACACGAAATCCACTTCTTTTTCGAAGCCCATCGCTTCGATGAACCGCCGATAATAGGGATAATTGTAATTCGTCATGGTCATCATCTGGCGATGTTCGTAGCCTTCGATGAGTATGCCATATCCATCAAAGGCGGACATTCCTTTGGGACCGACGACGGCGTCCAATCCGCGCGCACGCGCCCAGTCAAAGACCGTCTCGAAGAGCGCTGCGGCGGCTTCTTCGTCTTCTTCGCATTCGAAGAAATAGAATTGCGCCTGTTTGGTGTGATGGTATTCGTTGAAGGGACGGTTTTCGATGGCTGCGATTCTCCCTACATCTTTCCCGTCACGAACCGCGAGGAAAAACTCGACCTCGGAATGTTCATGGAAAGGATGCTTTTTGCGATTGAGCGGCAGGTACGCGTCTGTATAAAGAGGCGGCGTCCATTGCGCGTTGTCGCGATACAAACGGTAGGGAATTTCGACGAATCGCTTGACCTGCGATTTGTTGCTCGTATCTACTTTTTCTATGGACAGCATGAGTGCCTCCAAAATGAAAAATTGGGAAGGGTAAAGGGGTATAGGTAGTATACTCCCAAATCCTTTTCGGGAGTACAGGTCAGAGACACGAGAATTCATCCATTCGGGAAAATACGTTAGAATAGCCGCATGAGAAAGCAACGCTATCTTCTCGCAGGCGCAGGGATTTTCGCCGCGCTTTTCCTATTTCGCACGGTAAACGCGGCATCGCCGAACGTCGCGGTTTTGGATGGGGAGAAAATCCTCGCGGCGAATCTCAACGCCGCGACTCCTGCCGAAGCCCTCGCGCTCGCGGGAGCAAGCCTCGCGCCTGCCGATGCGATTCTCGTCAATGGCAAAGTCTTTCCTCCCGATTCGCCATTCCTTTGTTCACGCTGCACCGTCCAAATTCGACACGCCGCGGCCTTTACGCTCGTTACGCCGGATGGCAGCCAAACGCTGAAAAGCGCGGCGTTCTCTCTCGAAGAAGCCTTATGGTCCATCGGCATCCGACCTTACGCCGCAGACGAGATTTTTCCGCTTCCCCAAACGCCGCCGCGCCTCGTCGAAAGCGCAATCTATCGCCCCTCGCGCGAATTCACCCTCATGCGAAAAGATACGATGGTCTCCTTCCGCAGCGCCGCTGAAAACGTAGGCGACGCGCTCGCAGAAGCAGGGATTCCGATTCAGGGGCTGGATTACACCCTCCCTGCCGAAAGCGACCCGCTCCCCGATGACGGGCAGATTCGCCTCGTGCAGGTGCAGGAGGTCATCCAGTTGATACTCAACCCCCTCCCCTACACAAGCGAACTTCAGCCCGCGCCCGATGTCGAACTAGACCAGCGAGTCATCTTACAGCCGGGAAGTTACGGCATCGAGGCAACGCGCGTCAAAATCCGCTATGAAGACGGCGTAGAAACGCTTCGAACTTCCGGCTTCACGATGACGATTAAACCGCCGCAAAACGAAATCATCGGTTTTGGAACGAAAGTCGTCATCCGCACGATGAACACGCCAAACGGCGTCATCGAATACTGGCGCGCGGTTCCTGTCTACGCGACCTCCTATTCTCCCTGCAATTCGGACGCCGACCGATGCTATTACAAAACCGCGAGCGGGAAACCGGTACAGCAAGGAGTCGTCGGGGTACTCCGCTCATGGTATCTCGCGATGCAAGGACAACCGGTATACATCCCCACCTATGGAATGGCAACTATCGAAGATGTCGGCGCGGGGATTCCCGGCAAGTATTGGGTGGATTTAGGCTACACCGACGAAGACTATGTTCCCCATCATGAGTGGACAACGCTTTATTTCCTCACCCCCGTCCCCGACACGATTTTGTGGATTTTGCCATGACCCCTTGCGATACTCTCCCCGTCAACGCTGCCGCGTTACTCAAAAAACACGGACTCCGCCCGCGAAAATCGCTGGGACAGAATTTCCTTCAAGACCCTGCCGCGCTAGAGAAAATCATCCATGCGGCGGAAATTTCCCCACAAGATACGGTACTCGAAATCGGAGCAGGCGCGGGAACGCTCACCCGTTTTCTCGCGGCGAAAGCGCGGCGCGTCGTGGCAGTGGAAATCGATTCCGCGCTCCTCCCCCTCCTCGAAGAAAGTTTACGCGGCTGCGAAAACGTGACCCTCGTCGAGGGCGATATGCTTCGTCTCGCGCCGGAAACACTGATTTCAGACGAACCCTACCTCGTCGTCGCGAACATCCCCTACTACATCACCTCCGCGCTCATCCGCCATCTGCTGGAATCGCCGCGCCGCCCGCGCCGAATGCTGCTGACGATACAAAAAGAAGTCGCGGAACGAATTTGCGCCGAAAAAAAACATAGTTTGCTTTCTTTAAGTGTATGGATTTATGGAAAACCGCGCATCGCCGCGAGGATTCCCGCCGGGGCTTTTTATCCGCGCCCCGAAGTGGATTCCGCTGTGCTTCGCGTGGACTTATACCCGATTCCGCGCATCGAGCCTGTTCTGATGGACGCGTTTTTCCGTCTCGCCAAAGCAGGATTCAGCCAAAAGCGGAAAACCCTCCGCAACGCGCTGTCCGCCGGAATGCGGATATCTCCTGCCGAGGCAGAGTCCCTCCTGCGTGAAGCAGGTCTCGCGCCTTCACGGCGTGCAGAGACGTTAAGTGTGGAAGAATGGGAAAGACTTACGAGAAAATGGTCAGCGCGCGTCGAGTGAGTTTCTCGCCGCTTCGCCTTTCGCTCGAATATCTCGATATTCCCAGCGCACCTGCCACACACGCAACGCGGCTTCTACTTGAATCTTGAAAGACATTTTCGACTTTCCCCATTTTCTATCGGCAAAATAAATCGGCACTTCCGCAAAACGGTATCCCAACGCGTAGGCAAGGTACGCCATTTCGACGAGGAAAATATATCCGTTCGCGCGGATTCGTTCCAACGGCATCCCTAAAAGGGCTTCGCGCCGCCAAAGGCGATAGCCCGTCGTCACATCGCGCAGCGGGAAACCGAGGATTGCCCGCGCATACGCGTTCCCGAACGCGGAGAGGGCTTTCCTCCAAAGGGGCCAACGTTCATCCACGCTGCCGCCGGAAACGTATCGAGAGCCTAAGACCACGTCACTGGTTTCGAGGGCTTCTGCCATTTCCGGCAGTTTCGCGGGATCATGTGAAAAGTCCGCGTCCATCTGCCCAACGGCATCCGCGCCGCCGTCCAGCGCGAGGCGAAATCCCTGCAAATACGCGGAACGCAGCCCAAGTTTTCCTTCTCGATGCAGCACGCGGAGCCTTCCTTCGTATTCTTTTGCCAATTCGTCCGCGATGTCGCCCGTGCCGTCGGGGCTGTTATCATCTACAATCAGGAGAGATAAATCCAAAGGCAAACGAAATAAAGCGGAGACCAGCCTCGGCAGGTTCTCCGCTTCGTTATACGTGGGAACGATAACGGTAATTCGCAACTAAACTCCTAGCGTTTGAGTTGGAAGAGCGCGTGTTTGAGGGCTTCTACATTCTCGAATTTCCCTTGTACGGAGGGAAGTTCGGCAATTTTGATGGCGAGGCGAGAGGGCATTTTCGCCGCGGCTTCTCTGTCGCGGATGGGGTAGAAGTAATCCAGGGATTGTTCCAACCGACTGCGGATTCGCTCTTGCATCGCGGGGAGGTTTCCGGGGGTGACGACGAGGATGAAATCGGAGGGGGTCAAATGCCCCAGGAAATCATCGGGCATCCCGACTTCGCGCATGGCATTGTGTATCATCAAACTCACCGCGCGCAAGACATCATCCGAGGCAACGAAGCCATAGGATTCTCGGAATGCGTCGAGGTTTTCCAATGAGACGAGGAGGATGCTCCACGCGCCTTTTTGCAAACATTCTTCCAGCCGTTCATCTACCAGCGCGCCATCCGGCAGCCCGCTGACGGGATTCGTCAGAGACCCCTGCCCCATGCGGCGGAGGGCGTTCCGCACGCGCAGGCGGAGTTCCTGAACGTCAAAGGGTTTGGTAATATAATCGTCCGCACCGAGTTCCAGCCCGTGAAGGCGGTCGGCGCGGTCGCGTTTTTCTGTCAAAAAGATGATGGGAATGTCTTTCGTGCGGCGATCGCCTCGAAGGCGGCGCGCCACTTCGTAGCCGTCAATATCCGGCAGGCGGATATCCAAAATCACTAAATCCGGGTGGACTGTTTGTGTCGCGCGCACCCCGTCTTCCCCCCAATTGACTGTAAAGACCTCGTATCCTTGCACGCGGAAATACGCGGTCAGCATTTCTGCGACATCGAGGTCATCTTCAACGATGAGAATTTTCTTCTTGGGGTCGGGCACAGCAAACTCCGCTTTAGCCGATGGGTTCTTTTTGAATGACGAATTCGCAAACGTCGTCGCCCATTGCGTGGCACTTCGATTCGTTCACACGGAATTCATTGCCGCCGGAAACCCATTTCAACCCTTCTTGCAAAAGCCCTGTGGCGATGAAACAGACCGGCTTATCCTCATCATGGCGTCCCCAACAAACGGGGCATTTGTGAATGGTGTAGATAAACTCGTTCTCGGTTTCCTCTACGGTGCTTAACTGGTCGCTCACTTGGGAGAAAATTTTTGCCATCGCGGGAAGTCCGATGCGGAGTTTCGCCTGCAATGGCAGCACCTTGAACGCCAAATCGCCTACGCCCGCGAGCGCGCCGAAATTTCGCAGGGAATCTGCAAAGGTCGCGCGCCCCGCGCGCAATGCAAGACCACGTCCACCGCGAGGACCATACATTTCTTCCAACGCGATGCTGATGGCGGAGAGTTCAGCAAAATCGAACCCTTTTTCGAGATTATCCGGGGGGTAATTGTTGATGTAATGCCCCAGCCCTGCGAGGTTCAGGATGGCGTTCAGACCATTTCGCCCCATCACCTCTTCCAGCGCTTTGATGATAATCAAGCCAAATTTATTGGGATAATATAGACCGCTCTTTTCGACAGGACTCATACCGACTCCGTTAAACCATTTTTTCGAGGTCTTCAACCGCGCGGCGCATATCGAGGAAAATCAAGCCCAGTTTCGCTTGTTCACGCGCTAACGCGGTCAGCACTGCTTCTTCACCTACCGACATCAGGACGACAAATCCGTTTTTCCCCTTGATGTAGACCTGCTCCAAAGAGCCGCGTCCCAATTCGGAAGCGATTCGTTCACCGAGGGAAAGCATCGCCGCCGACATCGCAGAGACTCTATCTTCTTCCACGCCCTGCGGTAACGCCGACGCGATACTCAGCCCGTCTACGCTTACGATTGCCGAAGCCTCGATATCCGGGGAGGAGGCTTGGAGTTCACGCAGACGCTCCACCAACAATTGCATA
>CAZDGZ010000116.1:0-5999 GCA_964505165.1 uncultured Anaerolineaceae bacterium | reverse complement strand
CCGCGTTGATGCTTTACCTGCTCAACCGGCGGCTGCCCGACAAAATCTCCCTTTCTCCCGCATTGTGGCGGGGAATGTCCGGCGCACTCGCGGGCGGCGCGTCGGCATATTTGGCTGCGGTATACCTTCCGGGAAACGCGATTCTCACCGCCCTCGCGGGGATGCTCCTCGGCGCTGCCGTTGCCGTTCCTTTCATCTGGACAGAATTACGCGTACTCCTGCGGCTCTAACGCCTCCCCCATAGCCAGCCAATTCCCCACCCTGCGAGTTCCCCCGCAAGAGAAATCCCCAAGATAGCGGAAATACCGCCTCCCAGTGTCCACGTTTCGCTGCCGGGAAGTCCCAGCGCGAGATAAGTATACGCGAGAAGCCCGCCGAGCATTCCGGTCAAGGCCCACCGTATTCCGCTTCGGCGGGTTTTACGCGCCGCCCCTGCGAGATACGCGAGCCATGCGCCGCCAAGCAACGTCACAAAAACAAGAATCCATGATTGGAAGGTCGGCGCGCCCTCGGCGGTAACGAAGAGATTTCGAGAAACCCTCGAATTGGGCTGCGCGGCGGAAGGAGTCGGCGTTTCGGTTTCGGTGGGCAGAGGGGCAATAATGGTCACAGCCGCCGGACTTTCTTGCGAGACATCCAACATCAGCGTTTCGGAAACCCGCGCGGGTTCGCTCATCGCGTCAATTCTCAACATCCCCGGCTTATCCAGCCGAAACGACGCTCTCGCGATGCCTCGCACGGTTTCCGCGTCGAGTTGCTGGATAATTCCACTGTCCCCGCCGAGGGTCAGCGAAAAGTGAACGATTGTTCCGTCGGGGACGGGATGCCCGTTGTGGTCGAGAATGACGCCTGTTCGGACGGCGATGGTGTCGCCCACGCGGAAAAGCGGTACGGGAGTCGGTTCCGGCGTCACCGCGCTTTCGGTCGCGTTCGTCTCCGGCGCGGGTAAATCCAAAGAGAGGGTAATCATCTGCGCAGGATCCGGCGTGGTCGCAGTAATCAAATCATATCCAATCCCCGGAACGGAAACGGGAAGTGTCCCAAGCGGCGAGAGTTCTCGATAAATCAGCCGTGCGGCAACCTCTACGAAAGGCGGCGTCGCGCTGTACAATCCATAATACGCGGTGAGTTTGGAAATGTCGGTAGCATCCAGATAATACGGCGCGGTAAAAGCAAAGAGAAGAATGCGTTTGTTGCGAAGGGTATTTTGACGTTCCGAGAGAAATCGGCGGATGAGATTCGCCCCCTCGTTTCGAGACGCGGAAAGCGAGAGAATCACCCAATCCGCCGCGTAGAGGTCGGATTCGAGAAACGAGGCGGACTCGGCATTTTCGAGAAGTGCGCGCAAGTCATCGAAAGAATAGGAGGATAGGTTGCCTCTTCGAGTCTGCCCTCCAGAACCGGGACCATAGAGGCGAATCACCGCGTCTTCGAGCGAGCGGACGCCCAGCGCATCTTCTTCGGGACAAAGGCTGCACTGGCGATAGGTTTGCACATCCGTAATAAACAAAATACGGTCATGCTGTGCGGGCGGTTCCGGCAGAACGACATCCAAATCGGCGGGCGAGGGGCTGATGAGGGTCGCAGCGTTGCGGGCGATTTCGAAAGAAATCTGCTCACCGTCATCGAGAGCGTGAAGCGCGTTTTTCGGAGGGAGAACCGTACTCAGCACCCACGAGGGGTACATGCGGAGTTTGATATCCAGAATGCGCAGCACGGACTCGTCTACACGCTGAGCAAAGGCGGGATCTTCGCGGTATTTCCTCGCGAAGAAATCCAGAATGCTCAATACCGTGTGATACGAATCCGGTTCGTCGGAGGAGAGGATATTTCCGAGGTAAAGCAAATCGTTTCCGGCAAGAAACGCATCGCGGGCAACCAGCCGCGCAGGGAATTGCGCGCCGCCCTGCTCGTAGAATTCTCGAACGGCATTGCTTCCCAAATTATCGCTGACAATCAATCCGCCGTTTTCACGCCACGAGGCAAAGGAGGGGAGCGCGAGGATTTGCGTGAGGGCTTGAGGGTCGAAACTGACGGGACGCGTGGTCGCGCGGATATTCCCTTGAAATCCCTGATAGCGGATGTGCGAGACCAGAAGTCCGTCGGTGGTGCTTTCCGAAGAAGACGCCCCTCCCGTCACCGCGAAAAAAGGCGCGAGTTCGATTTGCTTCAATTGTTCCAGCGATTTCCGAACCGTCGCGACCTCTTCTTCCGGCAGACGGTCTGAACTGCCGCGTCCGGGGAAATGTTTCGCCACGGAGATAAGGCGTCCGCCGCCGCCCTGATGCAATCCCCGGATAAAAGCCTTTCCCATTTCGCCGACCCAATAAGGGTCTCCGCCGAACACGCGCGTTCCCAAATCGCCTCCGCCGCCGGGGTTTGGAGATTCCAACACATCGAGGGAAGGTCCAAGATAAAGATTGACGCCCAAAGCGGCGAGTTCCTTGCCTAAGACTTCGCCGCTTTGCTCTGCAAGGTCAGGAAGCCAGGTCGCGCCAATGGCCATCTCGTTGGGGAGCGGAGGGAATCCGCTGAGAATTTGGTCGTAGGGCGCGCCGCCGCCCTCCTGCGTGAGGGCGACAAAGAGGGGGATATAGACATTCGAGCGCTGTTCGCCAGTCTCGGAATCGGTGTGAAACACAAGAGAAGATTCCCATTCCGCGCGCTGCAACGTGGAAATTGTTTCATACGCGGCGGAAAGGGTATCGGGTGCGGGGGCAAAATTATCGTTTTCGGCGAGGAGAGTCACGCCGCCGATGTGATACTCCGTAATGAGCGTGTAAATTTCAGATTCCGAAGAAATTTCCGCCCCTTGAAAAGAAACGAGGAAGAGTTGCCCCACGCGTTCTTCCGGGGTCATTCTAGCGAGGATATCGAGGGCTTGTTGCGAGGGAACGGAGGATTGCGCCAACGCGGCTCGCGCTCCGAGACTTTGTGCGAGGAGGAGAATAATCAGCAAAACGAGAACTCGTCGAGATTTCATCTCTCTCCATCCCATCGAAAAGCCGATGTCATTCTCACGAGGCTCGCCCTAAGGCGCGGAGGGCAAGCAAAGGGTCATCCGTAAAAATGCCATCCACGCCCCAAGTATGAAGACGCCGAATGTCCTCCGCATCGTTGACCGTCCAAACGTGGACGCGGCGTCCCAGTTGATGCACGCGCGCAATTTGGACGAGGGTCGCATCGCGTAGATGAGGGTGCAGGGCTTGATATTCCCCGAAGGAAAAGCCGAAAGAACGAGACCACGCGCCCAGGAGTCCGGGCAGGGCAAGAAGTCCTCGTGGGGTTTGAGGAAGACGCGCAGCGGCTTCTTTCAAATTTCGAGGCAAAAAAGAGGAGAAGAGGACGCGTTCTTCCAAATGATGCCGCTTCACGAGCGCCGCGACCTTTTCCACGAGGGAATCTTTCGGCGTTTTGTAATTCGTCAACTCCACATTGATGAGAAGGCGATTCCCGACCGCTTCAAATACTTCTTCCAACGTGGGGATTTTCTCGCCGTTCCCCGCATCGAATTCGCGGAGCGCCGCGAGCGGAAGGCGGGAGACCTTCCCCCTTCCGTCGGTGGTTCTGTCTACGGTAGGGTCGTGGATGACGACAACCACGCCATCTGCGCTGAGTTTCGCGTCGAGTTCGATGGCATCCGCGCCTTTTCGCGCGGCTTGTTCGAATGCCGCGAGGGTATTTTCGGGAGCATGCGCCGAATCGCCGCGATGGGCAAAGACAATCGGGGAGGGAAGGTCATCCAAAAGCATCAGATTTCCACGAAATAGGATTCCGCCGCGCGGTCTATCATTTCGCGGGACATGACAGGTTCGGTCGAAAGATAATGTGCGATATCGATAATCTGGTCGCAGATGTCGCGCGGGTGCGAGGCGCGGAGTTTTCGATTGCGTTTGATGTACCATTCTTGAAGAAGATACGCCAATCCTTGGTCGCTGTATCGCACCCCTTTGGCTTGCGCGACGCGGCGGAAAATTTCGCGATAATCTTCGTAGGAGGGGTCGCCAATCTCGATTTTATGCCGCAGACGGCGAAGGAAGGCTTCGTCTACGAGGTCTTTCGGCGGCAAGTTCGTGGAAAAGACGATGAGAACATCGAAGGGGACTTCGATTTTTCGTCCGGTGTGGAGGGTAAGATAGTCCACGCGGTTTTCGAGAGGGACAATCCATCGGTTCAGGAGGTCGCGGGGACGTACCTGCTGACGCCCAAAGTCATCAATGAGAAGGATTCCGCCGTTGGCTTTGACTTGGAAAGGCGCCTCGTAAAATTTATGCGTATCATCGAAAACGAGGTCTAAGCCATCCAGCGTCAATTCGCCGCCGACGACGATGAAGGGGCGACGGATCTTGACCCATCGAGGGTCGCGCCGCATCCCGGTCCGCAGAGAACCGGTGCCGCGCGGCGTCGCGTCCTGCTCCGCTACGAGTTGATGATTGACCGAATCGTACATTTTGACGACTTGTCCATCCACATACAACGCGTAGGGGATATACATATTGCGGCTCATAATCAGATTGCCGAACGCGCGAGCGATACTTGTCTTTCCGTTTCCGGGAGGACCGTAGAGAAAAATCGAGGTGCCGGAGTTGAGCGCGGGGCCAAGCCGTTGGAAGGTTTTCTCGGAAATAACCAGTTGAGAAAGAAGTTGCCGCATGGCGCGCGCGGTGACGACCATGCGTCCATTGGCTTGACGGCGAACCGCATCGTTGTAGACATCAATCGGCACGGGAGCAGGTCCTGCATATTGACTTCGCTCCAACGCTTCACGCGCGCGGGCAATCCCTGCGCCGGTAATCCCGTATTGATAGGAACTTTCTCCAAGCCCCACCTGCGAGGATTTGACCTCGATGAGTTTCTCCTTCTTCAGTCCTTCCAAAACGCGGTCGGTGACGCCGGCAAAAGGAAGCGCCATCGCCTCCGCGATTTTGTATCCCGAAAGATAGCCTTGGAAGTAGAGAATCTTCAGGGCTAAATCTTGCAGCCATAAAAGAGAAAGCCCCGTATCTTCTACACTGGTAATCGTTGGCGGCAGGAATCCTGTACCCGTAGAAACGGGACGAGCGGGTCTTGAGAGATTGGTCATAGCAAGCGCTCCGTCTTGAATTGAGAAAGATAAACCAACAACTGCGTTTCGAGAAAGTATCGCAACGCCTTTTAGAATTATAGCACGCGGGGAGATTCTGCAAAATCCGAGCGCGCGCGAAAATCGAAACGAGAGAGATGCACTTCACAATTCAAGTTATAATATGCCCCATGAACCTTTCTGTGATTATCCCTGTATATAACGAAGAGAAAAGTATCCGCGAAATTTTGCGGCGGGTACAAGCGACCGGACTGGCGACGGAAATCGTCATCGTGGACGACGGCTCGCAAGACGGCACGCGCGAGATTTTGAAAGAGTTGGATGGCAAAGATGGCATCCGCGTGATTCTCCATGAGAAGAATCAAGGGAAAGGCGCAGCGGTCCGGACGGGGCTCAACGCGGCGACAGGCGATATCCTGCTCATTCAAGACGCCGATTTGGAATACGACCCGCGCGACTACCCCGCGCTCCTCCGCCCCATCGAAGAGAATCTAGCGGACGTGGTATACGGCTCCCGTTTTCTCGGCGCGCCGCGGCGCACAGCGATGTTTTGGCACATGGTCGCCAACAAATTGCTCACCTTTGCGACGAATCTCCTCTACAACAACATCCTGACCGACATGGAAACCGGCTACAAAGTCTTCCGCCGCGAAATCCTCGACGGGATGACTCTCCACGCAAAACGCTTCGACTTCGAACCGGAATTCACCGCGAAAATTCTCAAGCGAAACGTGCGGATTTTCGAAGTCCCGATTACCTTCAACCCGCGCGATTACGATGAGGGGAAGAAAATCAAATTGAAAGACGCGTTCGAAGCAATTTGGACACTGCTGAAATACCGCTTCGTAGATTGACACACCCCCCCATCGCCGGAGCCTAAAGCCTCCGGCTACATCTACAAAGCCCCGCTAGGCGG
>CAZDGZ010000115.1:0-6069 GCA_964505165.1 uncultured Anaerolineaceae bacterium | reverse complement strand
AGAGGGGAGTCCGCGCCGCGCGCGAGACTCCCAGCCCCCGAAGCGGGGCTTTGTAAATCTAGCCGGAGGCTTTAGCCCCCGGCGGGAGGTAGTTGGCACTCTGCTTCTGCTGCCCGAGTGTCCCGAAGGGATGTATCGAGGGCAGCGGACTCGGCACGGCATCAAAACCAGAATGCCATCCCGCTAAAATCGAAATAATTTGCCAAAGGTTTCATTTTGGAGTAAAGTAATTTTCATCCACACGTTGGCAAAACACTGCATCAGGAGGTTCCGTCATGAAGCGATTCTCTCTTTCCATTCTTGCGGTTCTCCTCTTATTCGTCGCGGCGTGCCAGCCCTCGAATGCGCCCACTCCGCAAAACGCCAATCTCTGCGGGAACGGAATTTGCGAAGGAGCCGAAAATCCGACACGGTGTCCGGCGGACTGCCAACTCCCCGAAACCACGACACCCGCGCCTCCCCTCCCTTCGACCGAAGTCGCGCCCTCGGAAAAAACGGGAAATGGCGTCCTCTATCTGGGCATCATGGTTCATCTGGAAGGCTGGGACGACGGGCAGAACGAAGAAAAATTTCAGCGTCACGCCGCGCTGCTGCGAGAATACGCGGATTTATTCGAGGAATACGGCGGACTTCTCACCCTCGAAAGCAAAGAATTCACCGACGGGATACAGAAATGGGGCGATAACGTCCTTCTGGAAATGGAGGAACGCGGACATGGAATCGGCGTCCACGCGGACGTTGGGGGAACGAAAGGGTACGACTGCAACCAATTCGCGAACGATTTGCGAGCAAAGAAAACCCAACTGGAATCCCTCGGCGTGACCGTACGCCATGTTTCCGGCGTCGTCTCGACTTGCGACTGGGTCAGCGCCGCGGCGGACGCGGGCTATCTCTTCGTAACAGGCGTCGTCGCCTACGGAGTGATGTCCATGCCGCCGGACGCGCGTCCACCGGAATTTCGCAATTGCCCTAATCCCGCCGCGTGTCACCAGCCCTATCCTCCCAATATAGCAGACCGGTTGCACCCTTGGCGCGTAAACGACGGATTGAGTTGGACGACACCCACCCCAAACGGACGCTTGGTACTTCTCCCGACAGGCGGCGAGTTGAATTGCTTGGAAGAGGAAACCCGCTCCTCTCAATCCGAGACAAGATGCAAATTTACAGAAGAAGATGTAGACATTTTCTTCCAGCAACTGGACGAGGCGCTCTCATACACGGATCCCAATCTGGTCAACATCTATTACGTTGCATGGAGTTTCGGGAAGTCTCTCGACAAGAAAATCATGGAAGACTGGCTGAAACGTCTTCGCCCTTATATCGCTTCCGGGCGCGTGGAATGGAAAACGCTCCCGCAAATGTACGACGCCTACATTCAATGGGAACGAACTCATCCCTGAAAACACTCCATACAACCGGATTTTTCAGCCGCGCGGCTTACAACGCACAATATTTTTCAATTCGATTGCCGATTTCCGCGAGGCTGTCATCCCAGAATTTGCGTGAGCGGATATCTATGCCAAAACGCGCCGCCAATTCGGCAGCAGGGGCTTCGCCCGTCGAAGCGAGGAGGCGCTTGTAATCTTCCACGAATGACGCGCCGCGCTGGCGGTATATGGCATATAAGCCGATTCCGAAGAGCAACCCGAACGCATAGGGGAAATTGTAGAAAGACAATCCCGCGTAATAATAATGCGGCTTCCACGTCCACATATATTTCTGGAGATAGCGTTCATCCAACGCGTCGCCATACGTTTCTTTCTGCGCGCGTTCCATAATCTCGCTCAATTCGTCCGCGGAAAGTTCGGATTTTTCCCGCCGCTCAAAGACCTCTTTCTCGAAGAGATAGCGGGAATAAATATCCACGATGACTTGCGAATCGCCAATGAGCCGCGTTTCCAAAATGCCCAATTCTTCTTCGGGGTCGTCGGTTTCCGCGAGCGCGGCTTCCATGACGATGGTTTCGCACATGATGGAGGCGGTTTCCGCGAGGGTCATGGGCGTATCTTGCTGCAAAATCGTCTTCCCCGCTTCGTAGGCGCAATGATTGTGGAAAGCATGTCCTAATTCGTGTGCAATCGTGGAAACCTGGTCCAAAGACCCGTCGAAATTGCAGAGGACGCGGCTCTCCTTGACGCCGGGGACGCCCATGCAAAACGCGCCGCCGCGTTTCCCTTCGCGCTGTTCCGCGTCTATCCAATGATTTTCGAACGCGCCTCGTGCGAAGGCTTCCAAATCAGGAGAAAATTTTCCGAAGTTTTCCAAAATGAACGCGCGCGCCTCGTCAAAGGTATAGGTCTTTTCCACCTTTCCCATCGGCGCGAATAAATCCCACCATGCCAATTTTTCTTTGCCCAAGCGTTTGGCTTTCGCACGGAAGTATTTTCGAAACATCGGGAAGGAGTCGCGCATTGCGGAAAGCATCGTTTCCAGCGTTTCTCGGTCTATGCGAGCGTCGTCAATCGCGGCGTGGAGCGCGTCTTCTCGTCCGCGTCGTTTGTTGAGAGTAATCACCGTCCCCTTGACGCCGTTCATGCACGCGGCGAGGGTTTCTTTCACCGATTCCCAGGCTTCGTTTTCGGCTTCGTACGCGCGCCGTCGGGTGGATTCGTCCGGGTGCGAGCGTAGATTGATGAGGGCAGGAATGGGCAGCGTTTGAGATTCGCCATCCAATTCGAATTCTACGGTCAGTTGCGAGGTAACCGTCCCTTGCAATTTGCTCCACGCCGACGCGCCGCTCACGTTCAATTCCGCCGCGAGGGATTCTTCGGCTTCGCTCATCATGTATTTGGCTTGGCGCGCGGTTTCCCGCAGGAAGAAGGCATGCGCCGAGGCAACGGGATTCGCCTCGATAATCCCATCCAGCGCGGGGGCGATTTTTCCCACCCAGGCTTGGAAGCGCGTGCCGAGGTGCTGCATCTTCACGCCGATTTGCTGAAATTCCGAAAGACGGCGGCGCGCCAAATCATCGTGAGAATTCACCGAAACAAAGCCGGAAATATACGCGCGAATCGTCCCCGATAATTCGTACAACGCGTTGAAGCGCTCGATTCCCTCGCCGACCAATTCGGCGAGACGGGCGACGGGGGTTTCCGCGTCCGTCGAAGAGATTTCTTGCTCGAAAAACGCTTCCAACGCGGCGATTTGCTCTTTTACATCGTCTATGGCGGCTTTGTATTCCGCGCTGTCGAGGCTTGGGAAGATGTTGGTCATATCCCAATGCGGAGGAGATGAGGTAGACATAGGAACTCCTGTTTCGTAGTAGAAGAAGGTTTTTTGTTTTCGAGGAAAATGCTGAAAGGAGAATTTCGCGGCGAAACGGAACGAAGGCTGCGTTCCCGCGCGCGCTCGGCAGGGTTTCCTCCGAAAGAACGGAAAACGGATGTCGAGGAAATTATACGTCATTTCCCGCGGGGAATTTGCCAATTCTCGAAAAATCGGGTACATTTGTTCTATCTGACAGGAGGCGCGTATGACCCCAACTGGTTTTTATCTCGGACGTTTGCTTTCTTCTCCGCGCTCGCGCGAAACCGGCGAAGCGCTCCACTATGCCCCGAACGATTTGCTCACCCACGCTATCGTGACGGGGATGACCGGCTCAGGAAAAACCGGCCTTTGCATCGGATTGCTCGAAGAGGCCGCGCTTCAGGAAATCCCCGCGCTGGTCATTGACCCGAAAGGCGATTTGACCAATCTGCTGCTGCATTTTCCCTCGCTCACGCCGCAGGATTTTCGCCCCTGGATTGATGCGGATTCGGCGCGGCGACGCGGCGTTTCGCTCGAACAAGCCGCCGAAGAAACCGCCCGCCAATGGAAAGAGGGTCTCGCCGAATGGGGAATTTCTTCCGAGAGAATCCTCGCGCTGAAAAATGCCGCGCAATTTGCCATTTATACCCCCGGCTCCGATGCGGGAATCCCTGTCAGCGTTCTCGTTTCGATGGAATCGCCCTCTCTTCCCTGGGAGGGAAACCGCGAAATTTTGCGGGAAAAAATCAACAGCGCCGTCACCGCGCTGCTCGGACTCATCGGATTCGAAAATATAGACCCTATCCAATCACGAGAACACATCCTCCTTGCCAACATCTTCGAAGAAGCATGGAAGGAAAACCGCGCGCTCTCACTCCCCGAACTCATCCTTCAAACGCAAAACCCGCCTTTTCAGAAACTCGGCGCGTTTCCCCTCGAAAATTTCTTCCCCGAAAAAGACCGAATGGATCTTGCCATTCGTCTCAACAACATTCTCGCCGCGCCCGCCTTCGAAATCTGGAGAGAAGGCGCGCCCCTCGACATCCCCTCCCTGCTCTACACGCCGGAGGGGCGTCCGCGTCACAGCATTTTCTACCTCGCGCACCTGAGCGAAACCGAGCGCATGTTCTTCGTCACCCTTCTCTTTTCCGCCCTTGAAACTTGGATGAGAACACAACCCGGCGCGTCTTCGCTCCGCGCACTCGTCTACATGGATGAAATTTTCGGCTATCTCCCGCCGCAAAAAAATCCCCCCTCCAAAGCCCCGCTCCTCCGCATGCTCAAACAAGCGCGCGCGTACGGAGTCGGACTTCTCCTTGCGACGCAAAATCCGGTAGATGTAGATTACAAAGCGCTCTCCAACGCGGGCACATGGTTCATCGGAAAACTTCAGACCGAACAAGACAAAAACCGCCTTCTCGATGGACTCGAAAGCGCATCGGGAGGGCTAAACCGCCGCGTCTTCGACAAGCAAATCTCCGAACTTGGAAAACGCGCCTTTCTGCTTCATAACGTCCACGAAAAGGAACCTCGGATATTCCGCACGCGGTGGGCGATGAATTACCTTGCCGGGCCTCTCACCCGCGCGCAAATTCCCGCGTTGAATGAACTCGCGGGCGCGGCATTTTCGAAGGAATCCGCCGCCCCTGCCGAAACTACGCCCAAGCCTGCCGCCTCGCTCTCGGACTTTCAACCTGTCCCCGCGCCGTCCGCGTCCGCGCCCCCTCGCGTCTCCGCGCCCGACCTTCCGGGGAGCCGTACACGTCCCGCATTCCCCGCCAGCGTAGGAGAATACTTCCTCCCGCTCAACCTAAGTCTGGTCGAAGCCTTCGACGCGGCGAAACTCCCCCTCACGGACGAGGATTCGCAAATCGGAATCCTATACCGTCCGGCGCTCGTCGCCGTCGCGCAAACGCGCTTCCTGAACCGAAAATACAATGTAGATACCCTCATCACCCGCGCCGTCCTCATCCCAAACGAAGAAGTCTCCGGCGCAATTCGGTGGGATTCCTACTTCGTCTCCCTCGACCCCGACTCCCTCGGCGAAACACCCGCGCCGCAAGCGCGGTTCATCCCTCCACAACCGCCGCTCGACAAAGCCCGCCCTCTCGCCTCCCTCAAACGGGATTTCGCCGATATGCTCTACCGCACCCTCACCGTGACCGCGCGCGCCAACACTGCCCTCAAAGTCTACGCCGGACCGAATGTCACCTCTGCGGAATTCATGCAAACCTGCGCCGAAGCCGCCCGCGCCGCGCGGGATGCAGAAATTGACAAAGTATCCGCGCAATATGAACGAAAAATTCGCACACTGAAAAACAAACTCAAACGCGAAGAACGAGAACTCAAACAAGACGAGGAGGAACTTTCCGAACGAAAATGGGAAGAACTCGGCACACACGCGGAAAATTTCCTCGGAATCGGACGAAGCCGCCGCAGACTCTCCACCTCCCTCACGAAACATCGGCTCACGCAACAAGCCAAAGCGGACGTGGAAGAATCCATCGAAGCCATCGAAGACTATCAGGCGCAAATCGAAGAACTCGAAGCCGAACTCGAAGAAACCCTCGAAGAAATCCGAGACCGCTGGGGAAACCTCGTCAACGACATCGAAGAAATCCCCATTGCCCCGAAGAAAGCCGACATCTTCCTCCCCGTCTTCGGCATCGGCTGGATGCCCTACTACCTCGTCCGACGCGGAGAAACCATCTCCCAAATCCCCGCATGGGGAGAGGGGTAGGAGGACTACCCCAAACGCTCCCATTTCCTCGCATCCAAACTATGGTCAAACATTCTGGAGTATGGTAAAGTAAGCGGGCAAAC
>CAZDGZ010000114.1:0-6109 GCA_964505165.1 uncultured Anaerolineaceae bacterium | reverse complement strand
TAGTAAATTCAGCAATCGTATACATGGGCTTCACCCTGTTCCGAATTGACGGTCGCCCGCGTCGCCCAATCCGGGGACGATGTAGCCGACTTCGTTCAAATGGTCATCTATCGCCGCGACGTGAATCGGCACATCCGGGTGGGCGCGCTGCATCGCGGCTATCCCTTCCGGCGCGGCGATGATTCCCATAAATTTGATGCGCTGGACTCCCCATTTCTTGAGAATATCCGCCGTTGCGACGGCAGAGCCGCCCGTCGCCAGCATCGGGTCGAGAATCAAACAAAGTGAAACCGTCGGCGCAACAGGAAGTTTGTTGTAATACTCCACCGGCTTCAACGTTCGCTCGTCGCGATACAACCCGATATGCCACACCTCGGCGGAAGGCATCAATTCCCAAACGCCCTCCACCATTCCCAGCCCCGCGCGGAGAATTGGGACCAGCCCGATTTGTTCTTTCAATTCCGCGCCGAGGGTTTTCGCCAGCGGGGTCTTCACCTCGCGGGGGATTGTTTCAAGGTCCGCGGTGGCTTCGTAGGTCAGCAAAGCCGCAATTTCGCGCACCAATTCGCGGAATTTTCGCGGCTGCGTCTTTTCTTCGCGCAGACGGGTTAATTTATGCGCGACAAGCGGATGAGTGGACGGGTAGACATTGGACATGGCATCTCCTCTGAAAGCAACTTCGAATCGCGGGTTTATTATAGCGGGAAAGCCGCCCTCAGGTATAATTCTTATATGACCGATTCCGAAAACCCCCATTTGGATCCCCGCCCGAAACCTGACGACCGCGTAGACCACGCGCTTCGTCCTCAAACCCTGCAAGAATTAATCGGGCAAAATCAGGTAAAAGAGAATCTCTCCATCCTCATCGAAGCCGCGCGCAAACGCGGCGAGGCGCTGGATCACGCGCTCTTCTACGGACCTCCCGGCTTGGGAAAGACGACACTCGCGCATATCCTCGCCAACGAGATGGGAGTCAACATCAAAATCACCTCCGGTCCCGCGGTCGAGCGCGCGGGAGATTTAGCCGCGATACTGACCAACCTCCGTGCCGGCGATATCCTCTTCATTGACGAGATTCACCGTCTGGGGCGCGCGGTCGAGGAGGTCTTGTATCCGGCGATGGAAGATTTTTCGCTGGATATCGTCATCGGCAAGGGACCTTCCGCCCGCTCCATTCGGCTGAAACTTCCGCATTTCACCGTTGTCGCGGCGACAACGCGCCTCGCGCTGGTCACCGCGCCCCTCCGCGCGCGGTTCGGCGCGGTCTACCGCCTCGATTACTACGACCTCGACGCGATGAAATCCATCGTAGCACGCGCGGCGGACATGCTCGGCGTTCCGGCAGAAGAAACGGGAATCGAAGAAATCGCCCGCCGCGCACGCGGCACTCCGCGCGTCGCGCTGCGGCTCATGCGCCGCGTCCGAGATTACGCGCAAGTGCGCGCGGACGGCGTCATCACCCGCGAGGTCGCTGCCGAAGCCCTGGATTTACTCTCCATCGACTCGCTAGGATTGGACGAGGTAGACCGGCGCGTGCTTCGCGCGATTATCGAAAAATATCGCGGCGGACCGGTCGGGCTGAACACCATCGCCGCGTCTATCAGCGAAGAACCCGATACGATTATGGATGTCGTCGAGCCGTATCTCCTTCAACTCGGTTTCCTCGACCGTACCCCGCAAGGAAGAGTCGCGACCGAATCCGCATATCGGCACTTGGGAATTGACTACGACAAGAAATCACAGCCCAAACTGCTCTGACGCTCAAAAAAGGGGGGATGTGTTAGAATCCGCCCCATGACGGACACGCCTTTTTTCCTTCTCGCCTCGAATTCTCCTCGACGGAGGGAACTTTTCGCGTTGATGAACGCACCGTTCCGCGCGATATCCCCCGATGTGGACGAATCGCGCCAAGAGGGGGAACCGCCCCGCGCGTATGTGCTGCGCCTCGCGGAGACCAAAGCCCGCGCGGCAAGCGCCTTCGCGAAAGATGAAGAACTCATCCTCGCAGCGGATACCATCGTCGCAGATGGGGAAGATATCCTCGGAAAGCCCGCGACTGCCGCCGAAGCGGAATCCATGCTGCGGCATCTGCGCGGACGCGTGCATCAGGTGTACACGGGCATCGCGCTCTTTCGTCCGAGGGATTCCTGGCTCGTCCGCGATATCTCCGTCACCGATGTCCTCATGCGAAACTATACCGACGAGGAGATTCGCGCGTACATCCAAAGCGGCGACCCGATGGATAAAGCGGGCGCGTATGCCATTCAGCACACGCAATTTCATCCAGTGCAAGAAATTCGCGGCTGTTACGCCGGTGTGATGGGGCTGCCCCTCTGTCACCTCGCGCGGCTGCTTAGGGACGCGGGCATCGCCCATTTTCCCGACATCGCGGAAAATTGCCAGCGCGCGCTGGGGCAGAAATGTTCCGTCTTCCATGAAATTCTGGAAAATTCTCGCGTTGCAGCGCGTCTCTAAAGGAAAGATGATGAAACGTTTTCTACGTTGGTTTAATGCGGCAATCATTGCCTTGCTTCTCGTATCCTGTTCTTCCTCGTCCGGCGGCGGAGGATTGCCCTTTTTGCCTGCCGCGACCGCGACCCTCCCCGAACCCAGCGTCAGCGTGACTCACGCGCCGGACGCCCGCGCGGCAATGGACGCGTTCTTGAACGCGTGGGTCATCGAGGATTACGACAAAATGTACGCGATGCTCGACGAAGCGAGCCGCGCCGCCATCTCCGAAGAGGATTTCTCCGCGCGGTACCGCGACGCGATGGACACAATGAGCCTCAGCGGGATGGATTACGAAATCCTCTCCTCCGTGCTGCATCCGCAAAGCGCGGAGGTCTCGTACCGCGTCGCATTCCACACGGTTTTAGCCGGAGAACAAACGCGAGACTTCACCGCCGAGATGACGCTGGAAAACGGCGAATGGCATTTGAACTGGAACGATGGACTGGTTCTGCCGGAACTCAAAGGCGGCAACAGGCTCGCGATGGATTACCGAATCCCTGCACGCGGCGACATCTACGACAGAAACGGGCTTCCCTTCGTCTCGCAGGCAGATGCGGTCGCGTTCGGCATCGTGCCGGGACAAATCAACGACGATGACGCGTTCCGCGTCTTCAGCGAACTCAGCAAAGCCACCGGCTTGAGCGTCGGCGAGATTCAGGCACGCTACGAAAACGCCGCGCCGGGCTGGTATGTAGCCATTGGCGAAGCAACGGCAGAGGATGCACAACGCCTCCTGAGCATGGATTTGCCGGGAGTCTACGCGACGCCTTATCAATCACGTTTTTATTTCGAAGGCGGACTCGCCGCGCAAACCATCGGGTACACCATCACCGTACCGGCGGAAGAACTCGAATCCTACAGGCGACGCGGCTACAGCGGAAGCGAAAAAGTAGGTTACGCCGGATTAGAAAAATGGGGAGAACCGTACCTCGCCGGAAGACACGGCGGGACGCTCTACGTCGTCAACCCCGATGGACAAGTCATCGCGCAACTCGCGCAAAGCGACCCGCATCCCGCGTCTTCGATTTATCTCACCCTCGACCGCGACCTTCAGAAATACGCGGACGAGGCGATTCAGGGATTTCAGGGCGCAGTCGTCGTGATGGAGGTGGATACCGGCAGAATCCTCGCAATGGCATCCTCTCCTACCTTCGACCCGAATCTCTTCGAGCCGACGAATCCGAATAACACCCTTTTGCCGGAATTGCTCAACGACCCCTATCAACCGTTGGTCAACCGCGCGACTCAGGGACAATACCCTCTCGGTTCAGTCTTCAAAATCATCACCATGTCCGCCGCGCTTTCGAGCGGATTGTATACCCCGGATACGCATTACAACTGCACATACGACTTCACCGAACTCCCCGATAGAATCCTCCACGACTGGACATGGGAACATTGTCAGGACGAAATCAAAGCCTCGTACCAAACCGACGAACCCATCACCCAAGACGAATGCCACACCAAACCCAGCGGAGATCTCACCCTCATCGAGGGATTGATGCGCTCCTGCAATCCTTATTTTTGGCACATCGGGCTGGATTTATACGGTTCGGGGCGCGTGAGCGATATTGCCAATATGGCGCGCGCGTTCGGACTCGGCTCCCCGACAGGAATCGAACAAGTCGCGGAGGCAAGCGGACAAATCCTTGACCCAACGACCGCGCTCGAAGCGGTGAATCAGGCAATCGGTCAGGGAAGCGTCCTCGTCACCCCGCTTCAGGTCGTAGATTTCATCGCCGCCATCGCCAACGGCGGGACTCTATACCGTCCTCAACTCATCGAGAAAATTCAACCTGTGGAAGGTCCTCCCTCCGTCGTCTTCAAACCGGAATCGCGCGGCACGCTTCCCCTAAGTCAAGAAGACCTCGAAGCCTTGCAAACTGCGATGACCTACGTCGTCGAAAGCCCGCGCGGCACCGCGCATTACCGCCTTCGCGGCTTCCGCGTGCCCGTCGCGGGGAAAACCGGCACCGCTGAATCCGGTTCGGGAAAACCGCACGCGTGGTTCGCGGGCTATACCCGCTGGGACGAAGATGAAATCGGGCTTCCCAATATCGCGGTGGTCGTCATCCTCGAAAACGCCGGCGAAGGCTCCGATTACGCCGCGCCCGTTTTCCGCCGCGTCGTAGAATCCTACTTCTACGGAAGCCCGCAATCCCTCTACTGGTGGGAATCGTCCTTCGGCGTGACCAAAACCCCCACGCCGCTGGGAGGAATCCCCACGAAAACCCCGAAGAAATAATGCCCTCGCAAGAAACGACCGGCCGAATTCTCCGCGCGCAATCGGGATTTTTCACCGTTCTCACCGAGACGGGGGAAAAAATCGTCTGCCGTTTGCGCGGAAAACTCAAGCGCGGCCCACGCGTGGGCGATATCGCCGCTATCGGCGACCGAGTACGAATCTCCATCCACGCGCCCGGCGAGGGGATGATTGAAGAAATCCTCCCACGCGAGCGCGCCATCGTCCGCATGGATCCGCGTCCGCGAGGCGTGTATCGGCAAATCCTCCTCGCAAATCCCGACCAGATACTCTTCGTCTTCGCGTGTGCGGAACCGGCGCCGCGTTTCCGAATGCTGGATAGATTCCTCGTCATCGCGGAACGGCAGCAGGTTCCCGCCATCGTCGTTGCCAACAAAGTAGACTTGGTCGGAGAGGCGCGGGCGCGCGAACTCTTCGGGCATTACGAGAAAATCGGATATCCGGTGCTGTACACCTCCGCGAAAGCCTCTCTCGGATTGGACGCGCTTCGCGAAACGCTTCGAGGGAAACTTTCCGCATTGGCAGGTCCCTCCGGCGTAGGGAAATCGAGCCTCCTAAACACCATTCAACCGGGATTGGGACTTGCCGTCCGAGAAGTGAGCGACGCCGTCAAAAAAGGACGCCACACGACGAATTTTCGCCAACTCTTTCCCCTCGAAGAAGGCGGCTACGTCGCGGATACGCCGGGATGGAAATCCCTCGCATTGTGGGATATGACGCCGGAAGAACTCGACGGGTATTTCCCCGACATCGCCCCGCTGGTTTCACAATGCCAATTCAGTGACTGCACCCACACACACGAACCCGGCTGCGCCGTCCTCGCCGCGCTGGAAAGCGGCGACCTGCACCCTGCGCGCTACGACTCCTATTTGCGGATGCGCGCGACCCTCGAACCGAGACGACCATGAACGAAAACTGGAATCTTCTTGGGCATGAATGGGCAGTGAAAATGCTCCGCCAGCACGCCGCAAACGGAACGATGCGCCACGCGTATCTTTTCCTCGGCGCAAAAGGCATTGGCAAACGCACCCTCGCCCTTCGTTTCGCACAGGCGCTGAACTGCGACTCTCCCGCCGCGCCCGGAATCCCATGCGGAACTTGCCGCACCTGCCGCCAAATCGAGGCGATGCAGCACCCGGACTTGAACGTGATTCGCGCGCCGGAAGAGGGAGGAATCCTCCGCGTAGAAGAGATACGCGACCTTCGCCGCAACGCGTCCCTCGCGCCGTATCAATCGAAATTTCGCATTGCGCTTCTCCTACGCTTCCACGAGGCAAATCCCAGCGCGGCGAATGCGCTCCTCAAAACACTGGAAGAAGCGCCGAAACATCTCAT
>CAZDGZ010000113.1:0-6134 GCA_964505165.1 uncultured Anaerolineaceae bacterium | reverse complement strand
GTTCTATATGACCGACCAGGGACTCGAACCCTGAACCCACTGATTAAGAGTCAGTTGCTCTGCCAAATTGAGCTAGTCGGCCCTCTTTACGCGGCGGTATTATACCGCAAAGCGCTGCGCCTTGCCAACCTTCGCTGCCGCGAGTAAGATAGACCCATGAACATTCGTTTTCTCCCAATTCGGAAGATTCTCTTCATCGCAGGGCTTCTCGTTCTCATGGTGCTGGTGATGGATTTCAACGCGCGCATGGAAAAACTGGACGCGTTGAGAGAAAAAGCCGCAACGGTCCAAGCCGAGGCAACGCAAGTTTCGTTGACTCAAATCGCCCTGCAAACGCAAATCGCCGAAGTGAATTCCGATGAATTCACCAACCAATGGGGAAACGAAAATCCGATGTATATTATGCCCGGCGACCATCCTCTGCGCCCTCAAGGAAACGGAGACATTGTCGCTTCCCCAACTCCCACCCCATCCCCTTCTCCAACGCCTCTCCCCAATTGGAAAATCTGGTGGGATCTTTTCTTCGGACCCTAATGCTTAAGGACTGCCGGAAAGACCCCGGAACGCTCTACATCGAAGAATTTTGATTCTTTTCCTGAAGGATTCGATAGATATCGCGGCGCGACCAGCCGGACTCCCTCGCCAGCCGCTTTGCCGCCGCAGAAGGCGATTCTCCTTCTGCGAGCGCCGCGTCTATCTCGGACAGTACCTCTGATTCTGACCATCGGGTTTTCTCCTCCCTTTTCCCCGCGACGACAAGCGTAAATTCGCCGCGCGGCGCGTATGCCTCGAAATGCGCTCGCGCGGCGGAAATTTTTCCGCGAAAAATTTCCTCGTGCAGTTTCGTCAACTCCCGCGCGACGGCAATGTCTCTATCGCCAAGGCTTGCCTCCATATCCGCGAGTGCGCGCAGCAGCCGATGCGGCGTTTCGAGAAAAATCAGCGTATACGGCATCTCCGCGACCGATTCGAGCGCCGCGCGGCGCTCTTTTGCTTTGCGGGGAAGATACCCCAAATACAAAAATGCGTTGGCAGGCAGCCCGGACGCCGCGAGCGCGGCAATCGGCGCAGAGGGACCGGGCACAGGGCTGACGCGGATTCCCGCCGCGACCGCCCGCCGGACGAGTTCGTAACCGGGGTCGTTGATTGCCGGGGTTCCCGCATCCGAAACAAGCGCCACATCCCCCTCCGCGAGGGCATCAAGAACTGCGTCAATTCGCTGCGCTTTATTATGTTCGTAATAACTGAGAAGCCGCGTCTCGATGCCATAGCGGGAAAGAAGTTTCCCCGTCACGCGCGTATCTTCCGCCGCGATGAGCGTGACCTCGCGCAAAATCCGCAATGCGCGGGGAGAAATATCCTCCAAATTGCCAATCGGCGTCGCGACGAGATACAAAACCCCCATCAGTGTTTTTTACGCGGTTTCCGCTTGGCTTTCTTCGGCGCCTTCTTTTTCCGCGCGGAGTCTTCCGCCGCTTCGAGGGATTTTTGCTTGGCTTCCATCTCGGCGGCTTCTTTCATCATCGCCTCGTATTCTTCCTGCCAATTCGGGTAGGCTTTTTCGAGACGGTCTTTCGCGACGCGGTTGGCTTTCTTGCATCGAGGACACCGCGCGTCGTAATGCTGCAATGATTCGACTTCCAGCGCGTGCAACGCCGAAAGCGCTTCTTCGCGGCTCAACGCAAACATGTGATGGCAATAGGCACAACGTAATTGCATGAGAGAATCCTTTCTCCAAATTTTAAGGGGCGGCGCCGGTATCAATCAATCCGGCTTGCAAATCATCCAAGACCTGCTGCGCCAAACGCTGCTTTCCCGGCGTGAGAAAATCCGGCTGCACATCGGTCAGCGAAAGCGGCGAGGGAACGCTAATTCCGCCGTTCCCCGCGACCAAATCCGCCCACGCGGTTTGAATCGCTTGCGGAATATCCGGCTGAATCGTCACGACCCAATTCCCCAATTTCCTCGCGGGAGACGCGCTGCCGATGACCAACGTTCCGCTGCTCGAAAGATAAGTGAGAAAATCCGCTGTCGCCAAATCAGGAGAAACGTACATCGTCTCTACCTGATGATTGGTCAGGTAATCGGCATAGGCATTATATTCCTTCGGGTCGGCATCTCCGGGGATTTCCACATGGAGAGGGTAGTCGTAAAACGGGCCTGCCCAGGGGTTGCACAATCCGCAATAATAGGTCATCCCGTTGGCATACGCGGCTTGCATATTTTGCAAATAGGGGTCATCTTGTGAAAGCATGATGCCGAT
Source organism: uncultured Anaerolineaceae bacterium (assembly GCA_964505165.1). Classification (GTDB taxonomy): domain Bacteria; phylum Chloroflexota; class Anaerolineae; order Anaerolineales; family Villigracilaceae; genus CAZDGZ01. The sequence continues at coordinate 3,871 of CAZDGZ010000113.1, read as the reverse complement.
GTGATAATCTTCCGTAATCATCGCGGCGATATATCCCGCGAGAAAAGCGACGACATCAGGACGACTGCTGTTCGCAAGAACACTGATGTTCCCTCCCGCCGTAATTCCGGGGACATTGACGGCGAGGAATTGTGCCTGCGGCGCGGCAGCGGCGAGTTCCGCGAGGTTTTCTGCGGGAGGCAAGGCAATAAGGACTTTGAGCGCGGGTTCGTAGGCTAAATCTTCAACAGAAAGATGATTCCGCACCTGAAACCGCATCCCATCCTGCTGCGCGAGGGTGTAGACGAGAGTCTCGTAAGCGTCCGCGTCCTCTTTAGGGAGGTCTTCCGGCATGAGCAAAATCGCCAGCGGGACTTGCGGGGTGGGCGTCAGCATCTCCGTCGGGATCGCGGTCTCCGTCGGGCGCGGAGTTCCCGTCGCGGCCGGCGCGCCGCCGAGGGCGCATCCGGCGAGGAAAAGCGAAACGAGGAGAAGGAATGCGAAAGCGCGTCGAAAAATCACGATGTTTCTCCAAACTTAAGAATTTGAATATCCCCGCAATTTTACTCGATATTGCGCGAGAGTTTAGATTTATCGTTTTCGGAGGCGCGGGAAGAAAAAAGGCGTCGAGTCGCGATAGGCGCGGTAGTCGTCTCCGAAACGGAGTTCCATCTCTTTCTCTTCGACGAATTTAATATACAACAACAGCACCGCACTCACGAGAAAGACAAAAAGAATCGCGGAGGGCGAACCGGCGGCCATCGCGACGCCGAAGTAGAGCGTCAAGGTTCCAAGCGCCATCGGATTCCGTGTCCAAGTATAAGGCGGCTGCGTGATGAGAGTCTGCGTTGCCATCGCGGGGACGGGTGTGCCGCGTCCAACGCGGAATTGAAGGTATACCGCCCAGAAGGCGAAGAGAAGGCCGAGGAGGGCAATTCCCCAGCCAATTCCCATTACCGCGCCGGAGGCGAATCCTATCCAATCTAATTTCTTGTCAAGCCAAACCCCCGCGGCAACCAGCGCACCGGGGAAAATCAAGACGAAGAACGGCGCGGCGATGAGGAGGACGAGAAAGCGCATCCACGCCGGATACTCGCGTTTCGCGTTTTCGAGAAATTTTTCTTTCATCGGCAACCTCCTTGTTCCCTTTTACTTTACAAGATATGAAACGTTTTGGCAAACGCGCAAAGATTCGGGCTGCCGAGATGCCGCCCCTCTATTGGAAAGGCGAAAGCCTCTCGCATGATATAATTTTTCCTTGGAGCGTTCATGATGGAAGAAGGCGCATTACTCAGCAATCGGTATCGAATCCTTGAAAAACTCGGAAGCGGCGGTATGGCTTCCGTCTATCGCGCGCGCGATACGATGCTGGAACGGGATGTCGCGCTAAAAATCCTGCACGAAGTCTTTTCGGAAGAGGAAGATTTTCGCGAACGCTTTCGGCAGGAAGCCCGCGCCGCCGCGAATCTTTCGCACCCCAACATCGTCACCGTTCACGATTTCGGCTTCGACAAAGGAAAACTCTTCATCGTGATGGAATACGTCCCCGGCGCGGATTTGAAAACCATCATCCGCCGACGCGGACGATTCGATGTAAAAAGTGCGATTCCCATCATGGTACAAGCCTGCGCGGGCATTGGATACGCCCACCGGGCAGGTCTGGTACACTGCGATGTAAAGCCTCATAATTTCCTCGTCACCCCCGACGAACGCCTAAAAGTAACCGATTTCGGAATCGCCCGCGCGCTTTCGAGCATTCGGACGAGCGAACGAAGCGATGTGGTTTGGGGGTCGCCGCAATATATCGCGCCGGAACAAGCGGCGGGATACCCTCCCTCCCCTGCATCGGATGTGTACTCGCTAGGCGTCATTCTCTACGAACTTTTGAGCGGCGCGCTTCCCTTCATGGGCGCAACCCCCGAAGAACTGGCGCATCTCCACTTAAAAGCGAGACCGATTCCGTTGAGCGAATACGTCCCCGACATCCCCCCCGCGTTGGAACAAATCGTCGAGAAAGTTCTCTCCAAAGAACCGTCCGCGCGATACCGCACCGCTGACCAACTTGGACGCGTCCTCCTCCGTTTCGGGATGGAGGAAGAACCTGCCTCGCTGTCCACGCCTGCGCCCGCGTCCGTCCCTGCGCCTGCGCCGCCCATCTCCATCCCCAAAAAGGAAAAGACCGCGCCACATTCGGCGGTATCCGATTCATTCGAGGAAGACTCTCCCGAAGGCATTGACTGGGTTTCCGTGTTGTTAGGATTGCTTGCGCTCATCGCCGTCGGCGGCTTAATCCCCTTTTGGATGTGGGTCTACCTCGTGTATAATCCGCCCATTCGATGATGCCCAACTCCTGTATTTTGGCTCCCTCTATCCTTTCCGCCGATTTTCTGCATCTCGGCGAGGCGATTGCCGCGTGTGAGCGCGCGGGAGCCTCTTGGATTCATGTAGATGTCATGGACGGGCGATTCGTCCCGAACCTGACGATGGGTCCCGTCATCGTCGAAGCCTGCCGACGAGGAACCGCGCTGCCGCTGGATGTCCATCTCATGGTCGAGACGCCGGACTCCCTCCTCGAATCGTTTGCCCGCGCGGGAGCCTCCACATTGACCGTTCACATCGAAACCTGTCCGCACATTCATCGCACCGTGCAGCGAATTCATCAATTGGGATGCCACGCTGGCGTTGCGCTCAACCCCGGAACCCCCGCGAGCGCGCTGGAAGCCATCCTGCCGCAAATAGACCTTGTCTTGGCGATGACGGTCAACCCCGGATTTTCGGGGCAGGATTTTCTGCCGGAAGTCTTGCCGAAACTCTCCCGCCTCCGCGCGATGCTGGACGAGGCAAATCCCTCCGCCCGTCTGGAAGTGGACGGCGGCGTTTCATCGAAGACGCTTCCCCAACTGAGGGAACGCGGCGCGGATACCTTCGTCGCCGGCAGCGCCGTCTTCAATCATCCTCGCGGCATTGCCGTCGCGATAGACGAATTGAAACGTGCGTGTTAAACAAAAACCGCGGCAGCCGCCGCGATCTTTGAGATAGAAAGTTGAGGAGAAGTTATTTCGACGTTTTGGCAAGGGTGCGGATGCACCGAGCGCACAGCACTTTTTTGACCTTGCGTCCGTTTTCGTAGACAGTCACTTTTTGCAGGTTGGGCTTAAACGCCCGATTCGTCGCCCGCATCGAAAACGACCGGCTATGTCCAAACGTCGTCTTTTTGCCGCACATTTCGCATTTAGCCATTGTTCACAATCCTTTCCGCACAATAATTCCACAGCCGCTTGACACGGCGGCACATTTTACCACAAATCGTATCTATGGACAAGTTCCGTTGTTAAATAAATACCTTGAATGAAAAAGAGGAAAATACTATGGGCGAAGAAACGACATCTCTAGGAAGCATTCACATTTGTCCGCGAGCCATTGCGACCATCGCGTACCATGCCACCCTGCAATCGTATGGCGTGGTAGGGCTTGCGCCAAAAAATCTGGCAGAAGGGCTCACGCGTACCATCACCAAAGAGCCAACCCGAGGCATCTCGGTGCATTACGATGGCGAAAAATTGGATATAGATATTTACATCATCGTAGAATACGGCACGAGAATCGCATCGGTCGCAACGAGCGTCGCCAACACCGTCCGGTTTCAGGTGGAAAAGGCGTTAGGGCTTCGAGTAAACGAAATCAACGTGCATGTCGCGGGACTGCGCGTGAGCAATGACAACTAAATCGGCGGCAGGAGAGGATTGATGACACAACATTCAGCAGATTCAGCCCGCGAGCAGCGATTAGAGGCAATACGACGCGCGCCGTTTGACGGGCAAGCCTTCAAGAAATTGGTCGAGGCCGGCATGACTTGGCTTCGCGCAAACCAGCAGACCGTCAACGCGCTTAA
>CAZDGZ010000112.1:0-6173 GCA_964505165.1 uncultured Anaerolineaceae bacterium | reverse complement strand
CCCTCATCCCCGCCCCTTCTCCCTAATGGAGAAGGGAGCACGCCTCGCGCGCGAGACTCCCAGCCCTGCCTCGATGAACTCGGCAACCGCCTAGCGGGGCTTTGTAGACGTAGCCGGAGGCTTTAGCCCCCGGCGGAAGGTAGTTGGCTTCGTGTCATTGCGAGCGAAATCTCCGCTGCCCGAGTGCTCCGAAGGAGTGTACCGAGGGCAGCGAATAAAAAAGCAAGGTTTCTTTCCCGCAAAGGGGATGTACACATTCGCGCGGGGATTGCTTCGCTCCCTGCGGGGGCTCGCAATGACATGAGCGGCGTATGCCTCGGCAGGCTCGGCGCGGCGTCGAGGACAGCGCGTAAAAAAGCAAGGTTTCCCTCTTGCAAAGGGGATAGTCGCGAACCCTCGTTGGGCGAGTGCCCGGAATCAAAAAGCGGGAGGGGGTGCCTCCCGCCGTTGTCGGCTTATTTCTTGGATTTTAGATATTCGTCAATTGCCCATGCCGCTTTTCGTCCGGCGACCATCGCGGTGACGACCAAATCGGGGCCGGTCACGTCGTCGCCGCCAGCGTATACGCCTTCGCGGGTGGTGCGTCCCGTTTCGGGATCTACCACCTTGATAAGCCCCCATTTATGGGTTTCGAGGTTAGGCGTGGTTTCGCCGAGGATGGGGTCGGGCCAATAGCCCAGCGCTTTCACAGCGGTATCGCAGGGAACGCTGAAGTTCGATCCTTCGATGGGAATCGGACGGCGTCGTCCGCTGGCATCGGGTTCGCCCAGTTCCATGCGGATACATTCCACCGCCGCGAGTGTACCGTCTTCGCCCGCGATGAACTTGACAGGCTGAGTGAGAAAACGGAATTTCGCCCCTTCTTCTTTCGCCATTTCTCTGTCTTTCTTGCCGCCGGGCATCTCTTTTTCCGTGCGGCGGTAGAGGCAGGTGACCTCTTCCGCTCCCAATCGCAGAGAAGTGCGGAGGCAGTCCGATGCGGTATCGCCGCCGCCGATGACGACTACGCGCTTCCCGATTTTGAGCGGCTCTTTCATGTCTTCCGGGAGCAACTCCGGCGCGACATTGCCGCGAATGAGATAATCGGTCGCCTCGTACACGCCGGGGAGATCTTCGCCGGGGATTTCCATCTTCGCGTCGATTTCCGTCCCGACACCCAAAAAGACCGCGTCGAACCCTTCATTGAAGAGGTCGTCTACGGTCTTGTCTTTACCGATATAGGTATTCCCAACGAATTTGACGCCTGCCTTTTCCAAATCTTCCCATTTTGCAAAGAAGACATCTTTGGGAAGTTTGAAATTCGGGATACCGTACACGAGCAGACCGCCCGGCGCGGGTTTCGCGTCGAAAATCGTCACCTCGTGACCGCGTTGAACCAACTGGTCGGCGCAGCCAAGCCCTGCGGGACCCGCGCCCACGATTGCGACTTTCTTGCCGGTCGGCTCGCCGACGGGGACTTCGTAGGGGTCATGTTCGCGTTCCCAGTCTACGACGAAGGATTCCAGTTCGCCGGTGAGAACGGGGGTATTCTGCTTGTTCAAGACACATGCGCCCTCGCAAAGTTGTTCGTGAGGGCAGACGCGTCCGCAAATTTCGGGGAGGGTACTGGTTTTGTGGTAGATTTCCGCCGCTTCTTTGAAACGTCCTTGTTCAATCAACCACATGGCGGAAGGAATATCGTTATGTGTCGGACAGCCCAAGACACACGCCGCCGGGTCAGGGCAGTGAATGCAGCGTGCCGCTTCAACTTTTGCTCGTTCCTCATCAAAAGCAATGACTACCGCATGAAAATCACAAACCCGCTCTTCGGGAGGTCGTAAATCCAACTCGAAGAACGGAGAGTTTGCGCGTTTTTTACGATCGATAGACAAATATTCGCTTGGAACTGCCTGCATGCCTTCCTCCAAAACGCTAGATAAGTACCCCAATGATGATACCCAAAGATTTAAAATGCACACAGGCTTTAATGTCACCTAATCGGGCGACAATAGTCACAATTGCCGCCTCTCATATTTTTTCCACGAAGCAGACGGGATGAGCGCAGGGCGGTTGGCTCCTCTCCTCGCAGTTCAAGCGGCAAGAATGTCATCTTGACTTTTTACGCAAGCGAGAGTATAACTTACCGTACGTTTAGTAAGTTTCTTCGATTCTCTGGAGACTTTTCATGAAAACTTTCTGGAACAAATACAAAACAATTCTCGTTATTCTCCTCGTCCTCCTCGTCGCGGCGGGCGTATTTTTCGGCGTAAAGGCAAAACGGGGAGAGAGTAGTGACCAATACAAGACTCTCAAAATCAAACGCGGAAACCTAACCGCCATCGTCGGCGCGACGGGGACGGTACGCTCGAACCAGACCGCACAACTTCTTTGGCAGACCAGCGGACGGGTCGAGTCGGTCCAGGTCTCCGTAGGGGATTCCGTTTCGACGGATGAGATTCTTGCCACCCTTGCGCCTGATTCCGTTGCCCAAAACATCATCCTCGCTCAGGCGGATTTGGTCAGCGCTCAACGCGCGCTCGATAATCTCCTCCATTCCTCCTTGACGCAGGCGCAGGCGCAAATGGCGCTGGTCAACGCCCAGCGCGCGCTCGATGACGCTCAAGAGAAGGTGGACGCGCTGCAATACAAACGCGCGTCTCAAGACACCATAGACAACACCCGCGCGCAACTCGACCTTGCCGAAAAACAAGTGACTCTCGCGGAGCAGGTCTATAAACGCTATCAAAACCGCCCGGACGGGGACGCGAAGAAAGCCGAAGCCCTCCTCAACCTGACGAATGCGCGGCTGCATCGTGACCAGTTGCAAGCGACTTTGAATTGGTATTTGGGAACCCCCGATGAGTTGGATGTGGCGGAACGCGAAGCAAAACTTGCCCTTGCACAGGCTCAATACGAAGATGCCCAGCGAGAATGGGAACGCGTGAAAGACGGTCCCACGGAAGAGGATATCGCGGCGGCGCAGGCACGCGTTGACGCGGCGCAGGCCGCTCTCAATCTCGCGCGGCTCATCGCTCCTTTTGACGGGACGGTGACTTCTGTCAATATCAAACCCGGGGACCAAGTCAGCCCCGGCACCCTCGGTTTCCGCATTGACGATTTGAGCCGTCTTCTGGTCGATGTGGATATTTCCGAAGTGGATATCAACTCCGTCGAGGTCGGGCAAGAAGTCACGATGACCTTCGACGCGATTTTGGGCAAAGAATATCATGGGAAGGTTGTAGAAGTCAGCGCGGTCGGCAAGAATATGCAGGGCGCGGTGAATTTCACTGTGACCGTCGAAGTGACCGATGCGGACGAGATGGTCAAACCCGGCATGACGGCAGCGGTGAACATCGTTGTCAAAGAGGTGAAAGATGCCATTCTCGTCCCGAACCGCGCGGTGCGCGTCGTAAACGGGAAGCGGGTTGTTTACCTTCTCAAAGACGGCGTGCCGCAAATGGTCGAGATTCGACTTGGCGCCTCCTCCGATACAATGAGCGTGGTTGTCTCCGACAATCTCAAAGAAGGAGATGTTCTCATCCTCAACCCGCCGACCGACATGGGAACTACCGGACATCCTCCCTTCATGGGCGGAGGAAATTGATGAGCGATTACGTTATCGTCGGGAAAGATCTGACGAAAATCTATCTCATGGGCGCAATCGAGGTCCCTGCCCTGCGCGGCGTTTCGCTGAACATCGAACGCGGCGAAGTCGTCTCCATTATGGGACCTTCCGGCTCCGGGAAATCCACGTTGATGAATATCCTCGGATGCCTCGACCGCCCGACAAGCGGCGAGTATTTCCTCGATGGAGAGGAAGTCTCGACCCTCGATGACGACCAATTGGCGGAAATCCGAAACCGCAAGGTGGGATTCGTCTTCCAGAGTTTCAACCTTCTTTCGAGATTTTCCGCGCTGAAGAATGTCGAACTCCCGCTCCGTTACGCCGGGGTCACGAAAGAGCGGCGAGAACGCGCAGAAGCGGCGCTGGAAGCCGTCGGGCTGGCAGACCGGATTCATCACCGTCCGACGGAACTTTCCGGCGGGCAGCAGCAGCGCGTTGCCATCGCGCGCGCGTTGGTCAACGATCCTGCCATCATCATGGCAGATGAGCCGACAGGGAATCTGGATTCGAAATCCGGGCGCGAGATTATGGAGTTACTCCTGAGTTTGAACGAATCGCGCGGCACGACGCTCATCATCGTCACGCATGACCCGGAAATCTCGAAACAGACTCAGCGCGTGATTCGTCTGCGGGATGGATTGGTGGAGGAAGAGGCATGAATTTTTGGCAATCGGTTCTCGAAGCCCTCGAAAGTTTGACCGGAAACAAAATGCGCTCCGGTTTGACGATTTTGGGCATCATCATTGGCGTCGCGGCGGTAATTGCGATGCTGGCAATCGGGCACGGCGCGGAAGAAACCATCACCGGCTCGATTAGCGGAATCGGCACCAACCTTCTCTTCGTCTTTCGCGGAAAGATGGACGATTCCGTCCGCAACCCCAAGCCCTTGACTCTCGGCGATGCACAAGCCATTGCCGACCCCTTCGCCGCGCCATCGGTTTCCGCCGTCGCCGCGCTTCTGGAAAAAAAGGGTATGGTTTCCTATGGCGGCGAGCAAACGATGACGAGCATTGCAGGCGTAACGCCGGAGTATTTCGCGCTGCGAAATTATGGACTCATCGAGGGAGAATACATTACCGAAGAGCATTTGCTGGGACGCGCGTCCGTTGTCCTGCTGGGTCCCGATGTGGCGGATAAACTCTTCGGGAGGCGCGATGGCATCGTGGGCGAAAGCGTCCGCATCGAGGGGCAGCCGTTCCGAGTCATCGGCGTTTTGGAGGCGAAAGGCGGCTCCTCCTTTGGCAGTCAGGATGACCGTGTCGTCGTCCCCTTTTCAACGGCGCAAACCCGCCTCTTCCATCGCGGACAAGACAAAGTGGATTTGATTATGGTACAGGCGGTGAGTGCGGATGCTGTCCCGCAGGCGATGGATGAGATTTCCCAAATTTTGCAGCAGCGTCATCGGACGAAAATCGGCGAGGAAGATTTCACCATTTTGTCGCAAGATGATTTTCTGGAAACAGCGAAAACCATCACGGGCGTGCTGACGATTTTCCTTGGAGGAATCGGCGCGATTTCGCTCCTCGTAGGCGGAATCGGCATTATGAACATCATGCTCGTTTCTGTCACCGAGCGCACGCGTGAAATCGGACTTCGGAAAGCCCTCGGCGCGCGGAAGCGCGATATCCTCCTCCAATTCCTGACGGAATCCTCCCTCTTGAGCCTCATCGGCGGGATTTTCGGGATTTTGCTGGGATGGGGAATTTCGGTCGCGGTAGGGAAAATCGCCTCCGCCTCGGGGACGCCGTTCAACCCTGTTGTGGGGATGGACGCGATTCTCCTTGCCACGTTATTCTCCGCGGCGGTAGGATTGTTCTTCGGCATCTACCCCGCGAACCGAGCGGCGAATCTGGAACCGGTAGAGGCGCTGCGCTACGAATGAATTCCTGAGGGGAGGCGCGGTTTAGTCCTCCCCTTCTTCTTTTTCTCCCGTTTCCTCTACATAATCCCGATATCGGCGCGCCTCGAAGAGTTGAGGGGCTTCCACATAGATGCCTCGCGCGCGTACCGCGACGCGCCCATCCGGGAGGTAGATTTCCCCTGTCGCGAAGCGTCTTCGGCGGTATCGGCGCGTCATCCGCGCTTCGAGCCGGAGGGGCGTGTGGAGGGGGAGAGGGAGATGATAGGTCATCTCCAGACGCACCACCGCGACGTTGTATCCTGCGTTCCATATCGCCGCGCCCAGAGCCTCGTCGAGTATTGCCGCCGACGCACCGCCATGCGCGTACCCCGGAGGCCCCTGCTGCGCTTCCGTCAGATTGAACGACGCGTAGATGACGTGATTCTCATCCGCGAACCAGGTCAATCCGATACCGTGCGGGTTTTCTTTCCCGCAGACAAAACAATATCCGTGCTCGGCAAGTTGTCTTTTCATGGGAGTATTTTACCCGTTCTTTTGGGGGAACTGGGGAGGTTGGTAGCTTCGTAGTTTCGTAGTTTCGTAGTTGGGTAGTTGGGGAGGGACTGACGCATTTCGCGCAATCCCCGTTGCCCTCTGTTAGTTCAGTAGTCAGATAGTCGGCTAGTCTTGTAGTCGGGGAGATCTGATGGTTTGGGAGTCTTGACTGAA
>CAZDGZ010000111.1:0-6213 GCA_964505165.1 uncultured Anaerolineaceae bacterium | reverse complement strand
GTGAAAGGTGATGTTGGGATGATGTCCAAAATGGAGGATGTTCTCCGCCGTTATGAGCGTTGGATTCCTTTTGTGTTGATGGGGCTGTTCATCGCGCTGGCTTTGCCGGGGCTGCGATACGCGTGGAATCCGGATGAGTTGCTGCATCGTGTGAACGACGCGTTGGCGGGGGAGTGGTCTTTCGATACGGAGAATTTCGATTATCCTTCGCTGCCGAAGTATGTGATGTTCGCGCTCGGAAAGGCGGTGTACGCGCTGGGAGGCTCCGAGGAGACCTTCAATTGGGGCGCGCGGTTTCTCTCCGTGCTGCTGGGCGCGGCGACGATATGGCTGGTCTACGCGTTGACGCGGAAACTGCGGGGGAGCGTCGCGGCGGCAACGGTTGCCGGATTGCTGGTGGCGTTTTCCAGCGAGATGTCGCATAACGCGCGCTTCGCACATAATGATTTGTATTTGGTTTTCTTTTCGGTTCTGACCGTTTTCTTTTCGGCGCGTTTTCTCGAAGAGGAGGGGAAGGGGTGGCTTTACGCGTCGTTTTTCGCTGCCGGGTTGGCGACTTCGAGCAAATACAACGGGCTGCCGTTTCTCGCGTTGCCTGCGTTGGTTTATCTCCTCTTCGCGGAGGAGGTACGTCAGCGAAAATGGATTTCGCTTTTCGAGACTCTTTCGCTGGGCGGTGTTCTTTTCTTTTTGGGGTATGCCGTCGGGACGCCGAAAGCCTTGTTGTGGATGTCGTATTATTTCAAGCGGATGACGCCCGCGTTTTTGCGGCACGCGCGTTTCGGACGCACGCCCTCCAGTCAAATTGGCGCGTGGGGACAATGGCGTGTTGCGCGCGAGACGTTCAGCGCGGCGGTGTTCTTCTGGTATGGGCTGGCGTTCCTTTGGTTCGCGGCAGAAAGCCTCCTCCTCGCGTTGGGGAAGTTGGAGCGCGGCGCGGCGCGCGTCCGTGCGGTAACGGTGCTGGTGTTGGCGGTCCTTCTCTTCGATTTGCCGATTATGATTTCGTACAATTACCAGAGCCGATTTTTCCTCCCCTTCATTCCATTGCTTTCAGTGCTGGCGGCGCTCTTTTTGGAGGACCTGCTTTATCTCTCGGAGCGGTATCGGCGTCAAGATCTTCAGCGGTGGATTCTCGCTGCGGTATTCATCGTGCTGGGATACGCGGGGCTGCGTTCCGTCAGCGTGGCGCTCCTCTTCAAGAACGACGCGCGAATCCCCGCGAGTGCGTTTCTGGAGACGTTGCCGGCGGGGACGTCGGTCGAGTATACCTATTATCCTCCTCGAATTCCAGAAGGGCATTTCGAGAGATCCTTTACCTATCCTTTGATTTTCAAGAAATTCATGGATGAAGATATCGGAGACCCGCCACCTGGGAAGCCGTATAAGAAATACAATCAGGGGGAAGAAGGGTTGTTGGCGCGCGGTACCGATTATTTGATTGTGGATAATTTTACTTACGACCGTTTCTTTACCACTCCCTATTATTGCGAAACCAACCCTGTGGAATGTAATTTCTTCAAGCGTTTGCTGGCGGGGGAATCTTCGTATCGGCTCATTGCGGACTTTCGTTATGATTTGCCGAAGTTCTTGCCGCAAATCGAGATTTCGTTCGTCAATCCAGAAATTCGCATTTACGAGCGGACGCGCTGATAGGGTTCATCGTTCCAGCCAAATGGTGACGGGCCCGTCGTTGTGGATTTCGACGAGCATGTGCGCGCCGAATTCGCCGGATTGTGTGGGGATTTCCTCCGCCGCGAGGAGTTCGATGAATCTTTCGACGAGGGGCGCGGCGAGTTCCGGCGGCGCGGCGTGGACGAAGGAGGGCCGCCGCCCTTTTTTCGTGTCGGCGTAGAGGGTAAATTGCGAGACGACGATGGCTGCGCCGCCGATGTCTTGAAGGGAAAGATTGGTCTTTCCCGCGTCGTCTTCGAAGATTCGCATTTGCGCGATTTTCTTCGCGAGCCATTGGGCTTTGGTTTCGTCGTCGCCGCTGCCGATGCCGAGGAGAATGACCAGCCCGCGTCCGATTTCCGCGAGAAGACGGTCTTCGACGGTGACGCGGGCTTTGCTGACGCGTTGGATGAGGGCGCGCATAGGTTAGGGGAGTTGAATGGCTTCGCGGACTTCCGCGATGGTTTGGGAGGCAATTTCTCGCGCACGTTTGCTGCCGTCGTGGAGAACGTCCCAGACGAAATCGGGGTTTTTGTCTAATTCCGCGCGGCGCTCGCGAAACGGAGTCAGGTTTCGGTTCAGGTTCGCTGCGAGACGTTTTTTGCAGTCCACACATCCAATTCCTGCGCGTCGGCATTCGGTGTCAATCATCTCGACTTCTTCCGTCGAAGAGAAGATTTTGTGCATGGTGAAGACGTTGCAGATATCGGGGTTGCCGGGGTCGTTGCGGCGTTTGCGCTGCGGGTCTGTCACCATTTGCATGACGCGTTTCGTGGTTTCTTCGGGTGTGGCGGCGATTTCGATGTGGTTGTTGAGACTCTTGCTCATTTTTTGCACGCCGTCTATGCCCACTACTTTGGGGACTTTCGTGGCTTTCATCTGCGGTTCGATGAGGACGTTGGTGTTGTAGCGGTGATTGAACGAGCGGACGACTTCGCGTGCAAATTCGAGATGCGGCGCTTGGTCAATGCCGACGGGGACGATGCCGGCTTTGTAGAGGACGATGTCCGCCGTCATCAAAACGGGGTAGCCGACCAGTCCGTAGTTGACGTTTTTGGGCTGCTGACGTACTTTTTCTTTGAATGTGGGGAGGGCGGTGAGTTTGCCGAGGGGAGTGACCATTGCGAGATAGGCGAAGAGTTCGGTCACTTGCGGGACGTGGGATTGAATGAAGAGGATGCTTTCTTCGGGACGAATTCCGGCGGCGAGCCAGTCGAGCGCCATTTCGTAGGTGTTTTGGCGCAGGTTGCGGGTCGTTTCGACGGTGGTGAGGGCGTGGATGTCTACGATGCAATAGATGGCTTCGTAGTCCTCTTGAAGGGCGACGTAGTTTTTGATTGCGCCGAGATAGTTTCCGAGATGCTGGCGTCCGGTGGGACGGGCGCCGGAGAACACGCGTCCTTTTTTCTTGCTCATGCAGTACCTCTCTGTGTTTGAATGTTGGGAGATTATAACATGCGAGGAAATGTCTCGTGTGGAATTTTTCTTCCCTTTTGTCTGACATTTTCTTGATTTGAAGGATGACGAGTTTGACAAAGTGAAAGAAGAACGTATAATACAACAGCATTTCGACGAACTTTCTTGTCGTGAAAGGAGGTGCAGGTAAGGAAGATATATGTATCTTTTTCATGTTCCGTTGACCGTATTTCCCTCATTAATTTCCTCAACTAGGAGGAGGAGAACCCTATGAAACACAAAACCCTGTACATCCTCTTGGCAGTTTTTGCCTTGGCGAGCATGGTCCTGATTTCTTGCGGACCGAAACCTGCGCCGACGCAGGCTCCCGCTCCCGAAAAGACGGAAGCCCCCGCTGCAACAGAAGCGCCGGCGGCGACCGAAGCCCCTGCCGCGACAGAAGCCCCCGCGGAAGGCACTCCTGAAGATACGATTATCATCGGCACGACCGATAAAATCGCGAGTTTGGATCCCGCGGACGCCTATTCCACGCGTGACTGGGAAGTCATCAAGAACATCAACGAAGGCTTGCTGAAGTGGAAACCCGGCACCAGCGATGAACTGATGCCCGCTTTGGCGACCGGCATGCCGGAAGTCTCCGATGATGGCTTGACCTATACCTTTACCCTTCGCGATGGAATTAAATTCGGCGATGGCACGGATCTGACGGCGCAGATTTACGCCGACAGCATCAACCGCCTTTTGACGGTTGGCCCGAGCTGCCCGAATGGTGTTGCGGATGCGCTGGTTACGCCTTATCTGGACAGCGTGGAAGCCCCCGATGAAAAGACCATCGTCTTCCATCTGAAATCGCCTGTGGCGTACTTCCCCCAGATTTTGGCGAGCGCGACCTACACCCCCGCGAACCCGAATATTTATCCGGCGGATGAATGCGAACTCTTCCCCGAAGCCCCCATTTACGGAACGGGTCCTTGGTATGTTTCGCAGTTTACGCCGGGTGAGCAAATCGTCTTCGAACCGAATCCCTATTACAACGGCAGTCTTCCCCCGCAGGTCAAGCGGATTATCGTCCGCTACTTCTCCGACCCGCAGACCGAAGCGTTGGCGGTTCAGAATGGCGAAATTGATATTGCGTGGCGCTTCTTGGGTCCCGAACTGATTGGGCAGTTGGAGCAGATTGAAGGCTTGCACGTTGGCACGATTGACGGCGGCTCGATTCGCTACCTGATTATCAATCACACGATGGAGCCTACCAACGACCCCAACGTTGCCAAAGCCATTGCCTCCGCAATTGACCGCGACGAAATCTCCGACACCGTCTTTGGTGGACAGGTCAGCCCGCTCTACTCGATGGTTCCTCCGGGATTCCTTGGCGCTTCCGAGGCGTTCGATGATATGTACGCCTCCCCCGATTTGGATAAGGCGCGCGAATATCTGGAAGCCGCTGGCTATAGCGAAGACAACCCTCTCGAACTCGAGATGTGGTACCCGCCTGAGCACTACGGCGCTTCGACCGCCGCGTGGATGCAAGTCATCCAGAAGCAACTGGAAGCGACCGGCGAAATCAAAGTCACGCTTCAATCGCAAGAATGGAGCACCTATGTGACCACGCTCACGGGCGGCGACGCGTACGCAGTGGGCGTCTTGGGCTGGTTCTTCGATTACCCGGATCCCTCTAACTATCTTGATCCCTTCGTCTACAATGGCGGTTTGGGCACGAACGTCTCGCTGGCGAAAGAGGGCACCGACTACGGCGAACCCATCAACGAAAAAGCCCAGCAACTTGTGGACGTGATGGTGCAGGCGGATTCGGAAACCGACATCGAAAAACGCGCTGAACTCTACAAGCAGGCGCAGGAAATTTACGCGGATTTGGTTGTCACCATCCCGTTGTTCTTCAACCCCGAATACATTGTCTATCGCGACAACATTCATGGGGCGGACCAATTCGCCACACCTGAAACTTTGAACATTGCCGGTGTGATTGAATTCAACTATGCTACGTTGAGCAAGACGCCGTAACGTTCAACGACGTTTCTACATAATTGGGGGCGGGGTGTTTTCCTCGCCCCCTCTTCTCTTTTCTTTTTACGAAAAATTACCCCATTAAGGAAACCGTGAGCCCTATAGCCTTAATCGCCCTGATTGTTGGCGTTCCCGCTTTCCTCGCACTGATTTATATTTTCGTTCGAGGTTCAACGGGGCTGCGCCGTTATATTTTGACCCGCATTGGATTGACGTTGCCGATGGTGTTTATTCTGGCGACGTTGGTCTTTTTCGTTATGCGAGTTTTGCCTGGAGATCCTGTTAGCTCTGCATTAGGTCCAAAAGGGACGCCGGAAATGGTAGAACGAATCCGGGAGCAGTTGGGATTGAACGACCCTCTAATTGTCCAGTATGGACGTTTCCTCAAGGATATGATTACCTTGAATTTCGGCAATTCCTTGACCGGAGGGCATCGTCCCATTATTGACGAGATGAGCGAACGCTTCCCTGCGACGCTGGAACTGGTAATCCCCGCTTCGATACTCGCGCTGGCTGTCGGTATTTGGGGAGGCACGCTGGCGGCCTCGAAGCGAAAGCGACCTCTTGATTATGTCTTACGCATTTATTCGGTGGTGATTTATTCGCTCCCCATCTTTTGGCTAGGCTTGATGCTGCAACTTTTGTTGGGGGTGAAACTGGAATGGCTGCCTATTTCGGGACGAATTGAACCGGTAATTGGAACGACCTTGAAGCACATCACCAATCTCTACGCGGTGGATGCGCTGATAACCGGAAATTGGGCGGCGTTCTTCTCCGTGCTTCAGCATCTGGTTCTCCCGACGATTACCCTGGGGCTGATTTTGTCCGGTGTTTTCGTGCGGATGACTCGCATCAATGTCATCGAGACCCTTCAAGCCGATTACATCGCCGCCGCGCGTGCGCGCGGCATCCATGAGCGTGTGCTGGTGTATGGGCACGCGCTGAAAAACGCGATGATTCCGGTGATTACGCTCATCGGTTTGCAGGTCGCGATTTTGCTCGCGGGCGCGGTGCTGACGGAAACGGTCTTCTCGTGGCCCGGCATGGGAAGTTATCTCGTCGAGCGCATTTCCGCCCGCGACTATACGGCGGTGCAAA
>CAZDGZ010000110.1:0-6646 GCA_964505165.1 uncultured Anaerolineaceae bacterium | reverse complement strand
GACATACACCCTTCTCAAAAACAGCGTTGCTTTCAAGAAGATTGTACCGCTTTTTGGAGGAGGAGATAGAGTTAGTTGGTACAATAAAAACACCCCACCCTCCTCCTCTCTTTCCGAACGACACACGAGGCAGTTCACAATGACATTCACACTTTCATTCGAAGACATCCACGCGACCGACCCATCGAAGGTAGGCGGCAAAGGCGCGAATTTGGGAGAGATGGCGCAAGCCGGTTTCAATATACCTCCGGGGTTTTGCGTGACCACCGATGCTTTTTGGCGTTTCATGGAAGGAGTCCCTCAGGATGTGTATGCGAAACTCGAAGAGGTAACGTCCGAGGACATCGAAAAACTCCGCAAAATCGGGCAGGAGGTGCGAAATCTTTTGCGGCAGGCGCCTTTGCCAAAAGCGATTGGCGACTCAGTGGTGAACGCCTGGCTCGAAAGCGGAAAGGAATATCCTTACGCCGTGCGTTCCTCCGCAACTGCGGAAGATTTGCCCCACGCCTCGTTCGCAGGGCAGCACGATACATACTTAAACATCCGAGGCAAAGAGGCGCTGTTGGAAAGCGTCAAAGCCTGCTTTATTTCGCTGTTCACAGATAGAGCCATTTTGTACCGGATGCAAAACGGATTCGACCATCGAAGGACCGCGCTGGCTGTGGTCGTTCAGCGAATGGTGCAATCGGAGGTTTCCGGCATCTTGTTTACGGCGGATCCCGTTTCGGGAAACCGGAACATTGCCTCCATTGACGCGAGTTTCGGGCTGGGCGAAGCGCTGGTGTCCGGGCTTGTTTCCGCGGATTTGTATCAGGTGGACAGGAGAACGTATCGAATCGTCCAGCGGAAAATCGCTTCGAAAGAAATCGCCATCCGGCCGGTAGCGGAGGGGGGAACGGAACGAGTCGAAGTTCCCGAAGAAGAACGCACCCGCGCCGCGCTTACGGATTCGCAAATCATCGAACTCGTCCGGCTCGGAAATCAAATCGAGGCGCATTACGGCAAACCGCAAGATATCGAATGGGCGCTCGCGGAGGACGGCATCCTATACGTCACGCAGTCCCGCCCTATCACATCCCTGTACCCGCTTCCCCAGCCTCAGCCCAACGATGACGCGCTGCATGTTTACGCCAGCATTTCTCATCAGCAGGGCATGACCGCCTGTATGACGCCGCTGGCGCTCTCGGTATTGCGCATTCTTCTTCCTGTGGGGCACGCGCATGGGCGATTTCTGGAAAGCCAATATCTCGCGTCGGCCGGCGGGCGTCTCTATGGGGATGTCTCTCCTTTGCTACGGCATCCTCTCGGAGAACGCTTTCTCGTCCGAGTACTCGAATACGGCGAACCGCTCGCCATTCACGCGCTCGTTACGCTGGCAAAACGTCCGCGCTTCCGCGAACGCGGAGAACGGTTCAATCCGATACGCGCGGTGCCTGCCGGGCTTTCTTTCCTGCCAAAGATAGTCCACAGTTTGTTTTTGGAGAAGCCCGAAAATTCCCCGCAAGAAACCTTTGCGCTCATCGAGGCTCACCTCACGGAGGTGCAAAGCCGACTCGAGTCCGCCCGCGAGATACGGGAAAAACTCGACATCGCCGTCAACGAGATGCAGCGCATTTTCACTCCTGTGCTTTCCTGGGCACCGAAACTGGGAAGCGGACTGATAGCCGAAGCCTTACTCCGTGCGCTCATGCGGAAGCGGGTAGAAGAGGAAACCCTTATCGCACTGGGACGCGGTCTCGTCGGAAACATCGAAACGGAGATGAATCTGGCGGTCGGCGATATTGCGAATGCAGCCCGCACCTCCGAGGCGCTTCTCTCTCTTCTAGGGGAAACGAGTCTCGACGCCAAAACGCGGCTTGCCCGCGCGTCCGAAATGGCGGACGGTACGAAGTTTTTGGACGCGTGGAATCGCTTCATGGAAAAATATGGGATGCGAGGACTCTCCGAAATAGACATCAGCCGTCCGCGTTGGTCCGAAGACCCTTCCTCGCTTTTGCAAATGGTACTGAACGCGACGAAATCCGAGGAAGCGGGAGCGCATCGAATCCATTACCAAACGCTAATCGCCGAGGCGGAATCCGCAGCGGAAAAGATTATCGAGGAAGCCCAAAAAGGGTTGTGGGGATGGATACGCGCGCCGCTGGTACGCCGTCTTCTTCTCGTGAGCCGGCAGTTTATGCCGCTGCGGGGACATCATAAATATCTTGTCGTCCGTTTGCTGGGACTCATCAAGCCCGTTTTTCTGGAGGCAGGCGAAACCCTTTGCCGGGAAGGCAGACTCGAGACAGCAGAAGACATCTGGTTCTTAACGCTGCCCGAAATCTCGGAGGCATTGGAAAGCGAGGAGAATCTGAAACCGAGAATCGCGGAGCGGCGCAAGGAATACGAACATGACCAGACCCTGACTCCGCCGCGCGTCATCACAAGCGAGGGCGAGATTCCCGCCACAAAACTGGAGGGAGTGGAAGCCCCCGCCGGCGCGCTCATCGGGAGTCCCGTATCGGCTGGAGTCGTGGAGGGCGTTGCCAGAGTTATCCTCGACCCCGCAGCGGAAACGCTCCGCCCCGGGGAAATTCTCATCGCGCCGTTCACCGACCCCGGCTGGACTCCCCTCTTCGTGAATGCCGCTGGGCTGGTGACGGAGGTCGGCGGGCTGATGACGCACGGAGCAGTGGTCGCGCGCGAATACGGCATTCCGGCGATTGTCGGCGTCATCGAGGCAACCAAGAAAATCAAAACCGGTCAGCGCATTCGCGTTCACGGCAATGCCGGCTACGTCGAATTTCTGGATGAGTTGAATAAAACAGAACCATCTACCTGAAAAAGACCAGTACACACCCCGCGCTTGGTCGAAAGAAATCCCCTCAGGCTGGTCTATAAGCCGCATTCTGTCCGGGGACATGCGTCCCCTGAGCGGTCATCTATCTATGCAGCCTACCCGAGACAATTGGACGGGCTATCCTGTCTCTGCTTGGCTTTGCTCCCGGCGGGGGTTGCCTGGCAACGCGCATTACTGCGCGTTCCGGTGGTCTCTTACACCACCTTTTCACTATGACCTCCCTAACAAGGGAGGCTACTTGTTTCTGTGGCCCTTCCGATAGGTTGCCCCATCCCGGGATTTCCCCGGCGCCGTGCCCTGTGGAGTGCGGACTTTCCTCATCCCCTCACGGGGACGCGACCGCTCGACCAGCCTGAGGGTGTGGGTATCATACCGTCAAGGGTTTGTCTCGTCAACGGGGAGGACGATGTTGTCAATGAGACGCGTTTTCCCAATATAAACCGCCATCGAGAGCAGGGCTTTCCCCTCGATGTAGGAAAGTTCGTCCAACGTATCATAATCCGCGCAGGAGACGTATTGCAGCCGGGCAAGCGGTTCCGCTTGGATAGTATCGCGCATGATTTTTCGGAGGGTTTCCGCGTTGCGCTCCCCCGCCTCGTAGGCGGCTTTCGCCAATTTGAGAGAACGAGACAACACCGTCGCCGCTTTGCGTTCTTCGGGAGAGAGATACACATTCCGGCTCGACATCGCCAGCCCGTCCGGTTCGCGGACGATGGGACACACGACGATTTCAATGGGATAACTCAAATCCCGCGTCATGCGGCGGACGACGGCGGCTTGCTGCGCGTCTTTTTGTCCGAAGAAGGCTTTGTCGGGGCGTACCGCGTTGAAGAGTTTAGAAACAATCGTCGTCACGCCGCGAAAATGTTCGGGACGCTGTGCGCCCTCCAGCGGCTTGGTCAAATGCTCTACGGTGACCCACGTTTGATAGCCGGGCGGATACATGATGTCCGGCGTGGGAGTCCACACGAGAGAAACGCCGAGGGGTTCGAGGAGGCTGAAGTCGCGTTCCAAGTCGCGGGGATACGCGTCCAAATCCTCCGTCGGGGCGAACTGAGTCGGGTTGACGAAAATGCTGACGGCGACGTTCTCGCAGCGTTCCCGCGCGCATCGGACGAGGGAAAGATGTCCCTCATGTAAATATCCCATTGTCGGGACGAATCCGAGAGTTCCCGACATCGCGCGTCGGGCTTCCCATAATTCTTCCAGAGTTCTTACGATTTTCATAATTGACCTCGCATTTCGATTGACTTTTTTCTTTCTCTGGGTACACTAATCTTAAGCGTCTTTTTTGGCTTGTGCAAGGAGGTTCTTATGCCAACGCTTAATCGTGTTCAACTCATTGGAAGACTGGGGAAAGACCCAGACGAGCGATTCACCCCGACCGGCAAGAAAGTTGTCTCGTTCAGTGTGGCGGTAGACCGTTTTTGGAAGGATAAAGAGGGCAACCGTCATCAGGATACCGAATGGGTCAACATCGAAGCCTGGGGGAGGCTTGGCGAGATTTGCGTCAAGTATTTGCGGAAAGGGAGCCTGGTGTATCTCGAGGGAAGATTGAAAACGGAGAGATACGAAAGCGAAGGGCAAACCCGATATTTCACGAAGGTGGTCTTGCAAACGCTTCAGTTTCTGGACAAGAAAGCCTCGAGCACGGAAGAGGAGATTTTGTCGGTCGCTGAGGACGCCGCGGCATACGACGCGGAAGAGGACGCCTGATTTTCCTCTCGATTCGCATACGCGAAAAGGACGAACCGGTCTGGTTCGTCCTTTTTCTGTTTCGGTGGATTTCCGCGTTCAGTCCACAGGAAGCGCTTCCAAGTCTTCGACCATCTTGGCGATGACATCGAAACCGCCCTGCCAAAACGCCTCGCTGCGGATGTCAATGCCCGCGTCGGCGAGGATTTTTTCCGGCGCTTCGGAACCGCCCGCGGAGAGAATTTTGATGTAACGCGGTTTGAAAGAGTCGCCTTCTTCTTTGAATTGTTTGTAGAGGGAAAGAACAAGTAACTGCCCAAACGCGTACGCGTAGACATAAAACGGCGTGTGATAGATATGCGGAATCGACACCCATTCCCAGCGGAATTCATCGCTGACTTCGACCGAATCGCCGAATTGTTCGCGAAGATTTTCCATATAGGCATCAGCGAGTTCGTCTACCGAGGCATTTTGAGCAATCATTTCGTGGGCTTTCCGCTCGAAGAGCGCGAAGTAGGCTTGCCGCAAAATCGTCGCGTAGGAATCGTCCACCTGACGGAAAAGAAGGTCACGGCGGACGGCTTCGTCGCGTTCTTCCGCGAGGAATTTATCCACAAGGGTCATTTCGCCAAAGGTAGAAGCGGTTTCCGCCAAGGGGAGAGAGGAATGGAAGGTGAAGACGCTGTGGTCACTCGCGAGCATGCCGTGAATGGCATGTCCAAGTTCATGCGCCATCGTCGCGACATCGTCGGCGCGTCCCTGATAATTCAACTTGACCCAAGGGGAAAGTTCCGGCGTCACGCTCCAGCAAAACGCGCCGCCCTGTTTCCCCTTGCGGACTTCGCTGTCAATGTGATTGTCCTCGAACACGCGGCGCGCCAGCGTTTCGAATTGGGGAGAAAACTGACGGAACGCGTCCATCACGATTCCGACCGCGTCCTCGAAATCGTACCGTTTATCGGCTTCTGCAACCGGTGCGTAGACATCGTACCGGCGGAGGCGCTCCACGCCAAGATGCCGCGCTTTCAGGCGGAAATAACGCCGAAAGATTTCCGCATTCCGCTCGCAGACATCCAGAAGCGCGTCTACCGCTTCGTCCGGGACATCATTCATCAGGTTTCGCGCGGCGATGGGAGAGGAGAATCCGCGCAGGGACATCTGTTCGTTCCGCCAGTCGCGCGCCACGTTCTGATACATCTGCCCCAATATCATGCCGTCTTCGCCATACACGCGGTAGAGTTCCTGATATGCGCGGGCGCGTAAATCCGGGTCGCTGCCTCGGACGTAGGTCATCAACTCGCCGCGAGTGAGTTCTTTCGTCTCGCCCTCGACTTCGAGTTTGAAAACATAACGGTTGGTGATGGCATCGTAAAGATTGATGAGCGCCTCGACGCCGGTCACGTCCTTCAAATTGATGATTTTCTCTTCCGGCTCGGTGAGGGTATAGGGTTTGAAGAGACGCATCTTGTGGAGATAGTAACGATAATCCCCGGAAACGTCCATGAGACGCGCGGCGTTTTTCTCGTCCAGATTCTTCCACCACAAGCCGAAGAAGAGGATGCGGTTTTGGAGTTCGGCGGCGAATTGCTGCACACGTCCCAAAAGCGCCTGTATCCGCTGGTCTTGAGTATCGGCGGCAAAAGAGAGACCCGCGAAGGCGTAGAGTTTATGAAAGACGCGAAACATCTCTTCGGATTCGCGCATAATCGCCAGGAAGGCATCCTCCGCGATGTCCGGGGTCAGGTCTTCGCGATGCTTCTCGAAAGCAGCGACGCGTTGCTCAAGGTCGGAAAAAGCCTCCTCCAGCGCCGGACTATCCAATCCGGGGTAGAGGTCCTCGAGGCTCCAGGAAGTTTGTTTGTAAGGCATGGATATTGTCTCCTATTTCAAGTTTTTTTCAAAGAATCCCGCGGGAAGATGCGGGGAAAAGTTAGATCCATTTCAAACCGATTCCGAAAATCAACACAAGCGCGGCAATGATGCCCCAAAGCGTCCCGACAACTTTGGCTTGTTTCTTGACATCGTTCATATCATGCACCCAAAAAGCAATCGCAAAGAACCAAAGATAGCCGAAGATGAAAATGAGCAGCGGGGAATTCGCGTCCCAAAATG
>CAZDGZ010000109.1:0-6705 GCA_964505165.1 uncultured Anaerolineaceae bacterium | reverse complement strand
CCAATTTCTGCTGGGTGTGTTGGTGTACCATGAACCCTTTTCGGCGCAAAAGTTAATTGGGTTTGGAATCGTGTGGCTGGCGCTTCTCCTCTTTGTCTTGGAGGGGATTTTGTCCCGCAGAAATCACCTTCTCGCCCCGACTTCGTAATCTCCTTACGGTATAATACACGCGGAGGTAGAACATGGAAATTACTTGGTATGGACACTCCTGTTTTCGTCTGACAGAACGCGGATTGGCAACTGTCGTCTGCGATCCTTTCGATTCGGAGGTCACAGGCTACGCGCCGCTCAAACTCAAAGCCGATATTGTCACCGTGAGCCACGATTCTCCGGGGCATGGATATCTCGAAGCCGTCAAAGGGTATGCTCATCTCATCACCGGACCCGGGGAATATGAAATCGGCGGCGTTTTCATCACTGGCGTTCAGACGAACGGGCGCGGCAAAAAACAAGAAGACCGTCCGCGAAACACCCTCTACGTTTTCGATTATCACAATATCACCATTGCCCATCTTGGGGATTTGCATCAAGTTCCCACGCAGTCACAGGTCGAAGCGTTAGGCTCGGTCAATATCGCGTTGGTGCCGGTCGGCGGAGGCGGCGGCTTGAATGCGGCAAAAGCGGCGGAAGTCGTGAGTTTGCTGGAGCCGAATATCGTTATCCCGATGCACTTTTCTACACCCGATTCGAAGATTGCCCTCGCCCCTCTCGAAAAATTTCTCAAAGAAATGGGCTTGAGCACCTACGAAACCTTGCCTTCTCTCAAAGCGTCTGCTTCCGGCCTTCCTAGTGAAACGCGCGTGGTCGTGTTGGATTATTCCCATTAGGAGTTTTCGTGACCGTCAAAGTTTTGATGACGTGGGATATTTCCCCGGAACACGAGCAAGAATACTTCGAATTCGTCATCAGCGAGTTTATTCCGGGCGTCCAACGGCTTGGATTTCAACCGGTGGATGCCTGGGCGACTCTCTATGGCGAATACCCTCAAATTCAAGTGGGAATGCTCGCGTCCGATGTCGAAAATGTGCGGCGGATGCTTTCCACGGCGGAATGGGAAACGCTTCAGCGGAAACTCTTTACCTTCGTCGAAAATTTTGAATACAAAATCGTTCCCGCTCGAAGCGGATTTCAGTTCTGATTCTTTTCCGAGGGGGAAAAGGATTCTTTTCGGATGAAACGGTTCGCTCCTCGACTTTTAGACTGGTACCGCCAAAACAAGCGGATTCTCCCCTGGCGCGATTCCCCGGACCCGTATGCCGTATGGGTTTCGGAAATCATGTTGCAGCAAACGCGCGTCGAAACGGTTCTTCCCTATTTCGAGCGGTGGATGGCGCGTTTTCCGACGGTGGAGGCGCTGGCGGCGGCCTCTCAAGAAGAAGTCCTCGCTTTATGGGAGGGGCTGGGATATTATTCCCGCGCGCGGAACTTGCACCGCGCGGCGAATGTCGTCGTCGAAACCTTCGGCGGCGAGATTCCTTCCGAAACGCGCGCGCTCCGCTCCCTCCCCGGAATTGGACGCTATACCGCTGCCGCAATTGCTTCGATGGCATTTGGACTTGATGAGCCGACGCTGGATGGGAATATCCGCCGCGTTTTCTCGCGTCTTTTTGCGCTCCCCGCGCCCTCCGAAAAAGAGTTGTGGGCGTTGGCGGAGAAACATCTTCCGCATGGCAACGCGGGAGATTTCAACCAAGCCCTCATGGATTTGGGCGCGACGATTTGCACGCCGCGCGTCCCCGCGTGTGCCCAATGCCCGATTTCGGCATTTTGCGACGCCTATCGCGCGGGGACGCCGGAGGACTTTCCGCGCCGCAAAGCGAAGAAGAAGGTGCCTCATCATCTCCTCGCGGCGGCGGTCGTGATTCGGGAGGAGAAAGTCCTCTTGGCGAAACGTCCCTCTCGCGGGTTGTTGGGCGGCTTGTGGGAATTCCCGAATGCCCGTGTCGAGTCTCTTCCCGAAGAGGCGCTTCCCGCCGCGCTTTCCGCCGAATATGGGCTTTCGCTGCGCGTGGTCTCGCCATTGATGGTCGTGCGCCATGCCTATACCCATTTCCGCGTGACCGTTCACGCGTTTCGCTGCATATCGGAAGACGACATCCCGAAACTGGAGTCCTTCGCATGGGTGGAGAAAACCGCGTTGGATTCGTATCCGATGGGGAAGGTTGCCCGAAGCATTGCCCGCGAGGTGACGCGTGGATGAGATGCGCGCCGCCCGCGAACGGATGATACAAGAGCATCTTGCCGCCCGAGGCATTCGGGACGCGCGTCTCCTCGACGCGTTCCGCCGAATCCCGCGTGAGTTTTTCGTGCCGGAAGAACACCGTCCCTGGGCTTATGCCGACACCCCGCTCCCGATTGGCTATGGACAGACGATTTCTCAGCCGTATATCGTCGCGCGGATGGTTTCGATGTTGACTCTACGCGGCGGGGAGCGCGTTCTGGAAGTCGGCGCGGGATCCGGCTATCAGGCGGCGATTTTGTCCTTGCTGGCGGCGGAGGTCCACACTATCGAGAGAATCCCCGCGCTTGCCGCGCGTGCTGCCGAGGCGCTGCGCGCGGCGGGCGTGGAGAATGTCTTTGTCCACGAAGGAGACGGCACGCTGGGCTGGGAGGCAGCCGCTCCGTATGACGCGGTACTGGTCGCGGCTGCCGCGCCCGATGTCCCCTCGCCGCTTCTCGAACAACTGACGGAGGGCGGACGATTGGTGATTCCTGTGGGCGGACGTGGAATGCAATTTCTGGAACGGTGGACGCGCGAGGGCAAGACATTTCGTCGGGAAAGGGATATCGCGGTCTCCTTCGTCCCGCTCGTCGGCGAGCGAGGCTGGGGAGAGAACTTCGCGTAGTCAACAGTGAAGAGACTTAAGGAGTATAATACTCAGCAGAGACGCCAACGAAGCATTCGATTTCGTGACGGGGCGTTTTTATGCGTATGAATGATTTATCTGGAGAAACTTCAAGATTGGCGCGCCTCCTTGTTCGACGGCTGGAACGTCTTTCGGCGGATTCGGCGTGGGCGCATCGCGCGAGCGGGGTACGCGGCGCTCTCCTTCGATGGTTGGATTCTCCCTCCCCGAAAGAAGACCCCGCCGCGTGGATTTCGGAGGGATTCCGCATTTTGGAACTTGCTGCAAAGGAGACTCCCGGGGATGACCTTGCATCCTGAAATTCTCGATTCGATTCGCCGCGCGCTCTCGGAGGATGTGGGGGAGGGCGACGCGACAAGCGAAAGCATTTTCCCGCCGACGGCTTCGCTGACCGCGCGCATCCTCGCGAAACAAGAAGGCGTCGTCGCGGGGATGGCAGTGGCGGAGGCGGTGTTCCGAATGCGGGATTCGGGGATTCGTTACCTCCCGAAAGTGGAAGACGGCGCGCGGGTGCGTTCGGGCGATTTGCTCGCGGTCGTTTCCGGCAGCGCGAGGGGCGTGTTGTCGGCGGAGCGCGTCGCGCTCAACTTCTTGGGGCGCATGTCGGGAATCGCGACGCTGACCCGCCGCTTCGTGGATGCGGTCGCGGGGACGGGCGTGGTGATTCTCGATACGAGGAAAACCGCGCCGGGGCTTCGCCGCGTAGATAAATGGGCAGTGCGGTTGGGCGGAGGGGAAAATCACCGCATGGGGCTTTTCGATATGATTCTCATCAAAGACAATCACATTGATTTTGCCGGCTCCCTCGAAGAAGCCGTCCGGCGCGCGCGGGAGGCGCGGCGCGAATTGCCGATTGAAGTCGAAACGCGGACTCTCGAAGAGGTAGATGCCGCGCTCGCGCTGGGCGTGGAACGCATTTTGCTGGATAATATGTCTCTGGACGAGATGCGTGAGGCGGTGCGCCGCGCGAAAGGACGCGCGGAACTGGAAGCCTCCGGCAATGTGACGCTGACGCGTGTCCGCGCTATCGCCGAAACAGGCGTGACGTATATTTCCATCGGCGCATTGACTCATTCCGCGCCGGTTTTCGATGTGAGTATGAAAATCTTGGGAGTGCGAGATGAATTCTGAAACGAAACGCATGTACGAAAAACTCCGCTCGAAACTTTCCGGCTTGCTTCCCGATTCCGTATTGCGGGAAAAAGCCGAACTCGCGGCGGAGATTGTCCGTCTGAAGGTCGAGAAAAACGCGGTGATTTTGGGGCATAACTACATGGAGCCTGCGCTCTTTCATTCCATCCCCGACTTCGTGGGCGATTCGCTGGGGTTGAGTCGTCTTGCCGCGAAGACGGAAAAGGACATCATTTTGTTCTGCGGAGTGGGCTTCATGGCGGAAACCGCGAAGATTTTGAGTCCCTCTAAGAAAGTTTTGATTCCTGCCCTCGACGCGGGGTGTTCGCTGGCGGAGGCGATTACAGCGGAAGAGGTTCGCGCATTGCGGGCGCGTTTCCCCGATGTGCCGATTGTGACTTATGTGAACACCTACGCCGCAGTGAAAGCCGAAAGCGATTATTGCTGTACCTCGGGCAACGCGGCGAAATTGGTCGCCTCGCTGGATAGCGATAGGGTGATTTTCCTGCCAGATGAGTATTTGGCGAAGAATGTCGCGCGCGAGGTCGGGCTGCGCTCGGTCGCGGCGGACGAGGCGGAGTCCCCGCTTCCGCCGGAGACCCTTGTCTATTGGCGCGGACGCTGCGAAGTCCACGAGCGGTTCACGACGGAGACGATACGCGCTCTCCGCGAAGCGCATCCCGAGGCGGCGATTCTCGCTCATCCCGAATGCAGTCCCGAAGTGACCGCGCGCTGCGATTACGCGGGAAGCACAACGGGGATGCTCCATTATCTTGAAACGCGGGAGGCGGAGTCGTACATTCTTCTCACCGAGTGTGATATGGGACGCAACGCGGCGGGGATGTATCCCGAAAAGAAGATTTTGCCTCTTGCGCGGTTTTGCTGTCCTTATATGAAGCGAATCACGCTGGAAAACGTCCTCGAGGCGCTTCGGGAGGAGAGATACGAGGTGACGCTGGAGGAAGAAGTCCGTCTCCGCGCGCTGCGGGCAGTCGAGCGGATGCTTCAGGTGGGGTGAGCGATGAACACGGCGGATGTCCTCGTTATCGGATCCGGCATCGCGGGCGCGACGGCTGCGCTGCGACTCGCTCGAAATCCGAATCGGCGCGTTCTCTTGTTGACGCGCGCGGCGGATCCTCGCGAATCGAATACGCGCTATGCACAGGGGGGAATCGTGAGCCGGGGACCGGATGACTCGCCGGATTTACTCGTGCAGGATATCCTGCGCGCGGGCGCGGGCGCGACTCGTCTGGAAGCCGCGCGGCACCTCGCAAAGGAAGCCCCCGCGCGGGTGGAGGAGATTCTCATCCGAACCGCGCGCGTTCCCTTCGATGCGGATTCGCAGGGCGCGCCGGAATGGGGAAAGGAAGCCGCACATTCTCGCCGAAGAATCCTCCATGTGGGTGATTACACCGGAAAAGCCATCATCACCTCCTTGCTGAATACTTTGAAGACTCTCCCGAATGTGGAGATTCTGACTCAGGTCACAGCGGTGGACCTCATCACCTTTCCGCACCATTCCAGCGACCCGCAGGACGCGTATCATCCTCTTGTGTGTTGCGGCGCGTACGGCTTCGACCAGCGAGAGGGCGCGGTACATCGTTATCTTGCTCCGTACACCGTGCTGGCGACGGGAGGGTTGGGAAGAATTTATCGAAGCACGACCAATCCGATGGGGGCGCGCGGCGATGGTCTTGCAATGGCACACCGCGCGGGAGCGAGAATTGCGAACGCGGAGTACATCCAGTTTCATCCCACTGCTTTGGCGATTCCCGGGGCGGAGGGGTTTCTCATCAGCGAAGCGGTACGCGGGGAGGGCGGTATCCTCCTTACGCCGGAGGGGGAACCGTTCATGCAGCGGTACGCGCCGAAATGGAAAGACCTCGCACCCCGCGACGTGGTTGCCCGCGCCATCCATTCCGAGATGGAAACGCGGGGATATACGCACGTCCTGCTGGATATCGCCTCGCACATGGAGGCGGAGGCTATCCGCGAGCGTTTTCCGAGTATCTACGAAACCTGCCTCCGCGCAGGATTGGATATGACCCGCGAGCCGATACCGGTACTTCCGGCGGCGCATTATTTTTGCGGCGGCGTTCTCGTGGATTTGCGGGGACGTTCCAGCATTGAAAATCTCTACGCAGTGGGCGAGGTGAGTTGTACCGGTGTTCACGGCGCGAATCGTCTTGCATCTACTTCACTTTTGGAAGGGCTGGTTTGGGGAGATAACGCCGCGCGCGACATCGAAGCGCGACTTTCCGCCTCCTCTCCCGCTCCGATTCCATTGGAAAGCATCCCCCCTTGGGACGAAAGCGGACTCTCCTCCGAGCCGGACCCCGCGCTGATTCAAGGTGACATGCAGACGATTCAAAATATCATGTGGCATTATGTGGGGCTGGTGCGCAGCGGGGACAGGCTTTCCCGCGCGATTCGGGAGTTGCGGCATCTCTGGAACGAAATCGAGACCTTTTACCGCACGACGCGGCTCAGTGACGGGTTGATTGGTCTACGCAACGCGGTAGAAGCCGCGCTCATCGTCGCACATGCGGCGCGTCACAATCCACGCTCGCGCGGCGCGCATTTTCGCATTGATGCAAAGGAATCGGAGGGGGAGGGGTGGTTGTGAGGGGAGTTGGGGAGTCTGGTAGTCTGTTGGTTTGGTAGTTGCGTAGTTGCGTAGTTGGGTAGTTGGTTAGTCTGGTAGTGG
>CAZDGZ010000108.1:0-6731 GCA_964505165.1 uncultured Anaerolineaceae bacterium | reverse complement strand
TTCGCTCGCAATGACATCGAGAGAGAAACCTTGCCAATTTTGCCCTCGATACGCCGCTTCGCGGCTACTCGGGCAACGGTCATCGCGCGAATCTATACATCCCCTTTGCAGGAAGGAAGACTCCCAAACCATCAGCCATCCCCCGACTACAAGACTAGCCGACTACCTGACTATAAGACTATCCCACTACCCAACTACGAAACTACGCAACTACCAAACTATCGAACTAACAAAGGGCAACGGGGATTGCGCGGAATGCGCCAACCCCTCCCATCCGACTACAAGACTACCCGACTATAAGACCAACAGACTACCGAACTACCAAACTACCCAACTACGAAACTAACAAACTACCGCACTAAATGCCGAGTTCAGGCTGAGGGGCGGAGGCTTCCTCTTCGCCGTTGACCTGTGCCCCCGCGCGTTTCAAATCCCGCGCGGCAATGCGCGCCACCGCCGCAACGCTATCTCCCGATTGCAGCCGCATCAGATGAACGCCGCGGGTCGCACGTCCGGCGGTTTTCACATCTTTGATTTTCAAGCGGATGATGACACCGTTCGTCGAAATAAGCGTCAGATGGTCTTCCGGCTGCACCACACGCGCGGCGACGATATGTCCGACGACAGGAAGCGCGTGCTTGTCTATGGTCATCACGCCGCCCGTCGCGCGTCCCTTCGGCGGATATTCCTTCAGCGGCGTCTGCTTGCCAAATCCTTTGCTCGTCACGACCAAAAGCGACCCATTCGGCTCGACGACTTCCATGCTCGCGACCGCGTCGCCGGGGGCGAGACGAATCGCCGTCACGCCAGCCGCCGGGCGTCCCATCGAACGAATCTTCTTCTCCGAGTAACGAAGCGCCTTCCCCTGTTCAGTGACGAGGATGATTTCATCGTCTCCGCTGGTGAGCCGCGCCCATCCGAGTTTATCGTCATCGGCAAGACCCATCGCAATCAATCCCGAAGGGCGCACCGACGCGAATTCCGAAAGATTCACACGCTTGATTTTCCCGCGCACAGTGGCGAGGGTGCAATATGCCGCGTCGTTGAAATCAGGGACGGCAATTGCGGCGGTAATCCGCTCGGTGGGGCCAATCCCCAAAACGTTGATGATAGAGACGCCTTTTGCCGTCCGCTGGGCTTCGGGGATTTGGTAGGCTTTTTCGGAATAGACTTTGCCTTTATCGGAGAAGAAAAGGATCGTATGCAGAGTCCGCGCGGGAAGCATGATAAGGATTTCGTCTTCTTCGCGCGTGGAATGACCTTTGATTCCGCGTCCGCCACGTCCCTGGGTTCGGAAAGTTTTTGCCGGAGTTCGCTTCACATAGCCGCGTTCGGTGATGCTGATGAGAACCGATTCATCCTGAACAAGGTCTTCTTCGCTCAAATCGCCGCTGGCATTCGCCGCGATTTTCGTGCGCCGTTCATCGCCGTATTTCTCCACGAGTTCGGTGAGATCCTCTTTGATAAGCGCGAGGATTTTCTTCGGATGAGCGAGAAGGTCCTCAAAATACGCGATTTTCTCGGTAAGTTGTTTATGTTCTTCTTCGATTTTCCATCGTTCCAGCGCGGCAAGGCGGCGGAGTTGCATATCGAGAATTGCCTGGGCTTGCGCTTCGCTGAATGAAAATTGACGGATGAGACTCTTCTTCGCAGTTTCCACATCCTTCGACGCTCGGATGGTGCGAATCACCTCATCAATATTATCGAGGGCAATGAGCAGCCCTTCAAGGATATGGGCACGGGCGCGGGCTTTCTTGAGTTCGTAGGTAGTTCGGCGGACAATGACCGTTTGCCGATGCTGGATAAAGATGAGGAGCGCGCGCTTGAGCGGAAGAAGGCGCGGCTCGTTGTTGACGAGGGCGAGCATTTGCACGCCAAACGTGGTTTGAAGCGTAGTGTATTTATAAAGTTGATTCAGCACCTTGCGGGGCTGCGCGCCGCGTTTCAACTCAACGACAATGCTCATACCGCGCTGGTCCGATTCATCGCGCAAATCGGAGATAGAGTCAATTTTGCCGGAGCGCGCAAGTTGGGCAATTCTCTCGATAAGCGTGGACTTGTTGACCATATAGGGGATTTCCGTGACGACGATTCGATAGCGTCCCGCACGCATTTCTTCGATATGCGCGACGCCGCGCAAAGTGATTTTCCCCTTTCCGGTGCTGTATGCCTGAATGATGCCCTCGTTCCCGACAATGATTCCGCCTGTCGGGAAATCGGGTCCAGGGACGATGCGGAGCAAATCTTCGGCAGTGACCTCATCGAGGTCATCGTAACGGTCAATGAGATAGATGAGCGCATCGGCAATTTCTCGGAGGTTATGCGGCGGGATATTCGTTGCCATGCCCACCGCGATACCGGCAGACCCATTGAGCAGCAGATTCGGGATTCGAGAGGGAAGGACTGTCGGCTCTTGGAGCGTATCGTCGAAGTTCGGCGCGAAATCTATCGTATCCTTTTCGATATCCGCGAGCATTTCTTCGGCGAGTTTTCCCATGCGGGCTTCGGTATATCGCATGGCGGCAGGAGAGTCTCCGTCTATCGAACCAAAGTTGCCTTGTCCGTCTACGAGGGGGTATCGCATGGAAAAATCTTGCGCCATGCGCGCCATCGATTCGTAGACCGCCGCGTCGCCGTGCGGATGGTATTTCCCCAGCACCTCGCCGACGATACGAGCGGATTTCTTGTAGGAGCCGGTCGAGCGGATTCCGAGTTCGTGCATCGCGTAGAGAATGCGGCGATGAACGGGTTTCAACCCGTCCCGCGCATCGGGGAGCGCCCGCGCGACGATAACACTCATCGCGTAATCCAAATACGCAGTACGCATTTGAGAATTGATGTCAACCTGTTGTACAGTGCCAATTTCCATGTATTGCAATTGTCCTTCTGGGAAATAATGGGTTTTCAAAATCCAGCCCGAACATTTCGTTCGGGCTACGAAAGCAATGCCAATTATACCGCGAATGTCTCTAGCAGGCGCATTTATTAAAGAAGAAAACCCGCCTGAAAGCGGGTTTGTGCCGAAGGAGGGATTTGAACCCTCACTCCCTAATGGGAACTACGCCCTGAACGTAGCGCGTCTGCCTGTTCCGCCACTTCGGCATTACGGGGAGTATTGTATCCGAAACAGGTATTTTGTCAACCGAATTTCATCGCGGTCTCCGTAACATAGGCGGTTGGTAATTTTTTGTCGAGGCCCGCGTCACTCACTCCCCGGTTTGCCCGAAGCCTCCTCCGCTCGTAAATGCGGGAAAAGCAGCACTTCGCGGATATTGTGTTTGTCGGTGAGGAGCATCACGAGCCTATCTACGCCCATGCCAAAACCGCCGTTGGGAGGCATACCATACCGCATCGCGCGGAGATAATCTTCATCAATGGGATGACGTTCCTCGTCGTCGGCGTCGTAGGCGCGTCCCATTTCGAGGAATCGGGCTTCTTGGTCGAGGGGATTGTTCAATTCGGTAAACGCGTTGCAAAGTTCCATCCCCGCGACGAAGCCCTCGAAGCGCTCTACGGTCTGCGGGTCGCCGGGTTTGGTTTTGGCAAGGGGAGAAATTTCTCGCGGGTAATCGTAGAGGAAAGTAGGCTGAATCAAATTCGGTTCGAGGAATTCTCCAATCATCCAGTCAATGAGTTTGCCGCGCGGCATATCTTCGGGGGCTTCGATGCCTTTGTCCACAAGCGCGCGGTAAAGCGATTCGCTCTCGCGGTGTTCGTAGATGTCCACGCCGCAGGCATCCAGCAGCCCTTGACGCAATTCCAGCCGTTTCCACGGAGGCGAGAAATCCAATTCATAGTCTTTCCATTGGACTTTTCGCGTGCCCAAAACATCATCACACACGCGGGCAATCATCTCCTCCGTAATTTCCATGACGGTTTTGTAATCGGCGTAGGCGGCATAAAATTCGAGTTGTGTAAATTCGGGATTGTGCTTGTACGAAACGCCCTCGTTGCGGAAATCTCGTCCGATTTCATACACGCGTTCCAGATTTCCAACGAGGAGGCGTTTCAAGTAGAGTTCAAACGAAATGCGGAGGTACAAATCCTGTTTAAGTTGGTTGTGGTGAGTGATAAACGGTTTTGCCGCCGCGCCGCCATAGATGGGTTGAAGGATAGGCGTTTCCACTTCGAGAAAACCGCGCTCATCGAGAAAAGAACGCAGCGAACGGAGAATTGCCGCGCGTTTTCGGAAAGTCTCGCGGGTTTCGGGGTTGACCGCCAAATCCGCGTAGCGCTGCCGCGCGCGGAGTTCAGGGTCGGAGAGCGCGGCATGACGAATGACCGTCCCGTCTTCGAGGGTCTCGTCTTTCGCAGCGGGGAGGGGGGTCACCGCTTTGGCAAGGAGGACGAACTCTTCCACGCGGAGAGTCACCTCGCCCGTCCGCGTGCGGAACATCACGCCGCTTGCTTGAATGAAATCGCCAATATCGAACATCTTGTTGAAAAAAGTCAGGCGGTCTTTCCCGATGTCGTTCGCGCGGAAGAAAAGTTGCACGCGTCCCGCGCCGTCTTCGATATGAGCAAAAGCAATTTTCCCCATCGGGCGCAAAGAGCGGAGCCGCCCCGCGAGGGTCACGCGGACTTCCTGTTCCGCGTCTTCGACGGCTTCGAATTCGGCGATAGCCTCCGCGCTGGAATGAGTCCGCATAGCGCGCGGCGGAAAGGGGTCAATTCCCGCTTCTTGAAGTTGACGAATTTTTTCGAGACGAATTTTTTCGAGTGGCGTATATTCGGTCATGGAAAATCCCTTTGAAAAAAGATGAAAGAAAAAGCCCCGCGAACCCATCGAAAGCGGGCGCGCGGAGCGAAAGAGTCAGGAAGGTGGTTATTCGACCTTCACAATTTTGATGGTGTAGGGACCGTCGGGGGTTTCGACATCCACAGTTTCGCCCGCGCGGTGATTGAGAAGAGCCTTGCCGAGCGGCGATTCGTTGGAAATTTTCCCCTCGCGCGGGTCTGCTTCCGCTGCGCCTACGATGGTATAGGTTTCCTTTTTTCGGGCGCCTTTCTCCCGAATGGTCACGGTCGCGCCGACCTGAATGATGCCATCGTGTCCGTTTTCTTCGTCTTCGTCAATGACGCGAGCATTGGCAAGGAGAAGTTCCAATTCCTGAATGCGTCCCTCGACGAAAGCCTGTTCGTTTTTCGCGGCTTCATATTCCGCGTTCTCGATGAAATCTCCGCCTTCGAGGGCTTCATGCAATCGTTTTGCGACTTCTTGCCGCTTGACCGTGCGGAGGAATTCCAACTCGTCTTGTAATTTTTGGTAACCTTCTTGTGTCAGAAATGATGTGGGCATATGATGCTCATAGAGAAAGAATAGGTTGCGCCTCTAACGAGGCGCAACGCGGATTTCAGGCGGCGCAACTATATCACGGATTAAAGGAAGCCGCAAGATGTTGTCTGTACCTCTCCGATTCGCGCGCCGGGAGGGGTGATTCCGTTTCGAAACGGAATCAAGGCGTCGGCGTCGCGGCGGGCGCGGCACCCGTCCACGAGAAAACGCGTTCGATGCTGACGGATCCTGCCGAACTCCAAATCGGTTCGCCCTGTTCATCCGTTCCCGTTTGCCGAACAGTTGTCACGCTCCATCGCATGACGTGAGGGATGTTGTCTTTCGGACGGAAGGACACCGGCACGATGAATTTCGTATCGGTCACATATTCGACGATTTTCCGTCCTTCGCCGTCGGTCACATCCACAACCGTAACTTGATAGGCTTCGTTGTCTCGAAGCGTGCCGATAGAGGCCCATTGCAGGGTGACGGTATCGTTGGCGAGGGAGAAAGACGCGCCATCGGGCGGAAGGAGGAGATTCGGCGCAGGATAGGGCGGCGGAATCGTCGGCGTCGGAGTCGGGCCGGGGGTCGCCGCGCGTTCACAAAGCGGAATAACCAGCGACATGCCGAGGAAAACGGTATCGGTGCTCAAGCCGTTATAGGATTTGATGGCTTCTTGCGGCACAGCGTAATTCGCGGCGATGCTGGAGAGGGTATCGTTTTCCTGCACCGTGTAGTTGACGGTATCACACGCGGCGCGCGTGGCTTCCGCGGCTTCCAGCGTTGCGGTCGGCGCGGGAGGCGGCGTCGGCGTGGGATAGGGGATTTTCAGCGTTTCACCCACAACCAAATTATTGCAGGAGGCGGGTAAGTTGTTCAGGATGATAATGCTCTGTACCGAGACGCCAAAGGTCAGCGCGATGGAGGAGCAGGTATCGCCGGCAGCGACGGTATAGTCGAAGGGCGGCTGCGGCGTCGCGGTAGGGATGGGGGTCGGCGTCAGCGTCTCGGTCGGCGTCGGCGTGACCGTGACCGTCATCGTCGGCGTAGGGACAGGCGTGGGTTCCGTCACACGTCCCGTTGTGCGGAGGGTCAAGAAAACCGCCGCAGCCCCGACGAGGAGGAAAAGCGCCAGCAATCCCAACGCGGCAGGAAGAGAAAGCGTAATTTCCGGCATTCGGCTTGCCTGAAGGTTCTTTTCCGAGACAGGCGTCGCCGCGCCGGCAACAAGTTCCGTGCCGCAAACCGGACAGCGGGTCGCGTTTTCGCTGAGCCGCGTACCGCAGGTTGGGCAAATTTTCGTCTTTTGGGAGGAAGGTTCTTCGCTCATACGGTGCAGGATTATACCATCGAACGAACATACTTGGTTGGAGGTTCGGTAGTTTCGTAGTTGGGTAGTACTTGGTCAAATCTAGGTTGATAGCAGGCTGTAAATGTGGCATACTGGGAGAAA
>CAZDGZ010000107.1:0-6848 GCA_964505165.1 uncultured Anaerolineaceae bacterium | reverse complement strand
ATTTCCCTTTGCAGGAAAAAAGACTCCCAAATCATCAGCCCTCCCCGACTACAAGACTAGCCGACTATCTGACTAACAGACTACTCAACTACCGAACTAACTTATAATATCCCCCATGACCCTCCATCAAGATTTCATCCACGAACTTGGCAGGCAGTTTTCCGGTGAGATTCGCGTAGACGCGGCCTCGCGGGTTTTGTACAGCACAGATGCCTCAATTTATCAAATCGAACCGTTGGGTGTCCTCATCCCGAAGACGCAGGAGGATTTGATAGCGGCAGTGACCCTCGCGGCGAAATACGAGATTCCGATTTTGCCGCGAGGCGCTGGATCCAGCCTCGCGGGACAAGCGATTGGAAAAGCCCTCGTCTTGGATTTTTCTCGCTATTTAGACGCGCTCCTCTCGCTCGACCCGGAATCCCGAACCGCGACGGTGGAGCCTGGGCTCCTTCTCTCGACGTTGAACCGCGCCGCCGCGCGGTACGGCTTGACTTTTGGACCAGACCCTGCTTCTGGAGACCGTTCGACGGTAGGCGGGGTGATTGGCAACAACGCGACCGGCGCGCATTCTATTCGCTACGGGATGGCGGCGGACCACATCCTCGCGGCGGAGGTCCTTCTTTCGGATGGCTCCCTCGCGCGTTTCGGTGAGGACGGACGCGGCGGAGAGCGGTATCGCGCCATTCTCGCGGCGGCGGAGGATATCCGCGAATCTTATGCCGAGATCATCCGCGAAAATTGGACGAAAACGTGGCGGAACACCTCCGGCTATCGTCTGAATTATCTCCTCCCTTGGTCGCCTTCTCGTCCGCCGCAATGGGAGGGCGCGTACCCGCCGCCGCGTTCTGCGGAGAATCTCGCGCCGCTTTTGGCAGGTTCGGAAGGGACCCTGGCGGTCTTCCGCTCGCTGACGCTCCGCCTTGTCCCGAAACCCGCCGCGACCGTGTTGGCGATTCTCCCTTTTCCCGATATCGTTGCCGCCTGCGAAGCCGTGCCGCGTATCTTGGAATTTTCTCCTTCGGCGGTGGAGTTGATTCCCCGCGAATTGATTCATCTGGCGCGCGGCGTCCCCGCGTATGCGCGGCTCGTGGATTTCGTCGAAGGCGACCCTGCCGCGCTGTTGGCGGTGGAATTTTCCGGTGAGACGACAGCCGAAGTTCAGAGTCACGCGGCGGCGTTGAGCGATGCGCTCCGCCTCGACGGGGTTCGCGTAGCCACTACCGAAGACGCGCAGCGCCATGTCTGGACAGTCCGCAAAGTCGGCTTAGGGATTCTCATGTCCACGCCCGCGCGGGCGCGTCCGGTCGCGTTCATCGAAGACTGTGCAGTCCCCGTCGAAAGGTTGGGGGAGTTTGCCCGCGAGATGGAACGTATCCTCGCGGCGCACGGGACGACGGCGGCTTTTTACGCGCATGCCTCGGCGGGATGTCTGCATATTCGTCCGGCGGTGGATTTGATGAGTGGGGAGGTCGGCGGCGCGGAAATTCGCGCTATTGCGGAGGCAACCCTCGCGCTGGTTTTGCGTCTTGGCGGGACGATGACGGGCGAACACGGCGACGGGCTGGCGCGCTCGGAGTGGATTTCTCAGGTGTATGGGCAGGATGTCGCTTCGGCGTTCCGGCGATTGAAGACGGCTGCCGACCCGAAAGGACTCCTGAACCCCGGCAAAATCGTAGACCCGTCCCCGATGGATGAGAATCTCCGCGCCTTTCCACAGGATACGGCGTGGCAGCCTGTTCTGGATTTTTCGCGCCAGGGCGGCTTGCTTGGCGCGGTGTCGCAATGTAACGGTGCGGGCGTTTGCCGGAAGTCCGAGGGGCTGATGTGCCCCTCTTTTCAGGCGACGCGGGAGGAAGCCAACGCCACGCGCGGACGCGCGAATCTCCTCCGCTCGATGATGGTGGAGGCGGAACGCGGCGTGCGGGAGCGTTTCGCGCTCCTCGAGGAGGCGGTTGCGAAAGCCCTCGACCTTTGCCTCGCATGCAAGGGGTGCAAAGCCGAATGTCCCTCCGGCGTGGATATGGCGAAGTTGAAATACGAGTTTTTTCATCGCTACTATCAAACCCATCGCCGCCGCCTTCGGGATTATGTCTTCGGCTATATTGGGAGACTCGCGGTTTGGGGAGGGCGCGTCCCCGCGCTCTTCAACGCGTTGATGTATTTTCCGCCGACGGACGCGCTCTTGAAGATAGCGCTGGGGGTCGCCTCGGAACGAGAGTTGCCGCGTTTCCGAATGCGCGCGCATGCGCCGCGCCCTCTCTCGGAAGCGGAGGCGGTGGAAACCGTCCTTTATCTCCCCGACGCGTTCACGCGTTATTTCGAGCCGGATATCGAAGCCGCGACGTTGGAGGTCCTCGCGGCGGCGGGAGTTCGCGTCCTCGTCTTGCCGATTCTCGGCGCGGGGCGGACGTTGATTTCCAAATCTTTCCTCGACGCGGCAAAACGTCATGCCCGCGCGGTTTTGGACGCGATTGCCCGTCTCGACCCGGAAGGGCGTTTTGCCATCATCGGCGCGGAGCCTTCGGAGATTTATACCCTCCGCGACGAGTTCCTCGACTTCTTCCCGAATGATGCTCACGCGCGCCGCGCGGCTTCACGCGCGTGGCTTGCGGAGGAGTTTCTGCTGCGCCCCGACTCGTCGGGAGAAAAGCCGATACTTCGCGTAGTCAATACCATATACTCACACCCTTCCCCTACGCCCACACAAAAAGAGAAAAAAGCCAAAATTCTCCTGCACGGGCACTGCCATCAAAAAGCGCGCCCTCCTGCGGAGGATGGATACCCCGTAGGGCAGGAGGCGACAGCCGAAGTGCTTCGCGCGGTCGGCTACGAGGTGGAAATCCTTCCTACAGGCTGCTGCGGCATGGCAGGCGCGTTTGGCTACGAAGCGGAGCATTACGACCTCTCGATGAAAGTGGGGGAGTTGGCGTTATTCCCCGCGTTGCGCGAAGAAGGAGATATCCCCGTCGTTGCGCCCGGCGCGTCGTGCCGCGCTCAAATTCACGATGGAGTCCATCGCTCCGCTGACCATCCGATGACGCGCCTTGCCGCGCGTTTACATCTTCGAACACAGGAGGAAAATCAACGTTGACGACGAATCACATTCTCGAGGAGACTCAAACCGCGACCCTGACGTTGCCCGAAAAACCGGCATTGTATTATCGTCACGGCTGGCAATCGTGGAGTCCCGCAATGTGGATCCCCGCCGATTCGCGGCTGACGACGCCTCGTCCCTCGCGGGTTCATCCGCTGCAATATGATGCCGCGTTCATCCGGGAACGCGCGCCGCATGGCTCTTGGGTCGGCGCGGCGAAATTGGAAAATGGCGAGGTCTTTCTTCTCGGCGCGCTGGGCATGGATGCCCACGTCTTTCTGCGCGGCGGCGTCTTGGAGGGACGCGCGTCCACGCCGATTCGATGGTTCCTCGCGTCGGGCGCAGAATCGGAAGTCTTCGACGCGTACGCAAACGCCTTGCGGGATTCCCTCGACGCGTCCGCGCGCGGAAATCCGCCGAGGGTTTGGTGTTCGTGGTATTCCTTTTATACGCACATCTCCGAAGCGCGCCTTCGCACGGTTCTCGAAGACCTTCGCGGCGAACCTTTCGAGGTCTTCCAAATTGATGACGGCTGGCAGCGCGGCATCGGCGACTGGCATCCAAACGAGAAATTTCCCTCCGGCATGGACGGCTTCGCGAAGGACATCCGCGCGGCGGGATTGACTCCCGGGTTGTGGGCGGCGCCTCTTCTCCTTACGCGGCATTCGCCCTTGCTGCGCGAAACGCCCGGCGTTCTGCTTCGGGATTCTCGCGGCAAACCGGTCTCCGCCGGCTTCAATTGGGGAGAACCTCTCTACGCCCTCGATACCACGCATCCCGCCGCGCAAGATTATCTCCGCGAGATGATGGCGCGTTTTCGGGCGTGGGGCTACGACTATCTCAAACTCGATTTCCTCTACGCGGGCGCGCTGGAGGGCGTGCGTTTCCGTCCCATGCCGCGAGAAGCCGCCTACCGCGAGGCGCTCCGCTTGATGCGCGAGGCGATGGGGCAGGACGCGTATTTCCTCGCGTGCGGCGCGCCTATTTTGCCTTCTCTCGGACTCTGCGACGGCTTGCGGATTGGTCCCGATGTCGCCCCTTGGTGGGAAAATCACCGCGACGCGCACCTTTTCGTCAATCCTGCCATGCCGGGGGCGAAGAATGCTATTCGCACCTCGCTGCATCGGCTCTGGCTTCGTCCGCTGGCGCATACGGACCCGGACGTGGTGTACTTCCGCACCCGCCTTCTCTCGCTGGACGAATCACAAAAGCGGATTCTTCAAGAAACCGCGCGGCGGTGCAATTTCCGCGCGACCTCTGATGTCCCGAAATGGATGACGAAGGAGGAACGCGCTGCCCTGCGCGCGTTTCTGGAGGAGACGCCGCTTCCGCCTCGACGCGTTCTCTCGAATCCTTTCGACGGGATGCCTGATTCCGTTCTTCAGCCGGATTCTCCGCCCGACGCGCTTTCACGCGGACTCGGCGCGGCGCTGGGCGCGGTGAGCAATCTTTCTTTCGTCCTGCGGGCAAATTGGGCGTTCTCGAATCTCTATTGGTCGCGAAAATTGCGGGCGCTGGAGGAGGAGTCTTCGAAAACCTCGTGATACCCCCTGTCTAGTTCATCGTCGGAGAGATGCGCGTATCGCTGTGTGACGGCGATGTTGCTGTGACGCGCGAGTTCTTGTGCGAGTTTCAGGTTGCCGGTTGCGCGGAGTATGGTCGTGACGAAATAATGTCGAAACGAATGGGGCGTAATCCGCAGAGCGGCTTCTTCGCCCAGGGCTTCTCGAACCCTCGTTTTGACGATATTCCTGCCGGTTGTGGTGCTTATGGGTTTGATTTTGCTCCCCGCGCCTTTGTCGTGCCGCGCGAAGAGGGGGAGGGAGGGGAGAGGCTTCCCTGACGCGCCGTCGAGAGGCTGTCTCAGGCGGAGATACGCGCGGAGCGCCTCCATCGAGCGGGTGGAAAAACGCACGACGGCTTCTTTGTCGCCTTTGCCGATGAGGATGGCGCGCCCTTCGTTCCAGTCTATATCCCCGCGTCGCAGCGCGCAGGCTTCGTGGACGCGGAGTCCGGTGTCGGCGAGGGTGAGCAGGAAGGCTCGATCCCGCATTGCGCGTAGTCGAGCGTTTGAGTCGTCGAATTCCCGCTCCGTGATGGTTTTCACATATTCGAGAGTCGCTTCAATCTCTTCTCTGGGAAATTGGGGGAGGCGCATCCCCGTGCGCCGGGTGCGCTGTTTGATGAGAAGGGTCAGCCTCGGCAAATTGATTTCTGCGAGACGTTCCGCCGCGAGATATTGATAGAAGCCTTTGACAGCCTGAACGTAGACTCGTTCACTGGCAGGCGCATAGAGGTTGAGCGCGCGAATGAGCGGAAGGATAGCATCTTCGTTCAACGTGCGCACGGGGCTTTGCGGAGAAAAATTTTCTTCGTCTTGCAGAACGCGGAGGAAGAAACGGAGGGCGTTCTGATACGCGCGGGCGGTATGCGGCGAACGGGACATACGTACCATTTCGATGTAA
The DNA here is from genome assembly GCA_964505165.1 of uncultured Anaerolineaceae bacterium. Taxonomy (GTDB): domain Bacteria; phylum Chloroflexota; class Anaerolineae; order Anaerolineales; family Villigracilaceae; genus CAZDGZ01. The sequence continues at coordinate 1,289 of CAZDGZ010000107.1, read as the reverse complement.
CGCTCCGCTGCGGTTTCGATTGTCGGGGATTCTGGCATTTTTCCAATCTTCTTTCTTGCGAAACGACCGAAGTGTCGAATTTCTTATGTTTGCGGTAATTATACTTATCGAAAGCATAAGCATTTTATAGTGCGGCGCGCTTTTTGTCAACCCCCCTCTTGCTTCCTGCGAAAGATTGTTTTGTCTCTTGAGATGGCTTGTTTCCCAAACAGGTCTTGTCTTGGGGCGTACAAGGCTGCGCGCGGTCCCTTCTCGCAGCCTGCACGGAACTCCCCCACCCCACCGCCCGAACCGCCTAATTCGCTCTCTTGCCCGACTACCGGACTATCCGACTAATGGCGAATTTCTTGCAATGCCTCCCATAATTTTTTGTCGCTGATTTTTTGCCCGATTTTGAAGCCTCTAGCCTTGAAGTAATTCAAGAGTCGAGTAATCTCGGCTTGGGTTGGATTCAGAGGGAGTAAGGCTTGTGCCAAAAGAGGAATTATTTCTTTTTTGACGAAGCGTCTTGGACCTAACATTATCTGTATCACTGTATACGCAAAGCCGAAGGTTGCTACCAAAATAACGATGATGGACATGATGTCGTGAGCCAATTCCGCCTCTAACATTGCAAGCGTAGAGGACACACATGATAGCAATACAACCAACGCAATCGTTCCAAAACAGCCAAAACGACTTTTATTATCCAAGGTAGCCTTGGCATATTTTTCTTCGACCTTGCTTGAAAGATAGGTAAAAGGTTCTAGCAGAAGCGCTTCGCGCTCTGGAGAGGAAAGCATTTCATGTCTCTTGATTCGTTCCTCAAGGCTTAGCCGCTCTGCATAATCCGTTCGTAAATCGGGATACGTTTGTGCAATAAGCGTTTCAATATCTTTGTTGGCAATGCTGCTTAGGAGCGCTTTATATTTCAAAGAATTGACGGGGATTTTGGCTCGGCAAGTTTGACATTCCGCGACATGACCAATTAACTTTCCTTCATTGAAAGCAAAATAATATATGTGAGGCGCCAACCCGACGCGCGAAACCAAAAAGGGTCGTATATCTCTGCAAATTGGACAGAATTCTGCCACATAGCCTACTTTTTTCTCAACCCGTTTTTTGCCCCAGATAACGAACATTCGAGTATCCTCTTTCTAAAAAGATTTTTTGGAATTATACCTAAAAAAACGCTCCCCCGGATTTCTACCAGAGGAGCGTAGATGTTTCGTTTGGCGAAACGAGGTCAGGAAAATCATCTATCCAAATAGACATTCGAATTGATATATCTCACCATTGCCTCGATAGCA
>CAZDGZ010000106.1:0-7038 GCA_964505165.1 uncultured Anaerolineaceae bacterium | reverse complement strand
ACGCCCGTCAACGTAAATTCGCCGCCGTCGGGACTCGCCGCGAGGTGAGTCACCCCGCCCTCCGAGAGCGCCATCATCCAAGAACCATCGGGGAGGCGGATGACGCTGGGGTCGGTGATTCGCTGTACGGCAATGCGAATCCCCTCTTCTTGGGTGAAGTGAATGCCGTCCTCCGATATCGCGCTGTAGACCGCGCGCGGCGCGTTCATATCTTCGGGAACAGCATCGAGGTAAAAGAGACGCACGCGTCCATCCGGCAGGAGAACCGCGTCAGGGTCTACGATTCCGTTTCGGGGACCGTTTTCGATTCCCATCGGGATTTGCGTCCATCCCTCCTCGAGGGATCCTTTCAGCAATCCGGGCGCGGGAGAATTGCCATCCACGAAGTAAATCAGCATATCGCCATTCGGGAGGCGCAGCACCTCCGGCACGGAACCGGCGTCACGGATGACCTCGTCGCTCACGGTCCAGTTCAACCCGTCTTCGCTGAGCGCATACATGATTTGATGCCCTCGCGGTCCCAGTTCATCCACTTTGCCGCCGCCTTTGTCCTTCGGAGGCGGATTCTTCTCGCCGGAGTTCGGCGGCGGGCTGGGAGGCGGCGTTTGCGGCGGCGGGGACTGCGATTCTCCCGGCAGCAACCCGCATTCTTTCAAAACGCCTTCCTCCTCCGGCGTAGGCGGGCGCTGATAGGTCGTAATCGCCTGAAACGTCTCCTCATCCCAGTGACTTTGCAGACAAGAAACTTGCGCCTCGGTCATCTGCCCGAACAAATCCACTTTCGGACCTTCGGGCACCGGCGGTTTCGTTTCAAGGGGATACGCTTCGGTCGTCCCGAGGGGTTCGGGCGGAGGCAGGGTAACAGGCGCGGTGCATGACGAGAGAATCAGGCTGAAAAGAAGAATCACGCCCGCAGCCCGTCCAATCCCTCGATACGAAAAACGTTTCGGGAAAAATGGACTCTTCCTCATACGCATTCCTCCTTTTCGTAGAAATTTCACGGCACGCAAAGGCTATCCGTAGCGCTGCATGAAACGTTCCATGCGGTGAAGCGCTTCCTCGATTTTCTCGTACTGGGTCGCATACGAACATCGGACGAAACCTTCCCCGCCCGCGCCAAACGCCTCGCCGGGAACGACCGCGACATGCTCTTCTTCGAGAAGTTTCGTCGCGAACTCGTCCGCGCTCATGCCGCTCGCCGCGATATTCGGGAACGCGTAAAACGCGCCCTTCGGCTCGAAGGTCTTCAATCCGAGACGATTCAGCCCATCCACGATGAGACGGCGGCGCCGGTCGTATTCCGCGACCATCTCTTCTACATAAGAGTCCCCGCTGCGAAGCGCCTCCAGCGCGGCATCTTGAGCGGTCGTCGAAGCGCACATAATCGTATATTGATGGACTTTCAACATCCCTTGCAAAATCTCAGCAGGCGCCGCCGCGTACCCCGCGCGCCAGCCGGTCATCGCGTAATCTTTCGAAAACCCGCCGAGCAAAATCGTCCGCTTGCGAATATCCTCATTCAGCGAGGGCACACAAACATGCTCGAATCCATAAACCAAGCGGTCGTAAATTTCATCGGAAATGACAATCAAATCGTGTTCTTCCGCGATTTTCGCCACCTCGGACAAGACCTCCCGCGAGGCAACCGCCCCCGTCGGATTATTCGGATACCCGATAAAGATGATTTTCGTCCGAGGCGTAATTGCCGCGCGAATCCGTTCGGGGTCCAACTGGAAATCATCTTCCATGCGGCTCGGAATTTCCACCGGCACACCGCCCGCGAGAATCACCTCCGCCTGATACGAGACGAAACAAGGCGTCGGAATAATCACCTCGTCCCCGGCATCGAGAAGCGCGGTCATCGCCAAATACAACGCCTCCGAAACGCCTACGGTCACGATAAGTTCCGTCGCAGGGTCATACGAAACCCCATACCGAGAGCGGAGATTATCCGCAATAGCCTCGCGGAGTTCTATCTTCCCCGCGTTCGAGGTGTAATGCGTTTCCCCGCGTTGCAGCGAGCGGATTCCCGCCTCCAAAATCGGAGGCGGCGTCGTGAAATCCGGCTCACCGATGCCGAGAGAAATCACATCGTCCATTGTCGCGGCGATGTCGAAAAATTTGCGAATACCGGAAGGCTTCAATCCGGCGACTCGTTTGGAAAGGTAGGTAGACATAGTTTCCTCTTTTTTAGTTATGTGGATGCGGAAGGCGGTTCGCCTCCCACACGAATTCGAGAAGAATCCCCGACATTCAACGAAAGAGGCGGCTCCTCTGCGCCTCGCCCTCGGATTTCCGCGTTCGCTCCGACAAGCGAGTGAGTCAGCGCCGCCGCGTATACCCGCGTCCCCTCTCCGAGAATGGACTCTTCGATTCGGCTATCTCGAATTTCGCAATTCGCGCCAATCGAGACATGAGGACCAATCACCGCGTTCTCGATGAGGGCGGAGGGATGAATCGCCACCGGCGGGAGAATCGTCGTATTCGGGAAGGCGGGCGGAGTCTCCTCCGCGAAACGGTCGAGCAAAACCGCGTTGGTTTCGAGCGCGGCGTCAATCGTGCCCGCGTCGAGCCATTGATTCACCCGCTCCACGCGCATCGAAGCGCCGCGTTCGAGCATGATGTTGATGGCATCGGCGAGAAAATACTCGTTTTTCAACTGCACATCGCGGCGTATCTGCTCCTCGATAGCGGAAATCAGCGCCTCGCCCTCTCGAAAATAATAGCATCCCACGACCGCGAGGTTATTTTCCATCGTATCCGGTTTTTCGACGAGGCGGCTCACCCTGCCGGAAGAATCCGTCACCGCGACGCCAAAACGCCGAGGGTCGGGAACGGGTTTGACCCACGCAACGATATCCGATTTTTCCTCCGCGAGAAAGGCGAAATCCGCATCAATGAGCGTATCGGAGAAAATCATCACCATCGGGCCGCGCAGCCATTCGCGCGTCAAGTAAATGGCGTGCGATTGTCCCTTCATCTCATGCTGAACGGGATACCGCGCGCGAAACTGCGGATAATGCCGCGCGATATAAGGCGGAATCTGCGTTTCGCCGAGATAGGGACCCACGATGAAGAGGTATTCCACATCGAAAGAATCGGGGAGGGTTTGAAACGGCTCGAGGAGGTAATCGAGCGCGGTTTTCCCCGCGAGGGGAACCAGCGGTTTGGGTTTCGACCAGGTATGCGGACGCATACGCGTTCCCCACCCAGCCATCGGGATAACGATTTTCAGAGTTTCGTTCATCTTTCCTTCCTGTTTATGGTCACCGGGCAGTTTATTGCTTTTCCAACCGCGCCACCGACGCGGCGACTCGTTTGATTCCTTCGCTTTCGAAGACAACCGTCACGATTTCCTCGTCTTTTTGCAATTCGCTTTTGAGGACGATTCCCGCTCCCCAAACGGGGTGGCGGACATGGTCTCCGACGCGGTACCGCGCTGCCATAACGCGGGGAGAACTGCCCTGAGTCCGTTTCGGCATCCACCGGGAGGGAGATTTCCGCCGGGGGGCGCCGCGGCGGACGCCGTTTAGGTAATCCTGCGGAATATCATCGAGAAATCGGGAAGGGTCGGTAAGTTCCGCCGAGCCATAGCGTCCACGTTGAAGCGCGCGCACGAGATAGAGTCTGTCTTTGGCACGCGTGATTCCGACATAAAAGAGGCGGCGCTCCTCCCGAAGCGATTCCACCTCGTCGAAAGAACGCGAATGGGGCAGCACCCCATCATCCAGCCCGACGATGAAGACCACGCGGAATTCCAGCCCTTTCGCCGCGTGGAGAGTCATCAGAGAGGGAGCATCCGTGTTGTCGAGTGTATCTTGGTCAGAAACGAGCGCGACGGTTTCGAGAAATTCGCCGAGGGTACGGTCGTCGTATTCGGCGGCGAGTCGTCGAAGTTCCATGACGTTTTCCCATCGGTCTCTGCCTTCCTCGTCGTCGCCGAGATACATCTGATAGCGAAGGTCTTCGAGAATCTTGTCGAAAAGTTCGCTGACGGGAAGGATTTTCGCCTCGTCATGCCACTCAGCAAGCAACGCGCCGAAACGAGCCAGCGGCGCGGCGGCACGCGAGGAGAAAGCATCGAACCAAGGAGACTCCGCGTTTCTGCCGAGTTCGAGGAGAAGAACCCCGGGAGGAAGTTTGGCTTTCTGCGCCGCGAGATGCAATGCCATCAGAGTCTTACTGCCAATTCCACGCGGCGGCACAGCGACAACACGCGTGAGGCTCACTTGGTCGGCAGGATTGTGAATGAGCCGCAAATAGGCGAGAATATCTTTGATTTCGCGTCGTCCATAGAAACGTTGTGCGCCGACGAGTTTGTACGGAATTCGCGCTTGCAAAAAGGCTTCTTCCAACAAACGGGATTGTGCGTTCGTGCGATACATAACGGCGCATTCCTGCGGCTTTACCTCCCCTTTCGCGGTGAGATGGAGAATCGTATCCACCACGAACGCGGCTTCGGCATAATCATCTGCCGCTTCGTAATAAAAAACCTTTTCGCCTTCCCCTCGTTCGGTAAACAAGCGTTTGTCTTTGCGATTTGGGTTGGCTTGAATCACCGCCATCGCGGTATCGAGGATACGCTGAACGGAACGGTAATTCTGCTCTAGGAGGATGAGTTCCGCTTCGGGGAAATCTTTCTCGAAACGATAGATATTCCGGTAATCTGCACCGCGCCAGCCGTAGATGGATTGGTCCGGGTCGCCGACGACGAAGAGATTCCGATGTACGGACGCCAGATGTTTGAGCAAGACATATTGCGCCATATTCGTATCTTGGAATTCGTCCACGAGGAGATGCTCGAAGCGGGAGGCATAGCGCTCGCGCGTTTCGGGAAATTCTTCGAGAAGCCGCGCGGTCCAGAACAAAAGGTCATCGAAATCGAGGGCATTGTTTTGGAGCAATAAATCCTGATACCGCTCGTAAACGCGTTTCACGACCTCGTCCCGATACGTCTGGACGGGGAAATCCGCCGGTTCGATGAGTTCGTTTTTCGCGTTGGAAATCGCCGCGTGAACGGCACGCGGGCGGTAGCGTTTGTCATCCAGATTCAAATCGTGGATGGCGGTTTTGACCACGTTTCGCTGGTCGTCCGCGTCGAAAATGACGAAGTTAGAATCGAAGGGCAGCGAGAGAGATTCCCGGCGCAGAATCCGCGCGCAGGTCGCGTGAAACGTGCCAAGCCAAATTCCCTCCGTTTTTTCCTCGCCGAGAAGAGAATCCACCCGCTCCCGAACTTCTCTCGCGGCTTTGTTCGTAAACGTGACCGCGAGAATACGATACGGACGAATCCCCTTCACGTCGAGAAGATACGCGATTCGGAAGGTGAGCGTGCGCGTCTTTCCAGAGCCGGGACCCGCGAGCACCAGCACGGGGCCGTCATCTGCGGTCGCCGCGCGCTGCTGCTGCGGATTAAGCGTTTCGAGAAGAGAGGAGAAGTCCATACAATGCCTTGAGAGAAAAAATGCGGAGGCTTTCTCCGCATTTTTTGCTTAATCGTCTAATTTGGAGGTACAGTTCGGGCAACGCGTAGCCTTCACGGGAATTTCGGTAAAGCAATAAGGACAGGTTTTCGTCGTCGGTTCGGCGGGAGGCGCGGGAGGTTCTTCCTTTTTCAGCGCTTCCGCGCTTTTAATAATGAGGAAAATGACGAATGCGATAATGAGGAAATCTACAATCGCCTGAATAAACGAGCCATACGCGATGACCGCGTCCCCAACCACGAAAGACAGCCCGGAAAAATCCACGCCTCCCAAAATCAGACCGATAATGGGCATGAGAATATCGTTGACGAGCGAGCCGATGATTTTCCCGAAGGCGCCGCCAATGATAACCGCGACGGCTAAATCGAGTACATTGCCGCGCATGATGAATTTCTTGAATTCTGAAAGCATCCTATCCTCCGTTGGAAAAATGAGCGTGCGGGAGGATTGTACCTTTACGGGAGAGGGATGTCAACGCGAGGGAATTGGGGAAATAGACAGTAAAAAATTCTCTGCGATTTTCTGTTACAATTTCAACATTAAATTTCTCTGAATGACCATTTTCGAACAGGAGAGAGACCATGTCCCGCAAAACCATTTTTTCTATTGCCCTTCTAGTTTTGTTGATTGCTGGTGCGTGCAACATCGGAAACACGACACAACAGCCAACCTCCGCGCCAACGGAAATTCCGGCGACCGCGACCCCGGCGGGTCCACAGCCGGTTTCTTCCCTCGAAGATGTACGTTCCGCCGTCGTGCAAATCGTCGCGGAAGGGTCATTCGTTGACCCTCAGGAAGGTGAATATATCGGAGCCGGCGCAGGTACGGGGTTCATCATTGACCCCTCCGGCTTGGTCGTCACCAACAATCACGTTGTCACCGGCGCGGCGCGGCTCAAAGTATATGTCGGGGGAGACAGTACGACCGTCTACAACGCCCGCATCGTCGCCGTAGATGAATGTTCAGATTTGGCGCTCATTGATTTAGAAGGAGAAGACTATCCCTTCCTCGCTTGGTATGACGAGGCTCCAAAAGTTGGCATGGAAGTGTATGCTGCGGGATTCCCTCTCGGCGACCCTGAATATACGCTGACACGCGGGATTGTCTCAAAAGAAAAAGCAAACGGCGAAAGCAGTTGGGCATCCATTGATTACGTCATCGAACATGATGCCACCATCAACCCCGGAAACTCCGGCGGACCTCTCGTCACCTCTGACGGACAGGTGGTCGGCGTAAACTATGCGACCTCCAACGTCGGCGTCAACCAATTCTACGCAATCGCCAATGTCGAAGCCAAGGAAATCATCGAAAAACTCAAAAACGGAGAAAACATTGACAGCATAGGCATCAATGGCGAAATTCTCGCAGCGGACGACGGAAGTATTTCCGGTGTATGGGTGTACTCCGTCGAATCCGGCTCCGCCGCTGATAAAGCCGGACTTAAAGGCGGTGATTTCATTATCGAAATGGAAGGGCTGCCTATCGGCGAAGACGGCACAATGAAAACCTACTGCGATACCATCCGCACCAAAGGCGCGGACGGCGTCATTGCCAT